>JAGCOR010000022.1 GCA_017642585.1 Alphaproteobacteria bacterium | reverse complement strand
GACACGTGCAAAACTCGAATCTTTGGTTGCTGATTTGATTGAAAAGACAATTGAACCATGCAAGAAAGCTTTGAAAGACGCTGGCCTTACAACCTCTCAAATCAACGAAGTTATTTTGGTTGGTGGTCAAACACGTATGCCAAAGGTTGCAGAAACTGTGAAAGAATTCTTTGGCCGCGAACCACACAAAGGCGTTAACCCAGATGAAGTCGTTGCATTGGGTGCAGCCATCCAAGGTGGTGTTTTAAAAGGCGAAGTCAAAGATGTTTTGTTGTTGGATGTTACCCCATTGTCTTTGGGTATCGAAACATTGGGCGGTGTGTTCACACGTTTGATTGACAGAAACACAACAATTCCAACCAAGAAATCTCAAATCTTCAGTACAGCCGAAGATAATCAATCTGCTGTTACAATTCGTGTATTCCAGGGTGAACGTGATATGGCTGCAGATAACAAATTGTTGGGTCAATTTAATTTGGAAGGTATTGCACCTGCCCCACGCGGAATGCCTCAAATCGAAGTTTCTTTTGATATTGATGCGAACGGTATCGTTCATGTATCTGCAAAAGATAAAGGTACCGGCAAAGAACAGGCAATTTCTATTAAATCTGATGGTGGGCTGTCGGAAGACGAAATCAAACGTATGGTTGATGAAGCTGCTGCAAATGCAGAATCAGATAAAAAGAAGAAAGAATTGGCGGAAGCTAAAAATACAGCCGAAACTGCTGTGTTCAGTATTGAAAAATCTTTGAAAGAACATGGGGATAAAATCAGTGCTGAAGATAAAAAAGCAATCGAAGATGCAAAACAAGCATTAAGCGATGAATTAGCAAAAGCTGATGCAACTGCTGAATCTTTGAAAGAAAAGACAGATGCTTTGACTGAAAAAGCCATGAAATTAGGCGAAGCGGTCTATAAAGCACAACAGGAAGCACAACAATCTGGCACACCAAACGAAGAAAATAAATCTGACGCAAATGGTGCAACAGATGCTGATTTTTCTGAAAAATAATCGTTTTAGTTGATTACAAACAAACCGGTCGCCAGGCCGGTTTTTTGTTGACAAATATCATTTTTATAATACCATATTTCTTGATAACCATAAGGAGTTCATTATGGCTGTACAAGAAAAAGACGGTAAATACACCCAAGAATTGACTTTCCAGGAATATTTTAAAACTGCGGAAGGTAAAAGACAATATTTGGCGACCGAAGACGGGAAACAAGTTGAAGAGTTTGTAAATCAAAAATATCAAGATGCTGTGGTTCGTGCAATCAGTTATACAGACAACAGTGTTGAATGTACCAGTCCTGTGTGGGGAAAAGTTGTGGTTACTCAATATAATGTCAAAGTGCGTTGTCATCGTAAAGATATAGTTGTATTAAGCCGCCTGAAACGCTGTGATAATGGTGCGTATGTATACAGTATTGAAGATAATAAGACATCTAAAGAAATTGACAAAGCTGGTGTTGCGAAAATATTAAAACAATTTAACGAAAAACAACGTCAAGCGATTGCTGGGCTGACTGGTGTTCGTCAACTGTAATTAAAAAAATGCCCATTCGGGCATTTTTTATTTCTTTTTTTCACCAATGTAAATTCCCATATCTGTGGCAATACGTAACAGTGGATTATCGGGTTCTACATATGCGTTTGATGTCATGGCGCCAAGAATTTTTGGGTCTTTTTCTGGTTTTCCGCTGTGGAAAAAGTCATCCAAAGAAATGGTTTTGAAATCACCATTTTCGAATGTTGTCATGACATATGTTTCATTATTTTCAATTGCATGTAATGCACAATCTGCGAATCCTGCTGCTAAAATTCTGTCGGATGCCAATGTGTCCCCCGCCCTTTGAATATGTTCAGGGAAAGCGGTTCGATTGGCAATTCCAGCGGCGGTCAATTTGCGCGAAACCATATCGGCTGGTTTGCCAGAATGACCGCGGATAGAGATTCCTTCGGATACCATAATAATACCGTAATCGCGTTTAGATTGTTTAATGTGTTTAACCAAATTATCCACATCAAATTTGATTTCTGGAATTAAAATAGCATCTGCGGCAATCGCTACACCTGCGTGCAACGCCAATTGACCACATTCGCGTCCCATTGTTTGAACAACAAACCAGCGGTGATGGCTGCGCGCGGTCAGCAATAATTGATCGCAATATTCGGTTAATTGTTGGACTGCGGTATCAAAACCGATTGTGCGTTCTGTGTTTGGAACGTCCATATCAATTGTTTTTGGAATACATACCAATGATAAACCGCTGTAAATTTCTGGGTACAAGTGTGCCAAAGATAAACTGCCGTTGCCACCAATTAAAACCATGGCATCTAATTCCAATTCACGTATAGATTTTTGTAATCTTTTGTTAAAAGTACCCAATTTTCCGGCACGTGCAGATGATTCAAAATTAGTATTACCCGCGTTTCCGTTTGATAAAATACTGCCCGCCAAATGTGACGAAGCAAATTGAAATGTTTCGTGTGATAAATCGACAGTAATTGGTGGATTTTGATATAATCCGTCGGTGCCGTCTTTGATGCCGATGACATTCCATTTTCTTTGCACACATCCGTCAACCACACGTTGAATAACAGTGTTTAATCCAGAACAATCGCCACCTGTGGTCATAATACCTATTTTCTTTGAACGCAATTTAATCTCCTGTGTTTTTTTATAGTCATTATTATATCACAAAAAACTTGACAAATAAATAATATTTGTAATAATTTTGTCAAACAACAAATTAAGGGAAAAGACATGACCAGAAAACAAACAACAAAACGTTCAACAGATGAAATGATAAATGGC
The DNA here is from genome assembly GCA_017642585.1 of Alphaproteobacteria bacterium. Classification (GTDB taxonomy): domain Bacteria; phylum Pseudomonadota; class Alphaproteobacteria; order Rs-D84; family Rs-D84; genus Enterousia. Next base: position 36,228 of record JAGCOR010000022.1, on the reverse strand, counting down.
GCTGTGGATCGCCAACAATCTTGGTTAAGCAATCGCCGTGCTTTTACACGTGCTTTCTTGCGCAGATTTAATGTTTTTAACAAACATGAAAATGAACAAAAACAGGAAAAACAAAAAGCTGTAGCCGAAGCCCACAGAACAAACAAATCAGTGTTGGCTGAATATTGGTTCCCTATTATGTGCGCATGCTTTGTTGTCGCAATCGCAGTTTTTGTTATGTTGTTCAAAATCAATACACCTGTGAAAGTGATTGTTCCAAATATTCCAGAACCAATCATTAAACCTGTGGAAAAAACAGAATCAGTTGTTGTTGATAACCCAACCTTTGATTTAGTCAGAATTGATAAAATGGGCAATATTGTTGTTGCTGGTCGTACACAATCCGAATCAAATGTATCTATTTTGATAAACAAAAAAGTTGTTGCCACAGAACACACAAATACCAAAGGTGAATTTGTTTATTCCCCTGCTTCTAAATTAAAACCAGGTAATTATGTGGTTTCTTTGATTGATACCGACAAAGATGTAAAATCTAAAGATTCTGTGTTTTTATATGTCCCTGAAAATGATTATTCAAAATCTGTTTCTTTGTTGATGACAGAAGACGGAAATAAAATTTTGCAGGCCCCAGAAGGCGCAGCCAAAGATTTAACTGTTTCTAAAATTGATTATTTAAGCAATGGTCGTATCGTTGTCACAGGCCGAGCAATTCCAAGATTGCGTGTATCTTTGACTTTGAATGATAAATATATTGGTTCTGCACGTGTTTCTGATTACAGAACTTTTGGTTTTGGTGCTGATGTTAAAAAATTGCAATCAGGCAAAGAATATAAAATCAATGTCCGTTTGCATGATGACGAAGGCAAAACTATTGAAAATATTGAACACAAATTTATCATGCCAGAAATGACAGGATGTGATGATACTTTCTATACTGTTCGTCGTGGCGACAGTTTATGGGTTATATCTCGCAATTTCTTGCGCAAAGGTGCATTGTTTTCGCTGATTGCTGATTGCAACGATATTGAAAATCCAAACTTGATTTTTCCAAAACAAGTTTTGCAAATACCTGTAAATGACTAAAAGACATTGCCTATGAACGAAGATCGCAGAAACAAAAGGGAATTTTTCGGTCAAACAAAAGACCCATTGAAAGATAAATGGGATGCTTTGCTGTCCAGGTTATTTTCGCTGTACAGAACTGCGGATGCAATGTTAAGAAGAGATGTTTGTGTTTTAATAGGACTAAAAATAAATGCTATGCAAAAAAACAAGCCAAACAAATCTGTGTATCGTTCGATATTAAAGTTTGCTGATGGCATAGAAGAAGAATTACAAAAAGACAGAGGCATAAGCAGATAAAAAAAACGACCGTTTTCACGGTCATTTTTTTTCATATGAATACAAAAATTAGTTACCTGGTGTTTCGTCAGTGGCGACAATTTCACCAGACTCGGTTTTTGTAATAAGCCCTTTGCTGCTTAAAGCATTGTACATCTGTTGGAACGAGGCTGTTTCACCAAGTTTAGCATTTAAATTGGTTTCTGTAACAAATCCTTTATCGCTAACAGCGTTGGCAACTTCTGTTTTGAAACCTTCGCTGAGATTTCCAGAATCATCAAATTTGCCCATCACAGCATCCAATTTATCACTCTTTTGAACAAGTTTGTCAGAACCGTCCAAGTCAGACACTTTAAGATTCTGTACAGTTTGAGTTGTTGCAAAAGTACGGTCTGCATATTGTTGTGCTTCTGTTTTTGCACTGTTGATTGCTTCCTGTTTTGCTGTCGCAATACTTGAAGAAACATCTGTCGATTTAGCATATTCAGAAGCCACAGCGTTCAATGCTTCTGTTTTTGCACTGTTGATTGCTTCCTGTTTTGCTGTCGCAATGTTCGAAGAAACATCTGTCGATTTAGCATATTCAGCAGCCACAGCGTTCAATGCTTCTGTTTTTGCACTGTTGATTGCTTCCTGTTTTGCTGTCGCAATGTTTGAAGAAACATCTGTCGATTTAGCATAGTCTGCCAAATCAGAACTTGTTAATTTGCTTGCCAAAGCATTTTGCAAACCTGTAACTTTTTCTATTGGCAAAGAACCATTTGTGAAATATGTTCCAACAGTTTTAACTGCTTCGATATCTTCACGATCTTGTGCTGTTAAACCTTCACCGTCTTGACCTTTGTCACCTTTGACTTTGCCCAAAGTTACAAATTCAGCACCGCTGTCTTTGTCGGCTTTGTACATAAGGTTTTCACCTTCGATTTTAAATGCTGGGACTTTCGCGTCTTCACCTTTCAAATCGGCCATATCAACGATTTTGTGTGAACTTTCGCCATCGCGTTTCCATTTAATTGCACCGTCAACAACTTCAATGCTGACTTCTTTTGCGTCTTGACCTTTCAAATCGGCAATATCAACCAACTTTTGTGCATTACCACCTTCACGTTTCCATTTGATTGCACCGTCATCAACTTCAATGCTGATTTCTTTTGCGTCTTGACCTTTCAAATCGGCCATATCAACGATTTTGTGTGAGCTTTCACCGTCACGTTTCCATTTGATTGCACCATCATCAACTTCGATAGTGATTTCCTTTGCGTTTTCACCGTATGGAATATATTTGGTGTCGGTTTCATTTGTGCATGAATTGGTTGTTGTAACCTTCATTTGTCTGTTCACAGAATCAGGTTCTGTGGAAACACTGGAAGAGCATCCCGGAGTTCCGCCCAAATCAGCGATATCTGCAAATTTGTGTTGGGTTGAATCATTGCCGACAGAGAATTTAACCTGTTTTGCATTTTGATCAACTGTAAATTTCAAATCACCCAAAGTGTTCGTAATATCGTTTTTGGATGCCAAATTTTTGGTTGTCACATAAGAATCTAAATATGTAGTGTCATCCTTTTTAACAGCTTTAGCCAATTCTGTATCATGTCCGTCAACGCGGTTTTTCAAAGTGACGATAGTGTCATTTGAAGCCAAATTGCCAACAGCGTCAGATATTGCGGAAGTCAATTGTGGTTGTTCAATCTTTTTACTTAATTTAGTATCAACTTGGTTGGCCAGATTTGCAATTTTTGTATCCATAGCATTGCTGATTGTTTCGTTCGAAGCCAAATCTCTAACAGCGTTATCAACCGTTTGAGTCAAAACTTCTTGGCTGACCATGTTGTTTTTCGCTTCTACAATTGCTTGGGCTGCTTCTGTTCTAATATTAGCCAATTGTTGATCTACATAATTTTGTGTTGCCAATGCAACGAAATCATTTTGCAAAGATTCCAACTGTTCGCGCAAGCTGTTCAATTCAGTAGAAGCAGTTGCAGAAGAAGTTTTAGAATTGTTTTGTTTATTACTGTGTGATGTTTTGCCAACAACGAAAGGAACACCAACCAAACGAGCTGTATCATCAGAAGTGGTTGTCGTTGATGTCGTTGCAGCCGGTTTTGCAGCTGGTTTTACAGCCACGGTTGTTGCAGCGCGTTCTGTATTCGATTCGGCCGGTTTTGCAGTGCCAGTTGTTGCGGTTGATGTTGATACACCAATTTGTCTGATACTTGGGGCTGCGAACGCGTTAGTGCCGAAAATAGCAAACATTGCAAATATGCTTGTGAAAAGTTTTGATATAGACATTTTCCCTTCCTTTGTTTTTGTAATAAATTTCCCTTTCAAAACAATGCTATCAAAAAACAAGGTTTCAATGCAAGACAAAAATCAAATAATAAAAATATTTGACAAATAATAGAGTTAGGGTATCATTTTACGGGTAAAAAACAAGAGGTATTTATTCATTATGACAGATTTTGACCAGACAAAAGTTTTTGCGATTGTTGAGACACCAAACATGAGATATGAAATTTATATGTTGTCGCGTATGCGTTTGCAAGACCTGGTGAAACAACATCCTGTGGTTGTGGCTACAGTGGCTATAAATGGGGTTGATGAAAATACAGATAAGGAAACTTTGATAAAAAAAGCAGCGGAAATTATTGCAGCACAAATAGAGCCGTCAGAAGAAGACCAACAACGTATGTTGGAATTTGTGAAATCTGTCGAAGCTGAAATGGCATTAAAATACACAGCGGTAGAACATGTTGATATTCCAATGTACCCACCAAGATACAGAAGACGTTATATGAATATGTGTCGTGCCAGAAACCGTTGGCCACGTGTGTGTCTTTACAAAAACAGAATACTAAACAGACAAATGCGTTTATTACAAAAGAAAGATTGTAGATAAAAAAAGCCAGATTAAAACTGGCTTTTTAATTTTTAACAAACTTTATATCAATATATCAATCAACTGAATATACGCGATTTTCATGTCTGGGTAACGGTTGTGGAACAGAACCATCAATGTATCCCAAAACACAATGAGCAATTCCAACCCAATTATCGCCTATGCCCAAAGATTGTAATATTTGTTTGTATTCAGGCATTTCAAATTCTTCTTTGGCATAATGAACCCAGCAACTGCCCAGACCAAGAGAGTGCGCTGCTAACATCATATTACCCATAACCAAAGCCCCATCATAAATACCTGTAAAGAAATCTTGGTCAGCTAATACAATCAAAACCACAGGTGCACCGTAAAAAGGATCAAAATCAGATGGTTTGCCTTTGATTTTCGCAACGGTTGCCGACAATTTATCCCTTAATTTTTTATTTTTTACGATGATTATTTTAGTGGCTTGTTGGTTTCTGCCACTGGGGGCATATAAACCAGCCTCTACAATCTGATCGATTTTATCTTGTTCTATCATATTAGGTTTGAATTGTCTGATACTGCGTCTATATTTTATGGATTCGATAACAACATTCATGGTGATAAACCTTAATCAAAACATACTTCAAACTTGGTGCGGGCGAAGGGAATGTAATTCCCACTCATTTCATTCCGTGGGCCCCTTTCACTTCGCTTCGCTACGTCCCGACCCCTTCGTTGCTGCGCAACTCTATCGGGTTTGCTTCCATCGTCATATACCAAAAATATAATTAACACAAGGTCAATTCTATTTTTTGGTGCGGGCGAAGGGAATCGAACCCTCGTCTAAAGCTTGGGAAGCTTTCGTTCTGCCATTATACCACGCCCGCAAAGTGTCAATTATTGTATATGGTTTAAAAATAAATGTCCAGTTAAAAACTTGTGATTTTTATGAATTCTGGGTTGAATGCGTTTAATTCGTGAGACCATAATATAAAACGTAAAATCAAGGTGTTAAGGACATGACAAATAAAGATATTTATGATGTATTGTATGATACCAGAGTGATTTTGGATAAAATGAGCAAAGAGAAAGTCAAACAAATTCTGGAACTTTTAATGTCGGTCCAACGTAAACATAGGTGTGTTTTCATAAATTCAGTAGATTTAGTCAAATACACAAAAAAACTTCTGACAAATTTAATGAAATACAACAATTTGATAGAAGTATTTAACCGCAAAAAGATGAAACAATTATATACTATATTGGCTGACTATCAAATTTATCCAATATGCCAGTTATGCGGAAAGCCTATTAAACAGTATTCAAATAATAAACATCCTATGGAATTTTCATGGGATCATAAAATCCCAAAATCTCTTGGTGGCCCCAGCGAATTGTATAATTTACAGCCGACACATAAATTGTGTAATAATCGCAAAGGAAACGATACTTTATTTGCTATACATTACGAGATAGACGTGGTTGTTGGTGCAAATGGAAATGTAAATGTAACCGAACAAACCAAACAATACAGACAATATAATTTGCACAAGAACAGATATTGGAAACAATGCAGAAATGATTTTTGCAGACAAATGTAATAATCATTTGACTTTTCAATGTTTTTATAACATAATTGCCCTGCAAATCCCAAAGATTGCCATTACTGAAAACCCTGTGTGCGGTATGCACAAGGAACATCAACCGGCGAGTTTTCGCTCTTGATGGCGTTTTTTCGTATGCGTTATCGCGGGAAACAAGATAAACTGAACATAGAAACAAATAAAGGAGTTTAAATATGGCAACAGTTATCAGATTGGCACGTTATGGTGCAAAAAAACGTCCTTATTACCACGTGGTCGTCACAGATTCCAGAAACGCACGTAATTCCGGTAATATTTTGGAAACAGTTGGAAAATACAATCCAATGTTGGCTAAAACTGACGAAAAACGTGTTATTTTGGATATTGAAAAAATCAAATCATGGATGTCCAAAGGTGCAAAACCATCTGACCGTGTTTACAAATTCTTGGCAAATGCAGGCGTAGTTGCTGCAAAACCAATTCCAAATCAAACAAAGAAAAATCAACCTTCTGAAAAAACTCAAATGAAGGCAAAAGACAAAGCTGATAAATTGGCAAAAATAGCTGAAGAAAAAGCAGCTGCCGAAGCTGCAGCCAAAGCCGCTGCAGAAGCACCAGCCGAAGAACCAGCTGCCGTAGAAGAAGCCCCAGCAGAAGCTCCAGTTGAAGCACCTGCAGAAGAAACACCTGCAACAGAAGAACAAGCTGCGTAATGAAGATAAAAACACTGTATGTTCACGATAAAAACGATATAGTGTGGCACCCAAATCAAAAATACACCTATGCTCAATATATGAGGGCATTAGATGAGGTTTTTGATTGGTTGTATTTCGAAAGTGCCAGCAAACGTTTTAATCTGATTGGTTCATACAGAATGAACCTTAAAAATATGGTGTTATATGCTGTTGAAAACAATATAGACGAAATAGAATATATAAAAAGTCTTCGTGTTATATTGGCAAAAGATGCAGGTTGTATCGATTTACAGCGTGGAATGTAAGGTTTATGCAAAACGATAAAAAAATTTTGGTTGGAAAAATAGTTGCCCCCCAAGGTATCAGGGGTGAATTCCGTGTTCAGACATTTACTGAAAAACCGCTGGATTTTAAAAAACTGGCGGTTTTCAGTGATAATGTTATGACCAAAGATTTTCATTTTGTCCGCCCTGTTCCAAATTCTAATGTGATTATCGCCAGAATTGACGGTGTAAACGACAGAAATACTGCAGAAACATTGCGTGGAACCCAGTTATTTATATCCAGATCAGATTTACCTGAATTACACAATGGTGAATATTATCAATCTGATTTAATTGGTTTTTCCGTTGTCCAAGATGGTAAAACAATAGGTATTGTTGATTGTTTTCAAAATTTTGGTGCGGGTGATATTATTGAATTAGATAATGGTGATATGGTGTCTTTCCATGATGCCCAGGTAGATTTAGACAAAGGTATAATAACAATTGAATAATAGTTTAAGGAAATAAAAATGTACAGACCTACAAATGTGCAAATAAGTGTCCAAAAATGCCCAGACGGCATCAGCGACAAAGATTGCAAAAGAAATCAATATATTGCAAGTGAACCAGGTTTATATCAAATGACTGGTGATTTGATTATTTATACAAAACCTTATTTTGAAAATCGTTCCGCATATGATTGGGGAAATGCAAATATGGCAAAAATATGTGCTGAATGTCAATTATGTAATGGTAAAGGTCAAAGATAGGTTAAACGATGCCACGTTTTTATGTTAATGGACAATGTGTTTATAACAAAGAATGTGATGTTGATTCAAATTTATGCCCTGCCCGACATTATGTTATAAAAAATGCCCCGGTGCACAGCATGGACAACGAAAAAGTAGAAGCAACTGTATTTTGTCGTGACGCATTTACCCGTGCAATGATAGATGAATGTAAGTCATGTCCAAAACGCTAAATAAACATACCAAGGAGTTTGAACCATGGAAAAGACAAAAAATATAAATATGAATTTTGTTAAGCCACCTTTCATGGGGAATGCAAAAAGATATCGTATGCATTGTCATTTTAAACTGGAAGGTCCAAATCATGTATTAAATGTCTATGATTGCAATAATATCAAAGATTTAAACAGTAAAGATGTGGAAATCAGAGTTTCGTTCAGTATTGGTGATGATGTATTTGTTTTTCAACCAGAAGACAACAAAAATCATTTGTTTGATATGAAATTGTTCAAACAAAATTGTAAAAATTGCCAACACAGAAACTATGCGGGCCGTGGTAGTAGATAAAAGTAAAGGTACAGATATGAGAATAGAAATTGAATTACAACAAAGATGTCCGTGCGGGTTGGTTGATTGTGAAATATACAGACAAACACCATTGGCTGCCAAAGCGACAGATCAAGATGTGTTCAGTATAGCCAAAACAGTTAATAATAATGGATTTCGTGGCATAGAACCATTGTATGCACTGTTGCATTCAAAAAACAGATATGTAGATAAAGATAAAGTCATAGAAAGCTTGGAACAAATGAAAAAAACATGTACGGAATGCCGTCAAAAACATCCTGTGTACACATGGGACAAAAGATTTCGTCCCGCCAGAATTCGTATCAATTTTGGTGGCTTGTTTTGCGCAGAAGAAATCTATGGCTTTTGCGTTAAAAATCATTTAATCAACCCAGGAAGATAAGATAAAGGAAATAAAAATGCAGATAAAACAATTTACTATAAATGGTAAGCAGGTTGCCAAATGCAGTTGTAATGTTGAATTAAGTCAATGTCCAATCGTAAAATGGGTTTTGGTTAATGGACATCATTATGAAACAGAAAATAGAACAAATACTGTATTACATAATTGTGAGTTAGAAAATGTGAAATTTACGATTGTTTCTGAAAAAGCAGAAGAATTAAAGAATAATATCAATTTGTTTCGTGCTGGTTGCAAAGAAAGAATATGAAAAGAGGCAGATAAAATGAAAGAATTTTATGTAACATCAAAAGACGAAGAAGTAAAGACGGCAAAAAATAATGCCACTATGGTGTGTTGGAAAAATTGTACAACATCACCTGGAAAATGCCCAGGTGTTCAATATTTTTTGGCATTACCGGTCAGTTTTAATGTTGATAAAAATGACAAGGATACATATATATTCAATTTTCCAACATCTGTGAAAATTGATGAAATCAGAGAACATGTTCATCGCGTACAGAGTTTGTGCAGATATTGCAACAAATGTACTTTCCATTGGAGATAAAAAACAGAGTAAAAACAATGCATTTTAACATTTTAACTATTTTCCCAGAAATGTTTCCAGGAACCCTGTCAGGAGGGGTTGTTGGACGTGCATTGGATAAAAAGATTTGGACATATGATGTTATAAATATTCGTGATTTTGCTACGAATAACTATGGCAGTGTCGATGACGAACAATTTGGTGGCGGTGTCGGCATGGTTATGATGCCTGAAGTATTGGGCGCAGCCATAGATTCTATTAAAAATCCTGGAAAAATCATATATTTTTCCCCACGTGGCAGAACATTAAATCAAAAAATGGTTCGTGAATTTGTTAATGATTCACAAAACCAGGTTTATACCCTGCTTTGCGGTCGGTATGAAGGTATTGACCAAAGGGTAATTGAAGAGTATAATATAACAGAATTATCCATTGGGGATTATATCTTGTCTGGGGGCGAAATTGCAGCACAAGTTTTTATTGACAGTGCCGTTCGTCTGTTAGATAATGTATTGGGCGGTGGTGATGAAGCCACCCAAAACGAAAGCTTCGAAATCGGCGGGTTAGAATGGCCATTATATACCCGTCCGTCAGTATGGCGTGGACGTAAAGTCCCAGAAGTCCTGCTGTCCGGTCACCATGGCAATATCGAACGGTGGCGGAAACAACAATCGGACGAAATAACCAAAGAACGTCGTCCGGATTTAATAAAGGAAAACTAAAATGAGCATTATTAAAAAAATTGAACAAGAACAAGTTGCTAAATTGAAAGGTAACAAAGTAATACCTGATTTTAAATCTGGTGATACTGTCAAAGTTCATGTCAAAATTAAAGATGGGGACAAATTCCGTATCCAAATCTTCGAAGGTGTTGTAATTGCACGCGATGGTGGAAATGGAAATAATGCTTCGTTCACAGTTCGCCGTGAATCTTACGGTGTTGGTGTGGAACGTAAATTCCCATTATATACCCCAGCAATCGAAAAAATCGAAAAAGTTCGCGTCGGTAAAGTCCGTCGTTCGAAATTGTTCTATTTGCGTGGATTGTCTGGCAAAAAGGCTCGTATTGTTGAAGATTTGTCTGCTAACGCTGCTAAATCTGAAGACAAATAATTATTTAAAACCAAAGGATATTGAAATGAACATTTCTAAAATGTTGTGTTTATTTGTTTTATCCTTTGGTTTTTTCTATACATTCCCAGGTTTTGCATATGTTGACCAAGGTAATGCCGTCGTTCGTATTATGGACAAAGCCGCCGGAAAAACCCAGATCGTGTCTTTGCCAGTTAACCAAACTGTTCATTATGATGGTTTGACTTTGATAACCAGAAGTTGCAAACAAACTGATCCGTTTGATGCAGAAAATCATTTTGCATTTATTGAAATTTACACTAAATCAGACAATCGTATTTTCAGTGGTTGGATGAACCGTAATGAACCTGGTCAAAACCCATTGCAAAATGATGCGTATGATGTCTGGTTGGAAAAATGTGAGTAAAAACAATGCCAAAAAGTAAATTGCAAAAAATAAAACGTATTATCAAGATTTCATTGGCCGGCTTTGTTTTGATTGTTTTAATTGTTTTGGGATTTTTTGTAAAACCAACCTACACTTTTGAAAACTCCAGTTTGGCAAAATGGACTTCGTTGTCTGAATCACAACAGGTTGCAACCGTTAAACGTATTGTTTCAAAAAGCACAGACCAAGATTTGTTGTTGGAATGTGTTACAAAAATTGCAGAATTACCAGATTCTGCCAAGATGAATATTCGTGATGCTGTTGTTTTGTGCTATAATGGTATTAAATTAAATACAACTGAAGATAATGAAAAATAATTTTTTTGCAATTTTAATCGCTTTGGTTGTGGTTGGTTGTTCAAAAGCGCCGACCGATAAATACATTGGCTATAAATATTTGGGTGCAAAATATGTTAATGAACCATTGGGCGAAGAAAAATTGCCAGATACTGATCCGCTGATAAGATTTGATGCATTTGATTGTGTAACATTTGTTGAAACATCTTTGGCGGATGGTGATTTGGAAAAATTGACTAAAATCAGATACAAAGATGGTAATATAGATTTTGTAAACCGCAACCATTTTACTGAATTAGATTGGGTGCAAAACAACAAAGACATTGTTGAAAATATCAGCAATAAATATGGTAAAACAAAGTTTCGCGAATTTATTGTGGATAAACAATCTTGGTTCAAAACGGTTCATAATATAGATGTTAAAGTTCCACAACAATCTGGAAAATTGGAATATATACCATATGCCGAATTACAGGATATAACGACAGACAAACCTTTGGTGGTTTTGTTTGTTATAAACAATCCAAATTTAGTAAAGAAAATTGGAACGGACATTTCTGTGGCACATCTGGGATTTTTATTGCCAAATGGCATGTTAAGACACGCATCCAGCCAACATGGTCGTGTTTTGGATGTAGATTTCAAAGAATATGTTAATGAACGTATGAAAAACAAGAATAATTTAGGGATAGCATTGCTAAAAATAAAATGAGTGAAGAAAATATTATTCGTATGGATATGGGACAAAATACTGAACATGAACACATTGGAAATGAAAAACCTGTGTTATGTTTGGGTATAGAATCATCCTGTGATGAAACCAGTGCCGCCATAGTCGACAGCGACAGAAACATATTGGCGCATATTATTTATTCTCAAATTCCTGAACACCAAAAATATGGTGGGGTCGTTCCTGAATTGGCTGCGCGTGCGCATATTTTGGCTGTGGATGAAGTTATTCGTTTAACATTGGAACGCGCAGGCAAAACCATAGATGACATAGATGTGATTGCTGCAACTGCGGGGCCAGGTTTAATTGGTGGTGTTTTGATTGGTTGGATGTCTGCAACGGGTATTGCAAACGCGAAAAATAAACCATTGGTTGCGGTCAATCATTTGGAAGGACATGCTTTGGTTCCACGCTTGTGTGCCGCATCTGCCAGTGATTCTGCAACAAATATCAATGTCGAATTTCCTTATTTATTGATGTTGGCTTCGGGTGGACATTGCCAGATTTTATTGGTTCATAATGTTGGTAAATATGAATTGATTGGACAAACTTTGGATGACAGTGCCGGCGAAGCCTTTGACAAGGTTGCAAAAATGTTGGGACTGGGGTATCCTGGCGGTCCAATTGTGGATAAACGCGCCCAGTTGGGTAATGCAAAAAGATTCCATTTTCCACGTCCGTTGTGTGATAAACCTGGGTGTGATTTTTCATTTTCTGGTATTAAAACAGCGGCCAGAATGTTATTGGATAAAACCCCACAGACAGATATAAATGAAGAATTTATAAATGATTTTTGTGCATCTTTCCAACAATCTGTTGTTGATTGTATAACAAATCGTTTAACCAATGCATTAAAGGATGTACGGGTACGCAAAGCCGCACCTAAAACTATGGTTGTTGCGGGTGGTGTTGCCAAAAACAGCGCTATTCGTGCCGCGATGGAAGAATTGGCAAAGCAATCAAATATGTTATTTGCAGCCCCACCAATGAATTTGTGCACAGATAACGGTGCGATGATTGCTTGGGCTGGAATTGAAAATTACAGGGTTGGTAATATTGTACAGGAACCTGTGGCGCCCCGCCCCCGTTGGCCGTTGACAGAATTATGATTTTTCTTTGCTATATCTGTTGAACCATTTTGCAATTTGAGAACTTTGCACAGGTTGTATGGTGTTTTCTATTTTTTCACAAGATAACAGAATTGGGCATTTAGTGGTTTTGACCGCAAATCCGGTTGTGTCATCCCCTTTGCCAGTCATGATATCTTGTAACAATTTGTTATATTCAATTTGAAAATTTTTATCTTTCAGGTATAAATATTGAACCAGTTTTTCTATTAATCCAGAATGTTCGGCCCCGAATTCGCGTAATCGCATAAATTTTTCACCGTTTTGGACTTGTAATGTGTTTTTGTTTACAGATATGGTGATACCTTGAAATTTGCCTTGGGTTGCAGTGAAATATTTAAGAAATAAATCAAAGAAATAATCTCTTGTTGCCTCGTAATCCAATTGCCAATTCGGGTATTTTGCATCTTTCAAATCAATTTGTGCGGTCGTAAGGTATAAATTTGTCGCAGATGCAGTTGTAAGAGATTTTTTTTCTTGTTGAAATTTAACATGATTATCAACCCCATCACGCGTTGTGAAAAAGAAAAATCCATTGGATTGATTGCCCAGTGGCATGGTTGGTGGCAAAGTGATGTTTTTATTTAAATCACTGGCAAATATGGTCGCCTGTTCAGGTGTCATAGGTTTGGTTAAATGATATAAAGTAATTTTCTGCATATGAATAGTATAGCATTTTATTATTCTGTATTCTATATAAATATTAAATTTGCAAAAAAGTATCATTTTTTATATAATTAGCGGTGGTAAAAATATAAAAAGAAATAGTATGTTGCAAAAACCAGAACCTTTTATAAAACCTGATACGATATTCAGTGTAACTGATGCGTCTGTGTTGTTGAAAAAAGTTGTAGAAACCGCGTTCCCTGAAATCCGAATTCGTGGTGAATTGTCCCAGATTACACGTGCGACATCTGGTCATGTTTATATGACAATCAAAGACAAAGATTCCGCGATAAATGCTATTATCTGGCGCAGTACCCCGGTAAATTTTAAATTGGAAGACGGGATGGAGGTTATAATTACCGGTAAATTTACGACCTATCCCGCGCGCAGTAATTATCAAATCGTTGTAAATTCAATAGAAATGGCGGGTGTCGGCGCAATATTAAAAATGCTGGAAATGCGTAAACAAAAATTGGCGGCCGAAGGGCTATTTGATACATCGCGCAAGAAACCTTTGCCACGGTTTCCACAAACTATCGGTGTGGTGACCAGTCCAACCGGTGCCGCATTTCAAGATATTCAAAACAGATTGCGTGAACGTTTCCCGGTGCATGTATTATTGTATCCCGCAACTGTTCAGGGGGTGACCGCTGCTGCTGAAGTAACCGCAGGTATCGAATATTTCAACAAAATGAATAATGTAGATGTTATTATCGTTGCGCGTGGTGGTGGCGCATTGGAAGATTTATTGCCATTTTCCGAAGAAAACGTTGTTCGTGCTGCTGCGGCCAGCCATATACCACTGATTTCAGGTGTGGGACATGAACCTGATTGGATGCTGATTGATTTTGCTGCGGATGTTCGTGCGCCAACTCCAACTGGTGCGGCTGAAATGGTTGTGCCAACAAAAATATCTTTGATTCAAGAATTGGATAATTTATCACACAGATTGTCCGCTGCTTTCACCACCAGATTGGTGAACGCTAAACAAAAAGTTGCGAATATAAATATTAAAAGTCCAAAACAATTATTAATGGAACAATCGCAAAGATTGGATGATGTCGCAAAGACTTTGTCTTTGATTATGGGGACGAAATTACAATCTGCACGTCAAAAATTAGATTTAGTATCGCGTTTCCCAACAATTCTGGAAAACAGATTTAATGCGTTAAATCAATCTGTTATACATATGGGGCAAATGTTAAATTCGTTAAGTTATAAAAATGTGTTGCAACGTGGATATGCAATAGTTCGTGACAAGGATAATAATATAATAAGTACGAACACGGCCATCCCCGCAACCATAGAATTTATGGACGGCGTATTAAAACTTGACAAATAATATTTTATGTATTATAATATACACAACAAATAAAAACCAAGGAGGCATAAAATGAGTATGGGACAAGCAAAAGTAACAAAATTAGCAGATGGACGTACAAATCGTATTCCACAAAAACCTTTGAATGGTTTTGTGAAAGCGAAAATATTGGCATATTTGAAACGTGATGACATTAATATTAAACCTGTAACCCGCAGTATGGGTGCAAACGCATGGGAAGTTACAGATATGGCTGGTGAATATATAATGTCATATGAAAATGCATGGGATTATGGATATTATTATATAGAAATGGCAAATCCTGTACAAAAAGGTCAACGTATTGTTGTTGCCGAAATGGATTGGTATGAAGCTGATAATAATACAAACCCACAACAACAAGAAATCTTTAATATATCCAATGAAATGGAAAAACGTGCCGAAGAATTGAAAAAACTGAGAGAAAATTCGGTTGATTTGGAAGCGGAACGTAAAAAATTAACACCAGATGAAATATTGGCTTTAAAGACATTGGGTGTCAGTGAAAAAACTCTGTAATATAAAAACAGTATAAAAAAACCGCCGATTTGGCGGTTTTTTAATCTTTGATAAGTGTCTTGGCAGTTGCAATTGATTCAGCGGTTATCTTTGCCCCGCTGATTATTCGGGCAATTTCGTTAATTCTGTCATCGCCAGATATTTCGTTAACTGTCGTGGTTGTGGTTTTGTCATCACTTTGTTTTGAAATTTTGAAATGTTTATCTGCAAAACCAGCAACCTGGGCAGAATGAGTTATTACCAATAATTGTTCGGCGGTTGATAATCTGTTTAATCTTTGTCCCACAGCCGATGCGGTTGCGCCACTGATTCCTGTATCCAATTCATCAAATACAATAGTTTTATGATTGTTTGGATTGTTCAGTACCACCCGCAAAGCCAACATTAAACGGGACAATTCACCACCAGATGCAATTTTGTGTAATGGTGCAAATGGTGTTCCGGGGTTGGTTTTTATCATAAACACTATGTTATCAATCCCTGTTGCAGATGGTTCCCCTGTATCGATTTGAACCATAAAATCGGCGGAGCCTAATTTTAAATCAGGCAATTCGGTTAATATTTCCTGGCGCATGCTGGATGCAGCGGTTTCGCGTAATGCGGTTAATTGTTTTGCACAATCATTGAATATTTTTGTGTTTTTTTCGACATCCGCTTTGCAACGTTTTAATTCAAAATCGCTGTTGTTAATGGCATTTAATTGTTGTTCCATTTCTATCAGTTTTGCGGGCAATTCATCCGCACTGACCCGATGTTTGCGTGCCAGAGCGCGTATCGCAAATAACCTTTCTTCGATTGAATCTATATCTTCGATATTTGTGTTTTCTGGTTTTATTTGTTCGGATATTTCTGCAACGGTAGATGCAGCATCATATAATCTGTCAATCTGTTCGGTATATGGATTTGGTGTGGTTTTTATTCTTTCCAAAACATGCGCCACAGAACAAATTTGTTCGTCCAGATTATTCCCGTTGCCCTTTATCAATTCCAGCGCGTCATTTAATATGGCTGAATTTTTTTCTGCATCCATCATGGCGGAACGTTTGGTTGATAATTCGTCTTCTTCGCCAATTTGTGGGTTTAATGATTTTAATTCATCCACATTATGTTCCAGAAAATCACGTTCGGCCTCTGATTTTTCCAGAATTTCTGTCAGTTGTTTTAATTTCTTTTGGGATTCATGCAAATCATTATATGCAGATTTTGTTTGGCCCAAAATAGTTTTGAATTCGTTATTTTTTAATTTTGCATATTCATCTAAAGCGGTTAAATGCGTTGTTACATCCAATAAAGAATGATTTTCAAATTGACCATGAATTTCAACCATTTCATCGCCAATTTGTTTCAAAATTTTTATGGACACAGGAACATCATTAACCCACGCCCTGCTTTTGCCGTCAGTTGTTAAAGTTCTGCGCAAAATTAAACGATCGTCATATTCAATGCCGTTTTCGTCTAAAATCTGTTTTGTAATATCATTTATAGAATCAAATTCAGCAATCACAGACGCGCTGTCGCAACCAGAACGAATTAAACCCACGTCTGATCGTGCGCCCAACGCCAAAGATAAAGCATCCAACAAAATACTTTTACCCGCGCCTGTTTCACCGGTCATGATATTTAAACCATTACCGAATTCCAGATTCAGTTTATCTATTAAAACAACATTAGAAACGTGTAAAGTATTTAACATGCCTGAAATTATAGTGTTTTTTTATTTTCGTTCAAGACTTTTAATACCCTATATGTGCCAGTCCATAAAAGAACACACATAACATAAATACAGCACTTAACCCCACCACAATCAAACTGGTGGCCGTTTTATATTTTGGGGCCAAAAACCGTGTTGTGAAAAATATTGCAATCAACGGCGCTACTTGAATCAAAGCCACCATGCACCAATTATATATATTGTCGGCATATGCAGGTATTACATAGGCGCGTTTGTAATAGGAATTATATTCGTGTTCTATGGCAGTAACCAACGACCAGATTGCCCATATTTCCGCGCAGGCCACAGGTAATAACGAAATCCAACGAATTATGTTTATAATTTTTGTTTTTGTAGTTTGTACTTGTTTTGTTTGTTTTGTCATTTTGTTTTCCCCTTTTCTTGTTCTGGTTAAATTGATTCTAATTCCCAATCGGTCACCCATAAAATAAACCCATTGATTTTATATTCTGGGTAAGCAGATTTTAATAAAGTGGCATAATTTGATAACTGTTTTTTATATTCGCTAATAAATTTTGTTTTATCTGTATCCGTTTTGTAATCAATAAAATCAATTTGTTTTGTATCACTGTTTATCAATAATCTGTCTATGCGGCGGCTGTGAAATGTGCCGTCGATATAGCCCGCAATAGGAACTTCTGTTTTTGCAGATGATGAAAAATATTTAGTTAAATCAGGATGTTGTTGAATTTCTGCAACAAGATTGGCATCGCCTGAAACCTTGTCCGTGTCAATAATAACATGTTTCAACAATGCGTGCGTTTTATTGCCGCCACGAATTGCATATTGTTTTGATTCGTATTTATTTAAAAAATCAGTTAAATTTTGTGTCATGTGTAATTCTTATTGTTCCGTCTTCTGTTTGTGCATCTGGAATTTGTGATAATACATTCCATAACTGGTTATACCACACCATTTCGTTTGCCTTGGAATTTTCACGGCCGTAAATATACAATTGGTCGCGGGTGCGGGTCATGGCAACATATAATAAACGATAATATTCTGCCAATTCATCTTTCTTGGTTTTATCAATGATTGGTTGTAATATATCAGATACAGGATCGTTTGATGAATTTGTATTCCATAACCACACATCATAGTTTGGATTG
This sequence comes from Alphaproteobacteria bacterium, assembly GCA_017642585.1. Classification (GTDB taxonomy): domain Bacteria; phylum Pseudomonadota; class Alphaproteobacteria; order Rs-D84; family Rs-D84; genus Enterousia. The sequence continues at coordinate 18,159 of JAGCOR010000022.1, read as the reverse complement.
TTATGCAAATAATTTACATCCAAAATTTTATTTGTTTTCGGGAACGAAGTTGTGTCTATCAAGAAAACAATTTTGGATGCCAAACCCTTGCTGCCATGAATTGTCATAATGCGCAAGCCCTGGGATGTGTCCATATCGCGTTTGATTTGTGTGTCACCAGTTACAAACCATTTAATAAAATGATATAAAGTTCCAGGCTGTGTTCTTTCATATGCCAAACACATTGTTAAAAATTCTTCCAATGGATCGATTATATGATTGCCAAATGCAGAAATTAATTTTTTACGATTAGCATCTTTGTTCAAAATGTATGTAAAGAATGAATATGGTGATAAAGTTTTTGACTGGTTTAATATGTCTTGTAATTTTTCATAAATATCTGGAAATGTATCATGTAAAATATCAAAAATAGATAGGTTTTTATCCGTTTTTTTAATTTTACATAAATTAAAAATATCGGCTTCTTTCAAACGGAACAAAGGACTTTTTAATACACAACATAAACTATAGTCGTTTTTTGTGTTTATACAGAATCTTACCAAATGTAACAGGTCTTTTATCACTGGAAATTTTGGTAAAGTTATTCTGTCGCTGCCTGCTGTGTCTATTCCTTTTTTCTTCAAAGCGAAAGATAACGGTGTCGAAAAACCCTCCCTTTGTCGAACCAGTACCATGATGTCTTTGGGTGAACAATTTTCTGTTTTTATCACAGATTCAATTTTATCTGCAATCAATTGTGCATATTCTTTGTTCTTTTTAACACCGGTTGATTCCGTTTCAAAAATATTGTGCATTTCGACCAGGCCGTTTGTGGCCTCTCTGGTTACTTTGTGGTCGTTATTATGAAAATCTGTTGATTGTGCTATGAATGGATCTTTGAAAAAATAATCTACGGTTTCAAGAATTGGTTTAAGTGATCTGAAACTTTGGTCCAGTGTAACCTCTTGAAATTCGCGGTAATTTTGCTTTATATGTTCGGCGATTGCTTCCCTGCTGGTTGCAAAAGCAACCGGGTCTGCGTTTTGAAAACCGAATATAGATTGTTTTGTATCACCGACAACAAATATAAAATTATTGTCGTCCATCGCCAGATCTTGCATCAATGCGCATAATATTTTCCATTGTTGTGGACTGGTGTCTTGGGCTTCATCAACCAATATGTGTGATAAAGTTGTGTCCATTTGTGATAACACCCAACCCATAGTTGCGGGTTTTGAAAATAATTTATGCGTGTATATAACCAGGTCGTCAAAATCTAACAAGTTTTGTTCGTGTTTTGTTTTTTGGTATATATTCGCAAAAGCCATAGATAAATCAAACAAAGCCAATGTATCATCAAAGGTTTGTTGGTTCATTAAATACTGTGTAATGGTCGAAATCCTGTTTGCTTCTTCGGTTAAGAAATCGCGCTTTGAAATACAGTCGCGGACGATGTTAGTTGCGGTTAAATATACATTTTTGTATTTTTCAAAATCTGCGCTATTTTCAATATATTGTTGTGTAATTTTAACAATATCGGTTAAGAAACCTGGTGCGTTTTTCTTTTTCGATAATTCGTCCGCTTGTTGAATGATTTTATTCAATTTTTCGATGTCAAAAGACATATCTATGGGGGTATCTACACCCAAAATCTTTTTAGTTGTTGCAATAAAATATTCGCGATATTTTTCTGGGTCATCAACAGCCAAAAAAGATGCATAATGTTTATTTAAAGACGATTGTAAATCAAACAAGAACCCTTCTGATTTCAAATCTAATATTCGGTCAAACGCATTAACAATTCTGGTTGATTGCTCGGAATCATCAAATGAAGAACTTATCATTTTTTCAAAAGTGTTCTGTAATAATGTGTTTTGAGCTGAATCTGAAATCAGTGTCCAAGATGGACTCAGGCCCGCTTCCAATGGAAAACGACGCAAAATCTCTTCGCAAAAACTGTGAATTGTTTTTATCTTTAAAATCTGGGGATTATCAATGTAAAAATAAAATATTTTTCGCGCATATGCCAAATCTTCCGCAGTGGCAGGTTTGTTTACAGAAACATCAGATAATAAATCTGTTAATTGTTCATCATCTGCCATCGACCATTTGCGTAATTCATCCAATATTTGATTGCGCATTTCGCCCGCCCCTGTTTTTGTGTATGTTAAACACAAAATGCCCGGCATATTTTCATCTAATTTATGTTGGTTCCTGAATAAAATACATAACAAACGCTGGGTTAAAACAGTTGTTTTTCCAGTACCTGCATTGGCTTGAACCCAGATATTTTTGGTTGGGTCTGCTGCTGTTAATTGATCTGGTGAAAATTTTTTATCTTTTGACATTTATACCCTTGCTTTATCGTAAATATTTTAGTATAAATTTCTCTGAACTGCAAGGGTCTTGTTTGTATCAAATAAATGGGGAAGGAATCATGAATCAAACTGTCTTAATTTTATTATCAAGTGTTACATTTTTATTTTTTGTTTCTTTGGGAATTATATTTTTTATTTCCCGCAAATCTCAAAGGGTTATGCAATCTTTATTAGATTTTATTACGAATCCAGAAACGGCAAAAATTCAAGATGCCACCCGTGTTTTGCAATTTTTATTGAAAGATGAAATTACCAAGATCGATGATAATTTCAAATCTATGACAGATACATTGCAAAAACAAATTGCATACATAGAGCAAATTAAACAGGAATTAACCGAACATAACGATAAATTGGTTGAAACAGCCGATGACGCAACCAAAAAGATTGTTAATATGTCCCAACGCCTTGATAATACAGTTGATGGTTTGCAAACGATAGTTTCTTCTAATGGTTGGAAAGATGTTCAACAAATAACAGATGTGTTTTCTGGAAATGTGGATACCCTGTTAAATAAAATCACAAGTGTTTCAGATAATGTTTCTGAAAAATCTGAAAAGATTCAAGAACAAATCAATCAATGTGTTGAATCTGAAAAGCAGATTTCCGAACAATTACAATCTTCATTTGATAACGGATCGGAAAATATGAATAAATTGACTGAATCTGCCCAAGAATTACAGCAGCATTTAACAGATTTAACAACAAATGTAACTGACGGGTTTAATAATGTTAAAACATCTGCGGGCGAATACGATGAAACTATGAAGCAAAATGATAAATTGTTAAATGATTATTTAACCAAGATATCCAGTTTCACAAAACAGGCAAACAAAGAATTAACAAACCAGGTCAACAAATTAACCGAAACATCTAATCTGGTTGCTGGGGCAATTCGTTTATCTGAATCTTCTGTGGATAAAAGACAGCGTGCATTGGAAAAAACAAAAGAATCTTTGGATGAATCTATTATGAAAGTTCAAAGTTATGTTGCCAGTGTTGGCGAAGAAATGAATAATTTGAAAAAATTATATGATGATGAAGTCGGTGATTTTTCAAAAGATGTGGTCAAAGAATTGCGTGAAATATCGACAATCGCAAATACTACATTGGATAAAACCAAGACCGCTGCAACAGAATTGTCTGGTACTGTGAAAGATATGGGCGATGGCGTTCAAAACGCATTGGGACAAATGAACCAAGTTCATACACAATTATCGGGTCAATCACAAGATTTGATAAGAATGTTTGCGGACACTATGCAACAATTACAACCTTTGTCTGAATTGATAGAAAAGTATTACAAGGCCCTGCCTGATTTATCAACTGGATCAAAGGAAATGAGTGATAATGTAGAAAAAATTGTGGATACATTGGTTGAAAAAATCACAATGATGAAAACAACAATATCTGAATCTGTGGGGTCTATCAATGATTCTTCAACTAAGTTGGGAACATTGGCGGGACAATCTAGACAGGAAATGATAGATTTGATGGCCGATTATACCAAAGCAGTTGAAGCGATGCAGAGTTTGAATAAACAGATGATGATTGCGCGTGCGTCTGCACCTATGGAAGCAATCAAAGTCGCACCAGCCCCAAATTATAAACCTGTCAGCACGAAAGATTTCTTGACCAGCGTTGACAAGATGTTTGAAAAATTATACGAATTGTCGGTTGATTTAACGCGCTCTATCGGTACAGAAATTCCAGATGTTATATGGAAAAAATATAATGACGGGGACAGCAAGATTTTTGCCAAATGGTTGGTCAAAATGTTTGAAGCTACAAACAAAAAGCAAATACATGAATTGTTAAAATCTGATAAAGTATTCGGTTCTCAGGCGACCCAATTCATGCGCAATTTTGAAAAGATATTGAAAGGCGCAGATCAAACAAACGAAGCCGAAAAGTTAAAGGCTACTTTGTTGAAAACAGATTTAGGAACAATTTATAATACACTGCATAAAAACGCATAAAGAAAAACGGCACAGAGTGCCGTTTTTTATTAAACAAAGTTTTTATTTAGTATGTATTTTTGTGGATTTTGATTTGGATATCATAGTATCAATAAATGGTCGCAGTGCCGCGAAAACTTCGTCTGGATTCATACGTGTGCCGTCAGGTTTAATTTCGTTTACTACGGTCCAATTTTGTTTGTTTGTTGCAGCAACTGTCTTGTAAACATCGGCAACATCTGTCAGCAATTTTAAATCATTTTCATGAATATCTGGTTTGCCATTTTGATATGCTTTTAAACCATGATTACGCATAGAATAAGATATTTCTGCTGGTAAATACAAATAAACGTTATGATCAGGGCGAATAATTCCCATTTGATTAAATTCCATATCTTCCAGATGCGTAATTTTTTCGTTCCATTGATTTCGTGGTAATTTTGCGATGGAATAAACATTACTGTAAGTATAACGGTCGAATACAACCCATTTGCCCATATCAACCCATTGTTTGATTTTGTTTGTGTGGGCTTGACGGTCCAGTGCATAAGGCAACATAGTATATTCTGCGGGTAAATCACGTGTAGCCCCAAATTCTCCGTTAAGATAACGTTTTATAAATTGTCCCCAATACGCGTTATATTGTGGAAAATCAAGTGTTTCAGTGGCTATGCCTTTGTTGTTCAAATAATCGACAATTTTCATTACTTGGGTATGTTTGCCGGCTTTGTCTGCGCCTTCTACTGCTATAATCATAATATTTCCCCTTATGTATCAACAAAAGCCCGTGTTAAACGGGCCTTTGATTTTAATCTTCCAAGAAACTACGTAATTTGCGTGCGCGTGTTGGATGCTTCAGTTTATTCAAAGCTTTTTGTTCGATTTGACGGATACGTTCACGGGTAACCCCAATATATTCGCCAACCTCTTCCAAAGTGCTGGTTTTGTTTGTGCTCATACCGAAACGTTGACGCAACACAGTTTCTTCTTTTGGATCTAATTCAGATAAAATCTGGGTAACGATTTTACGCAGATTCTTCTGGGCTGCAGATGTAAACGGATTTTTAGCTGTTTCGTCTGCAATAATTTCGATTCTGGAACTGTCGTCTTCGGTGCCGACTGGTGCTTCCAAAGATATTGGTTTCAAATTAACCTTCATTGCTTTATGGATTTTATCCACAGGCAAATAGATAATCTTGGACAATTCTTCTGCGGTTGGTTGACGACCATATTTGTGCATAAATTGACGAGAAGCACGTTGTATTTTGTGTATGTTATCAATCATATGCACAGGAATTCTAATCGTACGTGCTTGGTCTGCAATACTGCGGGAAATACCCTGTTGAATCCAGTTTGTAGCATAGGTTGAAAATTTATTACCCAAACGATAATCGAATTTATCAACCGCTTTCATCAAACCGATATTTCCGTCTTGAACTAAATCAGAGAAATCCAGACCCAAACCACGATTGCTGGATTTTTTAGCAAATTTGATAACCAGACGTAAATTGGCTTCTATCATTTCGCGCTTTGCACGGGCAGCTTCGCTTTGTCCGCGGCGAACCAATTCCACAACTTTTTTGTATTCGGATGTTGGTTGACCTGTTTCTTTTGCGATAGCAGCGATATCGTCTTGTATTTTCAAAACATCGTCTTGATGTTTCTTGGCGAAGTTTTGCCATGCAACACTTTTGTTTTTCGCCAATTTCTTTATCCAATTGCGGTTCAATTCATTGCCAACATATTCGGCCAAGAAATCTTCACGTTTGATTTTGCAAGCCAAAGCCAGACGCAACATTTTGCCTTCCAATCCCATCAGCAATTGGTCGCGTTGAGTCAACTTTTCCATAATTTCTGCAATTCTGTCGTCGTTCAGGCGGATTTTGCCGACATATTCGAACAATTCCAAACGTGCTTTGGTATATTTCTTTTCCAATGCGTCATCAGGTTTAGATGAAGTCAACAGATTTTCCAAACGTTTGGCCTGCAGTTTTTGCATGCCAGAGAATATGCGTTTAATTTTTGTGAACAAATCAGTTATCATTGGCAACAAAGATTCTTCCATTACTGGAATTGGCACACCAGAAGAACTGCGTTGAGAATCATCTTTCTTGGTTTCATCGTCCAAATCTTCATCTTCTTCTTCGTCATCTTCATCTGTTGCGACTGATTCTTCCAAATCATCTAAATCTTCGTCATTTAAATCATCAACTTGGTCTACGCCCTTGGATTTCAAAGTGTCATTCAACACAGCCAAAGATTTTTGTTCAGATTCACTGGAATACATAACTTCCAAATTGATTATATGGCGCAGACGAATATCGCCATTTTCCAATTGTTGAAACCAATTCAACATGGCTTGAATTGTCATAGGGCTTTCGCACAAACCATAAACCATCAAACGAGATGCAGCTTCGATACGTTGTGCAATAGCAATTTCGCCGGCAGCGGTCAACAATTGAACTGTTCCAATTTGTTTCAAATAAGATTGAACAGAATCTTGAACGCCCAATGCCAAATTACCGATATTACTGCGTTCCAATTGTTTTGCATAATGTTCGTAATCTTCGTCATTGACGTCAACTTGTTCGGCATCAGCATTTAACAAATCGCGGGTTTTATCGCGATTGTAATTTTCGTCATCTTCTTCGTAGTATTTTTCCAGATCGCGTGAAAAACTGTTGCTGTCGGTTTCTAATACTTCCAACCCCAAATCTTGTTTAAAGAATTCCAGAACTTCATCTTGTTCTTCGTCTGGGACTTCGTCTGCCTGGATAGCGGCATCAAAATCCATTTTGGATAAATACCCCATTTCAGTGGCAGAAATTGCCAATTCTTTCAAACTTTCTGGTAAAGAATCTATCAGTAATCTTGTCGCTTCGTCTAGTTTTTTTGCCATGAAAAAACCTTTGATTTTATTTGGTGGAACGGTGAATAAAAATTATTTGTGTGTTCTTTGTGCTTTGGCAACTGCATCATGTAAAGCAGATTCAGAAACCAACCCTAAAACCAATGGACTTTGCACAGAAATCGCAGAATAAGATTTATGTGTTTTGTTGCGGATAGAAGCCACAGTTGGATTTGTACTGCGCATCAAACGAGCAACCTGACCATCTGATAATTCTGGATAATTTTTAAGAATCCACAAAATACCACCCAAACGGTTTTGGCGGTGAATTTTTGGCGTATAACCAACACCCTTTTTATTTTGTGCCTTTTGTGCTTTCACAATTTCTTCGCGCAAAACCAATTTTGCAGATGGGTCTGCTTCACATCTTTGAATATCTTCGCGGGTAATTTGACCGTTGATAATTGGATTCAGCCCTTGGATTTTATTAGATTCAGCATCAGCCAAATTTTTAACTTCCAATTCGTGTAATCCGCAGAATTCGCCGATTTGTTCGAATGTCAAAGCGGTGTTTTCAATCAGCCACAGGGCTGTAGATTTAGGCATATATGGGTAATTCATGAATATTCCTCTTTTAAGACGTGTTCGTAATATAGCACAAAACGCGCTATATTCAAGTGCTTTTTTATAAAAAATTTATTGTTTTTTTACCAATTTGAAACCGTCGACGGTGTCCATGACTGTCCACCCTGCATTATCGATTTGATTACGCAGTTCATCTGCCGTTGCAAAATCACGTGATTTCTTGGCTTCCAGACGTTTTTGTGCCATAGTTTTGATTTCTTCGGGCGCGTCAGCAGATTCCAAATCATGTAATTTTTTCGCGTTTTCAACCAGCTTCAATCCCAACAAATCATCAACAAAATTCATCAAAGCCAATTTTGTCGCATTATTTACGGTTTTGTCTTTCAATAAATCTTGGACGGCAACCAAAGATTCTGCGGTTTTCAGGTTGTCTGAAACAGGTGCCAAAATCTTGTCATGCCATTGTTGATACAAATCTTGGTCAATTTCGCCAGAATTATCATTCATTAAATCTGCGATTTTGCGAACCAGATTTTTATAACCTGCGGCGGCTGATTCCAATGCTTCAAATGAAAAAGCCAATTGAGATTGAAAATGTCCCAACACAATCCAATAACGATAAATAATTGGGTCTATGTTGCGATTACGAACGGCGTCCATGCCCAAAAATTCGCCTTTGGATTTAGCCATTTTATCGCCACTTTTATCAAGCAGGAAACTGAAATGCACCCAATAATGAACCCATGGTTTTCCCACAATTGGTTCGGACTGTGCGATCTCATTTGTGTGATGAACGCGTGATAAATCTTCACCGCCAGTGTGAATATCAAAATGTTCACCCAACAATTTCATACTCATAACGCAGCATTCAGTATGCCATCCCGGGAAACCAACACCCCATGGGGAATCCCATTCCATTTGGCGTTTGACATCTTTTGGTGAATATTTCCACAAAGCGAAATCAGTAGGATTGCGTTTTTCATTGTTAAATTCAACACGTGCCCCCGCCCTTTGTCCAGACAAAGAACCACCGGTCAACGCACCGTAATCCAAAAATTTAGATGTGTCGTAATAAATACCGTCGTTTGGAATTTCATATGTATAACCCAACTTTTCCAATTTTTGAATCAATTCGATTTGTTCGGTTATATATTCAGTTGCGCGTGGCATATCGGTCGGGCGCATATTGTTCAAATCGTCCATGTCGCGCAAAAATTCATCCAAATAGAATTTAGCAATATCCCACACAGATTTATGATCGCGCGCTGCGCCCTTTTCCATTTTATCTTCGCCGGAATCATCATCTTCATTGGTCAAATGGCCAACGTCAGTAATATTCATAACATGGTGAACATCAAAACCATTTGCTAAAAACATACGTTTTAACAAATCGTTATGTACCATAGTACGCAGATTTCCCAAATGTGCGTAATGATAAACGGTTGGACCGCAAGAATAAAACCCAACATGATTTTGCTTGATTGGCACGAAATCTTCGATTTTACGGGACAAAGTATTAAATAATCTAATTTGCATGATATAATTCCTTCATTTTTTATGTGATTATTGTATTAAAAGAAAACAAATATTGCAAACACTATGTTTGCATAAAAACATAATTATCGACAACAGTAAAAATTGATAAATAAAATTGTCATGTTTTTATAATATTCTTTTTACCCCGTAAAATCAAGCCCTTATTTTAAAACCTTTGTCGCATAGTAAATTCAGTTGTCCATTTGTCATACACACGCGAATGAATATTGGAATCACGCTTTGTATATGAAAAAGTTACAGTCGGCACAAACCCGTAAAAATCAAGTTTGTTATTTGATACAGAAGCGGTATATCTTTGTATAAAATCTTTTTCTTTGACTGGTTGATATGTCATGTTTTTCACAGTCCAACGTGCACCATCATATTTAACCCATGAAAAACTTGGTTCCAGATATAAACTGAATCCCAAAGGCAACTCTGCACCGATACCAACACCCGTGGTATAACGCCAATTTGAATAAGGTTCATATTTTGTAATATCTCTGTCCACGCCACCGCGTAAAATCATATATTTTGTAGAATCAAAAGAATAAGAAACATACGGTGCGACCGAATAAGTTTGTCCGTCCATATATTGCCCGTTTTCATCATAAATATTGTCAGTAAATCGCAAAGATAAACCACTGGATAATTTGCGTGTTAAATCATAATGAGAATCTATTTTCGCCCCGCGTGACCAATTATATTCGTCCCAACCATACCAACGGCGCGAAGCGGTCCCCGCAACCCAAATATCACCATCTTCCCAAATATAACGTGGACCGGTGGCAAAGGATAAATATAAATCGTCAAACCTGTGATTGTTATAAATATTTGAGTATATATTGGCTTCGTTTTTCCACCGCCAATTATCAGACAAATCGAATTCGTAATTTCCACCCAACAGGAAATTATAACCAAACACACTTTCAGGCCTTTCCAAATCGTGACAATATACCCCACCCCAGAACGAAACGCATTCAGTTCCGCCCGAAACTTGATTTACATTGTTATCTGGTGCAGCCCCGAAATTAAACCACACATTCCAGCGCTTGTTTTTGCGCGCAATATATCGATAATATAACATCTGTTGTTTGATATAATCAGGTATGTCATTTCCTGCCATAGCTAATCTTAAATGATAATCCGCACGATACCATTGATGTTTTGCCATATAACACAGCGCCAATTCATAACGAATTTTGACTAAATCAGGTTGTTCATCTAACAATTGTTTGTAAATTTGTATAGCGGTATCATAATCGCCGTTTCGCTGGGCAATTTGCGCAATTAAATACCAGCGTTCAATTTCAACTTCCAAATTGTCTGTTTCTGGCATTTTTGTTAATATTTGTGCGGCGTGTTCATAATCGCCAGCATCCACCAATCTGCCCGCCATTTTAACAGCGTTCATTGGTGTCATCATAATTTCAGTTGTGTTATCGGCCAGGTTTTTATTTTCAATAATAACATCATTATTATCAATATTAGATTCAGCCCATGCGAACATGGGCTGAATTAACAACAACAAAATTAAAACAATACGTTTAATCATAAAAATACACCGAATTTGTGGGCAAAACCCACAAATTCAAATGTTTGTTTTTATTAGTCCTTTTGACCACCGAAGGCACCATATACGGACAATTCATGTTGGATGTTGTTAGTATCATCTGCATAACGTTCATCCATCCAGAATCCAGCCGTTGCTTCGGTTGGATCAACTGGGTTTTGTCCATAATATTCTGCACTGGCAGTACCATTCAATCTGTGGTGACCATCCACGGTTGATGTAGTTCCATTAACCATGTTGATGGCATTGGCATTATTATTGGTTTTAACAATTTGTTCAATTGAACCTATACCGTCAGCTTGATTTCTTTCGATTTCACCTGTGGAGGTGTTCATCTTAAAGAACTGATAATTAGAATCAATGTTTTTACCAGTTGCATCAAATGCGATGTTCATAGTTGGATTATTTTCTGTACCTGTTACAACAACTTTGTACCAATCGTTTTTACCTCCAGTTGTGCCTTCAACTGCGGTCAAATTATTCATGGTCAAAGTATGTTGTGCAACATTACTGACGGCTTTATCGCCACCGCTGACAATATTGTATTTCAACACTGCAGCATTATCGCGATACAAAGCTCTGGCTGTTGATTCAGTGTGGTTGATTTTGTTTTTATCATGATCTTCAACTGTAACAACAGCTGTTCCAGTAAATGTTGAATTATCCGCCAACAAATTAGTATCAGGTGTAGAAACATCCATACGGCGTTGATCATATCCACCGACATATGTCAGGTATTGAGATTCTGGACCTTCTGGTGTGTTGCGAACCATTTGAGCATAACCAAAATCGGAATATTTCAACAGGACATCTTTACCCACACCATGCATTGTTGCGGTTTGCGTTGCAGTTTGTGCCGTTGGCATTTCATCCAAATCATTTATTGCGTCAATGTAATGGTTAGCGGCTGCTACGAAAGCGACAACAGCACCGTCAACTTCACCACCATTTTGGTTGTGTAATTTCTTGTTAATTTTTTCGATGATGTAATCTTTCAGTTTTTGTTTTGCTTCCGCCAAAGTCAATGCTTTATCGCTGTTGATTTCTATGTCTGCAAAATCGCCTTCGCTGACGGCTGAATTAGACCAAGTGTCAAACAAATCGCTGAAATCATAGTGATACAGTGTATTTGTAAAGGCATTTCCATTACCAGTACGGTTCAAAACACCAGCTTCACCCATTCTGTATTCGCCGTCGTTACCAAAAGGATTCAATCCCTGGTCAGAGACAGATTCTGCCACGCCGGAGTTATTGATAACAATTTTGATATCATGACCATGTGTGCCCTCGGCTGTCCAAGATGTGCCGTATTCGGCCATTGGATTTTCCATCAAATCAACTGATGCGATTCTGCCGGTGTTGTCCAATGTAAATTTGAAAAACGCATCTGTGCCTGTGTCTTTCAATTTAACTTCGTTCAATCTGTGTTTAGTTATACCAAATTGATTATCAAAAGTATCTCCAAACTCCAAAATATTGTCGGATGTCAAAGAATTTGTTGTTTTGAATGTTGTAAATGCAGTAATCAAATCTTCAACACTTGTATCTTCGGAAACGGCTTGGTCTGCCATTTTCAATGCGTTTACAACATAGCTTTTGTATTTTGTGACATATTGTGTCAAAGCAGATGCACTTGTTTCTGATTTTACAACCATGTCATAAATAACCTGTTTCATTTCACGAATCGCAGTATCGGCTGCTGCGAATTCTTCAGGTGTAAATTCATCTTCTCTGGATTGCATAGAATTGCGTGTCGCGGCACGACTTAACAACCCACGTGAAGAACCTAAATGTGATGCAACATAATTAACCATGGCTTGTTTTGTCGCATTTTCGCTTGTTCCATAATCAACAGTATATGAAGACATATTTGTTAATTGTGTATTGTTCGCATTCACAGTTGTTCCAGCGTTGAATCCTTCCACTGTGATAGTTGGACGTATTTCGCCTGGTGTTCCGCTGTGACTGCCACCACCGCCACCACCGCATGCGGCTAATGCTAACACTGATGTTAAAACAGCATATTTTTTCATATTGTTTCTCCTTTGTTGTCTTTTGTAATAAAAATAGACAAGAAAACTTCCTATTTTCTATTCTGTTCTATTTTATTCTATTTTGCATATGTGAAGCGAGTGAATAATCATATTTATTAAAAAAAGTCTGGTTATGAAAACCAGACATAAAACAATCGTTCTTGTGCACAATTTAGCCTGGATTTCTTACATTGGCATTGCGGGAAAAATTCGGTTGCCATTTTTTTATACGGTTTAGGAAGCAACTTTCTAAACAACACAATTTCAATGTAATCGATCCAGGTTAAATTATCCTTCTTGTTTACGATTTATCCTGGATTTCTTACATTGGCATTGCGGGAAAAATTCGGTTGCCATTTTTTTATACGGTTTAGGAAAGCAACTTTTCTAAACAACACAAATTCAATGTAATCAATCCAGGTTAATCAATCGTCCCCCTCTTGTTTTTAGATGCCGGAACATGCATTTCCCGTTTCATCACATACGAGATATGTATTACCACCATAATTCATATGCAGATGTCCGCTCTTGCCTGTTCCCAATACATGCATATTTCCGTAATATGTAGTATCGCCAATCTTTACGTTCAACGAAGGTGTTGTCTTTTTGACTGAACGCAGATAGATTGAATAGTCACCGGCATGTAAGATGCGTCCGCAATCGCCTGCTTCGTTTGCACCATAACCCGAACCGTATGTTACCATTCCAGATGGGCAAGCATTACGTGCCAAAGTCGCATTCTGGGCCACAACACCACCGGCACCCCAATAAGTTGTACCAACATTAGTGCATGCATCACCCGCGGTTGCAACATAAGTTCCAGGACCACAGGTTGCTTTGCAACTGGCGATGCCAGAGTGAGCAGATGCAGTATTACCGCTGGTTCTGTAACCTTTGGCTGTTGCACATGCTGTACAACTGCTTGCGCCGGCATTACTGTATGTGTTCGCATCACACACTGGGCAACTGTAACTTGTGCCATAGAATTCATTGTGGTTTGGTTTGTATGTACCCGCATCACATTGTGTTAATGTTGTGCCACTTGTTCCACTACGTACATTACCACCCGCCACAGTCAGATAGCATTGTGTAATCGCACTGGATGTTTCGGTTTCAGTTGTATAACTGTCTGGACAAGCACTGCGTGTTGCGTTTGTACCGTAACCAACCGTAGATGCCGCAGCATAATATCCGGTACCAACGTTAGAACATGTTCCACCAATTACCTCTACATCTGGCCCCGCAGTAAATGTTCCAGAACCAGCATTTTGAAGGAACGCACCAGACACCAAATCAAGCATACCCAAAGCATTATCACTGTTACGACGAACTGGGACTAAGTTCTTAATAACTACATTATTTTGTTCGATAACAGAACTGTAAATTCTTATGCCAACAGGGATACTGCTTCCGCCACTGGCAAACAGATACAATGCATTGTTGGATGTTACCGTTCCCTTATTTGAATTCGCAATACTGTTGCCATTTAATGACACTGTGTTCTTGGCATTATTATGTAAATCCATAACTAATGTTGTTTTTCCATTAAATGTATGTGTAGAACTAATGATATTCAGTGATGATTGACCGATATATATACCGTTTATGTAATTAGTATTTATTCGAACATTTCCCCCACGTCCACCGCTGGTACCTGTTCCACAAATATATTTATTTGCGGACTGATCAACGGTTGATTCAAAAACCAATGTATGTTTAAAATCTGCGGTTGGGACAAAGCCCGTATTGATATATTGTGTTCCGCTTGTTTGTAAATATTCCAGTTTCGTATATGTACCATTTGCCATATATTTACCCGCATCACATGTAATCTGGCACTGGCTAATTGCGCCTTTGCCTGTTGATGAATTTGCACTGTATCCACTTGGGCATGATGAACATGAACTGGTTGAATTATAGTTCACCAAATGTGGTTCTTTGTAATATGATGCACCGCATGTTCCCCAATTACTGCTGGTCTGGCCCGCTGTGCCAATGTAATGACCACCCGACACAGAAATCTTGCACTGTGTATTCGCTGTCTTCTTTTCGGTTACATCAGCATCATATCCACTTGGGCAATTGTTTTGAACACCACTTGCACAATATGTCGCACCTGTACAAATTGATTGACCTGTACGTGTTGTTGATGTGCCACCGGTTGAATAATATCCACTGGTTACCGTTGCACGTGCCGCGGTTCCGCCGGTGCAATAATAATTGTTACCACCACAAGCGCTGCACGCCGCACCGTTCACATAATAACCCGCATTCGCAGATAATGGTGAACCAGATACCACACTTGCACTACCGTATGTTATTGTGCCGCTGCTTATACTGCTGGCGGTTCTCTTGACTGTTCCGCTTCCACAGTTTGCAGGTGTCTGTGTTTGATAACATGCTTCGTATGTGCCCGCAGTTGTAGATGTTGTGTATGTGGCCCATCCTGTTGCGGTCGTACATGCCGTACAACTTGCGCCGTTGCCATTTGCAGAATAATATGCATTACCACATTCTGTACATGTTGCATTATCACCACTGCCACTGGTCTTATATCCGGCCTTTGCTGTCAATGTTGATACCGCTGTATCCCATGTGCCATCGCTCTTCGCTGTCTTTGTCAAATATCCACCATAACAGTTCGTTGGACGCATTTGTTCCTTACACTGTGTAATCGCTGTCCATCCTGTACCACTGACATATGCATAACTGTCGGTCAAAGTTGGACATGCACTACAACTTGTCGCTGTGTTGCTGGCATAGTATCCATTGCTCGCTGTCAACGCTGTTACCAAACTAAGTGTATTTGCCCATTCGTTACTGTTGCTGCTTCCGTTGTGTTGTACTGTACCGCTTTCACAATGCGCAGGTGTCTGTCTTTCATAACATTGTGTTCTTGCAGACCATCCGGTTCCGGTTCCGCGTGTCCATCCACTCGTCTGTGCAGGACATGCCGTACATTCTGTCGCTGTTCCACCGGCACTATAAACCGCACCACTACATTGTGTACATGTCAAATTATCGCCACTGCCTGTTACGATTGAACCTGGGTTTGCATTGAATGCAACACTGGCTGTCGCTGTGTTCCATGTGCTTGCGCTTGCCGCTGTCTTCTTTAACTGACCACTTGCACATTTATCACTTATATTTGTTGCATTACGTGTTTCATAACATGCACTGTATGCTGTCGCTGTCGTGCTGGTTGTGTGAACTCCCCAACCTGTTCCTGTTGCAGTTGGACATGCTGTTCTGGATTCTGATGCACTTGAACCAACATAGTATCCGTCACCTGCATTTTTACATGTTGTCTTACCTGTTTCGTCTTGATATGTTCCGGCACTGCATGCTGTGCGACCACCAGGTGCAGCAGTATAATATACCTTGCTACCACCTGGGCATTTATAACCCTTTTGACAGGTTGTGAATGAGGTGTCAACACTGTATGCGATGTATGATCCTTCTGGTGTGGTTAAGAAACATCTTGTTGCAACAGATTCTGTTGTTGTGTCGGTCTTATCGAACAATCCGCCACCAACGCTGGTGCAAACCGCTCTGGCACCGTTTTTGCAATAATATCCAGAACCACAGGCCTGTAATGCTGTATTGCCGTTCTTGTAATAACCGTCTGTCACAGATTTACATGTTGACTGTCCAGTTGTATCTTGCCATTCGTTAGTGCCAGAACATGCGGCCTTGTTGCCTATGCTATCCCAATTCACGTTGCCAGCAGGACATTTATAACCAGCTTCACATGTCTTGAATGTGGTATCTGTCTTTGCGCTTATGTATTTACCACCTTCAACTTCTGCATAACAGTTGGCCGTCGCAGATGCTCCTGCTGCAGACTTATTATACAATCCCCCACCCAATGTTGTACATGCTGTGTTTCCTCCATAAGTCAAGTGACTGCTACTGTGTGTGCCACCATAATAGATGGTTACACTACCAGGACAATAGTTTCCTCCTGTACAGTCACTCTGTGTGCCTTTGCCAACATTATCAGATGTAATATATTTACCTGCTGTTGTCGTCAAGTAACAGTTGTTTACTGTCGTTGTGCCAGCAGAAGACAATGTATACTTACTGTTCGTTCCACTTGAACATGTTGGACATGTGTTGCCACTCTTATAACGGTTCGCTACACATCCAGATGTCGTACACAAGTTCGTAACTGTGTTGTTACTATTATTCCAGCTTTGTGATGCCCAGCCAGCAGATCCATCTATCGCACTACATGCTGAACATGCACTTGATGATGTTGATCCTGCTGCGCTCGTAGTACCAGCACTACATGCTGTACATGCTGATGAACCCGCTGCACTATATGATCCTGCTACACACTGTGTTCCTATATAGGCCGCCGTACCTCCATCCGTGTTGTAATAAATCTTATCAGAGCTCGTTTTTGTACAATATCTTCCTGCGTCGCAATCTGCAATACCTGCTCCTGCACTCGCCACCTTCTTACCAAGTGCTAATGTCAAGTAACATTGACCTATCTTTGTACTGCTTGCTGCACTGTTTCCATATCCTGTAGGACATCCTGAGATACCACCGTATGTAGGATGAGTTGATGCATTATGTGTGCCTCCATAGTATATCGTTGCGCTTGGACAATAACTTCCCGCTGTACATGCTGTTTGTGTCCCCGTTCCTACATCTGCCTGTTTGATATATTTACCTGCTGTTGTCGTCAAGTAACAGTTGTTTACTGTTGTTGTTCCAGCAGAGGACAATGTGTACTTACTATTCGTTCCACTTGAACATGTCAAACATGCATTGTTATTCTTATAGTAGTTTGCACTACATCCACTGCTCTTAATTGTACATGCGTTCGTTACACTGTTAGCACTCCAACTCGCCGTTTCCCATCCTGCGCTATTACTCTGCACACCAGTCGCATTAGAACATGTTGTTCCACAGCTCTGTTGCGTTGTAGCGTTTGTCCCCGCGTTAGTTGTTCCGTTCTGACATGCTGTACATGATGACTGACCTGTTGTACCAGTGTATGAACCTGCAGCACACAATGTTTGACCAGTATTTCCAGTTCCCGACACAAAATATCCCTTGGATGCATCTGTACAAGCCGTAGTTGTATGACCATTTGTGGACATATACTTACCAGCTTGACATGCTGTACATGTATTCGTATTACCACTGTTTGTAGATGTATAATAAGATCCTGCCTTACAACTTGTTATCTTGCACAAGCCTGTAGGACTGTTGTTGTTCCAACTTGGTGTTGCCCATGCATGATCATACGCATTAT
>JAGCOR010000021.1 GCA_017642585.1 Alphaproteobacteria bacterium | reverse complement strand
TCTCTGTAAGAATTGTACTGAATTTCAACCAAATCAGGAAGCGGAGTTTGCAAAAAACTTTTACCAAAAGATTTTCTAAGTTTCTGGATAACTGCCATTTTCTGAATCCTTTTATTTTTCTCTTCTGTGTTTATTTTGCAAACGAAAAAAGTTTGTCACCTTTTTACGCCTGTGTGCCCACCAAAGATTTTTCAATCCAAGGTGGGCGGCGAAATTGCATTAATTGCAATCTTTTGAATCTTGCGATTCTAATTTTAAAAATAGAAATTATTTCATTTCTACTTTTGCACCAGCTGCTTCCAATGTAGCTTTCATTTTTTCAGCTTCATCTTTAGCAACTGCTTCTTTGATAGCTTTTGGAGCAGATTCGACCAAAGCTTTTGCTTCGCCCAAACCTAAACCAGTGATATCTTTCACAGCTTTGATAACAGCCAATTTGTTTGCACCAGCATCTGCCAATACAACATCAAATTCTGTTTTTTCTTCGCCAGCACCAGCAGCAGCAGGACCAGCAGCAACTGCAACAGCAGCGGCAGCACTAACGCCCCATGTTTCTTCTAATGCTTTTGATAATTCGACTGCTTCTTGAACAGTCAATTTTGACAATTCTTCAACAATTTTTTGAATATCTGCCATTTTTAGACTCCTTGTGAGTTTTTTAATTTTGTTTCTTTCCATACTCTGCTGAAACACGTGCTAAACGTGATGCCGGTTCTATCAATATACGTGCGATAGTACCACGGACTTCCAACAAAGACGGAAGCTTGGATAATTGCACAATGCCGTTCACATCCAGAAGTTCTGCATCCATTTTACCACCGACAATTGTCAGGTTTTGATGAGCTTCAGCAAATTTTGCCAAAACTTTGGTCACAGCCAAACCATCTTTTGCAACTGCAACAGCGGTTGGATGTTTCATCAAATCAGATACAGGTTCAAAATTGGTATCTTTCAAAGCCAATTTCATCAAACGGTTTTTGACAACTTTGAACAAAGAAACCAATGGGCGTAATTCATTACGCAAGGCTTCAAATTCTTGCACTGTCAAACCATGGTTTTCTACAACGAAAACACCGTCTGCTTCTTTCAAGGACGACTGCAACGCTGAAATCAAATCTGATTTTTCTTCGCGTCTCATCTTTATATATCCTTTTAAGCTTCTTTTGTTAAACTTTCCATCTGTGGTTTCCCACTGGTGGGGCTCGATTTCCTGCCCCAAAGAATTTTTCTTTGTCTATGATGGGAATTAAGTGATTTTCTTCACACCATCAGTCTTGGACAGAAATCTATTTTTATGGTGGGATGTCCCACCATAATTTATTTTACTTCAACCTTCAAACCTGGGCCTTGGGTTGTTGCAACAGATGCACCCAAGATATATTGACCCTTTGTGGATGCAGGTTTAACTTTTTTCAATTGTTCGATTAATGCGTTTGCATTTTCGACCAATTTTTCTGTGGCAAAAGACATTTTACCAATACCAGCGTGGATAATACCGTTCTTTTCAGCACGATATTCAATTTGTCCTGCTTTTGCACTGGCAACTGCTTCTGCGATATTATTTGTAACTGTGCCTAATTTTGGGTTTGGCATCAAACCTTTTGGTCCCAATACACGAGCAACCTTAGACATTTTTGGCATCATATCAGGTGTTGCGATAACACGATCGAATTCCAAAAATCCGTTTGCAACTTTATCAATCAATTCTTCACCGCCGATAACATCAGCACCTGCTTTCTTAGCATCTTCTTGATTGTTGATTGTAAATACAGCAACGCGAACTTTTTTACCTGTGCCATTTGGCAAAGACAACATTCCACGAATGTTTTGATCTGCTTTGGCAACATCAATACCTAATTTAATTGCGATTTCCAAACTTTCATCAAATTTAGAAGAGCAAAAACCACGCAATGTTTCGATTGCTTCGTTCAATGTGTAAACTTTCTTTGCATCCAATGTGGACCAAGTTTGTTTTCTTTTTGTAACTCTCATAGCTTAGTCCTCCACCTTTACACCCATAGAACGACATTGACCTGCAACGATATTCATAGCAGATTCAACTGTGGAACAATTCAAATCGGGCATTTTATTTTTAGCAATTTCTTCGATTTGTGCTTTTGTGATAGTACCAACAAATTCACGACCTGGTTTATGAGAACCAATTTTCAATTTCAATGCCTTTTTAATATAATACGATACAGGTGGCAATTTCATAATGAATTCGAAAGTGCGGTCTGTATAAACAGTAATTATACATGGAATTGGCATTCCTGGTTCTTTGTCTGCTGTTTTATCATTAAATTGTTTGCAGAATTCTGCAATGTTAACACCAGCAGCACCCAATGCAGGTCCGATAGGAGGTGCAGGATTTGCTTGTTTTGCAGGGACTACTAATTTAACAATCCCTTTTAATTCTTTTTTTGCCATTTTTCACTCCGTTTTTTGCGATGTGTTTTCACATCTGGTTAGTGTTGTGGTACGATATGGCGTATCTACCACATTTTTCAATTCCAATTTAATGGAATTAAACTTTTTCTACCTGGGTAAAATCCAATTCAATACTGGTTTCACGACCAAATACCAAAATTTTAACAGTCATCTTTTGCTTTACATTATCAACATTTGATGCAACACCGTTGAAATTAGCAAAAGGCCCTTCGATAACATGGACTTCTTGACCTTCTTCATAAACAGTATCTTCGGTCACAGTAGAACCTTCTTCTACCTGTTTAATCAAGCGACGCGCTTCGGCTTCACTCATAGGAATAGGTTTTGCCTGTTGGTTTTTGACTTTTTGTCCCAAAAACATAACAACTTGTGGCATCAATCTGACCAATGAAAATGTTTCATTGTTCATAACCATTTGAACCACTATATATCCAGGGAAAAACTTTCTTTCTGTTTTTACACGTTTTCCGCCTTTGATTTCGGAAACTTCGCGTGTAGGAACTAAAATCTCTCCAAAATAAGCATTTAATTTACGTTTGTCGATTTGTTCACGCAATTCGCGAGCAATTTTATCTTCGCAACCCGTATGAACATTAACAACAAACCACTGCATTTTTTCTTCCATGACATGTATCCTTTGTCAAATTAAAAAATCCAACCAACCAAGGCATTTAAAATGCCATCAACTACAAAAAAGAATAACGCAGCAAGACCGGAAAATAATAAAATCATACCAGTGGTATGAATAACGGTTTCGCGATTTGGCCAAACAATTTTGAACCATTCTGAACGAACTGATTTAATAAATTCAAATATTTTTCTCATAAGATTTTCCGATTTTGTCTTGTTATACCGATATTTTTCTGGCAGGGGCTGAAGGAATCGAACCCTCATCCGCGGTTTTGGAGACCGATATTCTACCGTTGAACTAAGCCCCTCTTACTCTTTATATTATGCGCTTGTCCCCATAAAAACACCCCAGCATTTTGCCATTATTGTATCGATAATCGGTGCAAGCATAGCACACCGATATTAAAAATCAAGTGGAAATATTATAATACTTTAAAAAAATTATCGCAAGGGGAAAAAGAACACCTAACCCCAAACAAAAAACATTCCCAAAATGCGCATTTATGATAAATGTAATTTATTTTTATTTTTTGCTTGCACTGGGTTAACAAATTTGTCTACAATCTTCATAAATAATGTAGGGGTTTATTGTGTCAAAGGTCGTAGAACCACCGGTTTTAGTGTCGAAAGTGCTGACTTTCACGTTAGCCACGTCTATCGTGGTGCTGGCTGCTTTGGTGGTTACTTTGGGTAAAATGATTCCTCTTGAACGACCAGAGGTATTCTTTTTGCATACACCGACCAGGACTTCTAACCTGTTGATTACCCCTATGACCCCGAATGCTACAAACAATGATATTGTTGAACGATACAAAGATGGCTTTATTCGTGAATATGTAATGGCCAGAAATTCTTTGAACGGTGGCGCAAACAGCTTTATTACCCGCACAAATTGGGACAGAATTGTAAAACAGTGGTCTGCCCCAGATGTATATAACGATTTCACAAACACTACATTATATAAAAAGTATACATTTGATTTCCAGCCACCTGCTGTTTCATGTTCTGTTAACTTCGCGAATATAAACAATGAACGCGCGATTATAGACATGGGGAATAATGAGTTTGAGGTTAATTTTGTTTGGGTCTGCAAAGATGAAAATATTGGTGGACAACCTATACCAAAAAATTATAAGATACAATTAAGAATACAATCTGATCTGGATAAAAAGCTGTCCGGCGTGGTTGGTAACCTTGAAAAACTGCGGAAAAATCCGCTTGGCATTCAGGTTACAGAATACACCATTAAAAATGGTGAACCCGACCCTTTGAATTCAGACCTGATGAATTGGTAATTTTGAAAGGCAAGGATTATAAAAGATGACTTTTATAAAATTGATTGGATTAAATGTTTCTGTATTAGCAATCTTGTGTTGCACTGGGGTTGCTTTTGGTTACCAGGCAGCATGGGATAATCCTGGTGCAAATATGACATCGGGATCTACTACACCTGGTTATGCAAATTTAACCTGGTCCATGGGAACGGTGTTACCTATCAAAACACGTGCAGGTATGGCAACATTGGTTACATTGCCTTTGGGTGATACTATTGAAGATTATGTTGTTGGTAATGGTGGTTTGTTCACAACAAACATCAAAAAGGGCGACACAAAAATGTGGATTACCCCCAGTGGTGATAACCAGGGTAATGACACAAATATGATTGTAACCGGCAGATCTGGTAACAGATATATATTCTATCTGCGTGCATATCCTGTAAATTCACCTGAAATTACATATTCCCAGGTTGATATTTCTGCTGGCGCTGGGGCCCAGGTAAACAATTATGGCGCATCTGGCACAGGTTCTATGCAATTTATGGATTCTGGAACATCTTCGAAAAAGCCCGTAACCGTTGGTGTTGACGGCGAAGATTATGGTTGGATAAAAACAATGAAGATCGATCCATCTGAATTCCGTTTTGATTTGGATATATTTGTTCCAAATCCTGATGATTATGTAATTGCACCTGAACGCGTATGGCGCGACAGAATCTTTACATACATTGATTTCGGGGACAAGGTTATATCCATGACTCAACGTCCTGTGGTTTCATTATTGGTCGAAGGTGGCGAAAGCCCTGTCAGTTTCCGTACAGACGGCGAAGATGGTCGTTTATTGATTGTGGAAGCGGTCGGCGATATGGTATTACGCAGTGGCCAAAGAATTGTATGTATTAAAAAGCGTGAAAAACCATTCTTGATTGCTGATACTGCATCCGTCATGGCATTGGCAGAAGCAAATGTTGCACAATCTATGATGGCAAATCAATCTTTGAATAATATTGCATATGCAAATGAACAATATGCGATAAATGCAAATTATAATGATTACACCACAACACCAACAATGGTTTACAATCAACCAATGATGTATGGTGCACAAGGCACAAATTATGGTTCAAATGGTGGTGTTGCGATGATACCAACAGAACGGGTGACTGCGGGTTCTTATTTACCACAAACAAATATTCCATTGGTTTCCAGCAATCAAATGGGTGTTGCAATTGAATTGAAATCTGACACATCGGTCAAGGCATTAAATGATTATTGGACTGATTTGTTGGCTAAATTCAGTGGTGATGATGGCGTTGGTGTTTTAACACCATACAAAAACAGTGTATTTTTCGCGGTTGACGAACAGGGTGTTGGGGATTTAGGTTCTGAATCTGTAACCGCACGTTTGTATCGTTTACGTATTGGGCCTTTGGCTAATATTGATACGGCACAAAAATTATGCGATCAATTATTGAAATTCAGTGGAACCAGCTGTCACGTTGTCAGAATACAATAGAAAATGAAAAGTATAAAACAACAATTTAAAGAATTTCGTTCTTCGACACCAAAACACGTACAATGGTTGTTGTTGGGTGCTGCTTTTGTTGTTGTTATTATATTGTTGGTTTTGATTATAGGTGGCAAAAGCACAAAGAAGACAGAGATTCCTGAATCAGATCAACAGGCATCTTTTTCTGTTACACCTGATAAAATAGATTTATCTGGTGTGGTTGCAGGCGAAACAAAAAATCAAAATTTAACAGTAACTGTTAATATGCCTGTGGTTATTGACAAGATTAAATCCGGGGTTTCAGAAATCACAACAACAAATAACTGTGATGATTTAACAGATACTTGTTTAATAAATGTGATATATAAACCAACAAAACCTCAAGACAACAAAGAAACCAAGTTGGAAATAACATGGCATGTTTCAACCCAGAAAGATATTGTTAACAAACAATCTGTGACTGTGGTTTACGGTGCAATTGAAGATTCTGATCCGTTTATGGACGAACCAGAAGAAAAAGAAGATAAAAAACCAGAACCAAAGCCAGAGGTTAAAGAGGAAAAGAAACCAGAGCCGGTCGAAGAAAAAAAGCCAGAACCAGAAGAAGAGCCCGTCACAGAAGATGAAGAAGATGTAGTGGAAGAAGAGGAAGAAACGGAAGAAGAAGAAACTGACGAAGAAGAAGAGCCAGTTGCAGAACCGGTCAAAGAACAAATCAAAAAAGAAATAGATGTTATTGCACCGAAAAAGGTTTTCAAAGAACCAGATCCAGAACCAGAATTTCAATTACCACCGGAAAAATGTTCTGATTTTGCGATTCCAGGATATGATAAATCTGGTACTCAAATTGGTTGGATAAAACCCGAAGGTGGCGCAAATTATTTCCATCCATTTTCCGACAAAGATTGTTCAAATCCAACTGGTAAATATGATTTCAAAACGGGTGTTATTACATCTTTGGAAGATGGTTCCAGAATGGGTACAGACGCAGATCACATAGGATACAGAAATGTAAGGGCCAGAAACCTGTCCATTCCACAATTGTCATCACCAGAAACTATGTCTTTGCCAAGTGACGGTGTATTCAGTGATGATGCAGGTTGGGATTGGTCTGGTGGTACAATGGAATTCGCAAGCGATAGCCCTGAATGGACAAATGAAGTTGCAGAAGCTAAGTTGGTAGGTTCTGGGGCTGAATCTGTTACGTCATCGATGGCATATGACAGAACGTTTATGTTGCGTCAATTTAAACCAATTCCTGCAACAATTGTATCAGAAGTACGTGCAGACCCCAGTGTAT
This sequence comes from Alphaproteobacteria bacterium, assembly GCA_017642585.1. GTDB lineage: Bacteria > Pseudomonadota > Alphaproteobacteria > Rs-D84 > Rs-D84 > Enterousia. The sequence goes on along the minus strand of JAGCOR010000021.1, from coordinate 68,044 downwards.
ATGGATGTACAGGGGATATTACAAAAGGTGCATGCGACCCCGACAAAAATCATAGTATTCCTGTGCGTGCAACCGTTGATCGTAATGTGTATTCCGATGATGGTCGCACAGTTATAATTCCAACGGGAACATTATTAATGGGGTATTTGGATGGTGATTTACCGGGTCCATATCAAGCGGTCGGTCGTATGAATATTAAATGGTATCAATTCATATTACCAAATGGTGTCGAATTTAATTTTGAAGATGGCCAAGACCCCTATTCTGGCGATGCCCAGGGACGTGTTGGTGTTCCTGGCCATGGCAGCACCGATTATATGGAACAAATGGTTATGCCAATTTTGACATCTTTGGTTCCCGCCGCGGTTAATATGATTGCACCAATTGCAGATACAGTTGTAAATCAAATTAATTTGGACAGCAACACCATCGTTCAATCTGGCACTATGCGTTCATCTGAAATGGCAAAACAAACCGTCATAGATACATGGAACAAAGTTGCACAAAAATTATTGGTTGATGTTATGTCAAATACCACACCACCATTTTCAATTGCCGCGGGCACACGTATCAATGTGTTTTCACCGGTTGATTTGATTGTATCATGTAATGAACAACCAGGTAAGAAATGTTCGATGATTTCATTGGGAACAAATCCACGTCGTTCTTGGGAAACTTTGAAAGGCAAAGTTAAAGTTGATAGAACAGATTCTTCATGGATTGGTCAATCCAGAAGTTTCAATCTGGGTGATAAATATTGTGATGATGATCCTAAAACAGGCAAAAAGACCATCGGGGATAACTGGGCTGAATCGGGGTATGATTACAGAACAGTTTATATGTATTGTGAATCATTGAATTATGAATCTATCAATATGGCCAAGAACAAGGTTTATTCAGAACAAACACAAAAGAAATTTGATGAAAAATATGGTGGCGCAGACAGAACTGGCGATCAATTAAAGGCATACAATGAAGATATTTTGGGTCTGTCCTATAATGATGATGGAGATATTATTAATCCATGGGAAAAACCTGCAAAAGCAGCTGTCCTGCCAGAAGAAGAAGGATTAACATGTGAAGATGGTACTTCTCCTGATGCAGATGGTTGTTGTACTGGCGAAACATTTACAGATATGGGTGAAGATGGATGGAATTGTTGTCCTGATTCTGGTGGCGATTGTTACCCACCTATAACCGTTGAAATGGAATAAGAATAAATCATGAATAAAACAAAATCTGCGTAATGCAGATTTTGTTTTATTTTATTGGTAAAAATCGATTCGAACCCAAATATTAAAAAAGCCATTTCGAATCGAAAATTCGATTCGCATTTCTATTATTGGTTGTAACATTTTACACTTTTCAATTTTTATTTTAACTTTCATTGCATCAAGAATAAATATCTGGTGCGCTAACAAAATATACAAAGGAGAAAAAAATGGAAAATACATTAAAAAATACAAATCTTGATTTAACACAAAAATTTCAAAACGCAGAACAAATGTGGTTTTGGTTTTTGTATTCTAAATCAATTCAAAATGGATTCAGGAAACAATCTTGTGTTCACAGACCTTGCGAAATATTGGATGTAGAAACTTTGATAACTAAATTGTTTCTATCTGGTAAATTAACCGAAGAACAATTATTAGTTATGAAAAAATTTGGCGATAAAAAACGCGCACCACATCAATATATTTATTCTGAAAATCGTGCCGCAGCATTATGGAATTCTGCTATGCAAATAATTGGCGATGTCGCACGCAAAAATGGTTGGATTGAAGAATAATAATTTATTTCTGATTTATGGACGGGGAGATAAGTCAGAAACACATTAAAATATAAAAGGGACAAAATATGCTATACGTTGGATTTTCAACAAAATCTCATAAAATATCTGCTAATATATTGTGCAAACATTTTCGTCATTGTGCACCCGTCATAATTACAACAAACAAAGCTTTTATTTATCAATTTACAAAATTAAATCGTGTCGTTTTAATTCCAATAAAAAAACGCGATATAGAAATTTTAAAACAATATGGTTGGGTATTTATAAAATATAATATTTCCTGTCCATCCCTGCCCCGATTCAAAGGTTTTACATGTGTTCAATTTACTAAAAAAATCTGTGGTATAAAAAATATCTTTATTCAAACTCCAGATTCTTTATTTAATTATTTACATAAAAAATACCCATCCAAAAACGATTAAAATCGTAAATCAAATGGGTATTTGTTTTTATTTAATAGTTTTCTTGATAATTTGCATTTGAACAATTCCAAATATATTAGACACAGTCCAATATAACACCAACCCCGCAGGCATCCATGCAAACATTACTGTGAACACCACAGGCATCCATTTCATAACACGTTGTGTTGATGCCATCATATTGTTGTTTGATTTGCTTTTGTCTGTTTGTAATGCCTGTTGTATCCACATTGTTACACCCATCAAAATTGGCAATATGAAATATGGATCCATAGCCGCCAAATCAGATATCCACAAGAAATGCGCAGACCGCATCGGAACAGATATCAACAATGCTTTATACAACGCAAAGAATATTGGGATTTGAATTAACATAGGCAAACATCCAGACATGGGCGATGTTTTGTGTGTTTGATAAATCTTCATCATTTCCATTTGCATGCGCGCTTTGTCATTTGCATATAATTTTTGAACGCGTTGCATTTCTGGCTGCATTCTTTGCATAGCCATTGTTGATGTATAAGATTTACGTGTTAATGGCCACATCAAAAATCTTAACACCAAAGTCATTAAAATAATCGCAACACCATAATTTCCAACCAACGCAAACAGCCAATTTATCATCCATAACATTGGTTGTGCAAAGAACCAAAACCAACCATAATCCATTGTTTCAGATAACCCTGGTATATGTTCGCTTGCTTTGTTCAATGTTTTACTGTCGCGTGGACCTGCAAACACATATGTATCAAAGGTGATGTCTTTGCCTGCCGATATTTTTACAGGTGCCGCATTACCATCAGCCAAATATAATTCGCCGTTTTTCTTTAAACTGATTGTTTGATCGTTGGTATCCATGGAAACAACTGTTTCCCAATATTGTTCTGCAAAACCAAAGGAACCACGAACAGTCGAATAAGCATAAGATTTCTTGTTTAATTTATTCCAATTTGCATAATCTAAATCAGAATTAGCATAAACAACACCGCCTGTTTCAACCACAGCCGATTTAACATCGCCCATTCCACGAATAACACGTGCATACGGCGCCAAACTTATTTCTTTCTTGGAATTGTTTTTAATTGTATCTGATATCTTTATAACATAATCATCAATTACAATATCACGTGTGAAATTGATTTTATCTTTATTATCCCACACCATATTATTGTTATTCATTTTCCATTTGGTGTTTATATTTGGCGTTTGGGTATCAGCAGATAAAAATCCAATTTCTATGAAATTATTTTCACCATCCAACAAAGATACTTTTTCAGTAGATTTTACATCTTTTAAATGATCTTTTAATGCGATATTTGCAACACGTAACCCCTGGACATCAAAAGATATTTTATCGGCTTCTATCTTAGATGATTCAACGGTTGAATTTTCAACAATAACTGTATTTTGTGGTTCAACTGGAACATTTTTAGATTCAAAAAATGAACCAAACACCCACCAAGCCAACAAAAATATCAACATCCATTTGAAAAACCCAGATGATGATTTTTTCTGCTGTTTTTGTTGTTGCATTGCATTCCAACTGTTAAAGCCAGAATTATTATCAAGATAAGATACCATTTATTTTTCCTTTACAGATTTAATATGTTTAATACAACGGCGTCTGTTTATAAATAAATTTATTAAATATAAACACACACCAAATGTTATGAAAACATCCCCTATGTTAAATATAGCGGGGAATGTCCATAACCCACCAATGTGCCATTGGATGAAATCAGCCACGGCACCAAAACGCACCCTGTCCGCCAAATTACCAATCGCACCACCAACTATCATCGCGATTGGCAAGCGTTCGTAAACGACAGATTTCTTGAACAAATAATATACCAGATAGCAGATGATTACCGCTGTGATACAGCTGATTATCGTGGGCATAACATGATTAAAAGCGGAAAATGAAACACCGCGATTCCACACGAATTGGATATTAAATAAATTGGACAAACCATAATCGCCACCCAAAATATATTTCCACGAAACAAATACGCCCTCTATATGACATTTTGCACAGATAACATTTGGGTTATATATAATCGCACCATATTTCGCAGCTAAAAAATGTAATAAAGCAGTTTTAGAAACAAAATCTAAAACAAACACAGCAACCATAACCGCGATATATTTCAAATATTTTTTCATACGTAGAACCTTAGCTTATTGGAATATAGCAATTTAGACATACAAAATCAACACAATATAATTATTGGTTTTAATCAATAGGTTTCTTGACATTTGCGTAATTATTTTCACGCAAAGATTCCGTCAAAGCATTTATTTTATTTTTAGACAATCCCAATGATGTCATTAAATTTTCACCCAAAATAAACGAAGATTCTATGATTTCTGGCGTTGCAGATCTTGCGCCCAACGCGATCAAATCTTGTGATGTTTTTAAACTGTGCGCACGTGCAAACACCTTCATCTTTGGGGCTATGGAATGCAAGGTTTCCAAAATATCACACGCAACTTCTTCGTCATTTAACGCAATTACAACCGCGCGGGTTTTGCGCACTTTCAGCCCTGCAGCCAACAATATAGATTGTTTCTTGGAATCCCCAAAAATAACATTAAATCCCTGTTCGCGTGCCATAATCACATTGTCCACGTTTGAATCAATCGCAACATAGGAAATGTTTTCTGTTTCTAACATTTGCGCAACGATTTGTCCCATACGACCAAACCCGCAAATAACAACAGTTGGCACATCTTGTTTTAATACTTCGGTTATACCCTTGTTGTTTTTACCACTGAATATGTGGCCCGACTTTAACAGCCAATCGTGAATCATTATCACGATAGGTGTTACCATTATGGAAACAACGATTATCGCAATCAATAATTCTTGATGTTCTGGTGGAATCGCCTCTATGTCATTTGTCTTCATAGTTTGCAATATCAACAAACCAAATTCACCGCCTTGGGCCAAAATCAGCGACATTAATGTTGCATCTTTGCCCGACACATGTCTTACACGTGCAACAATGAATAATGCAAAAAACTTTATAAGAACCAAACCAGCAACCCCCAATAAAACAATCGCCCAATTTTGAATCAAGAAAGGCAAATTTAACCCCATTCCCAACACTATGAAAAAGAAGGATAAAAACAGCATAGCATATGGTTCGACCAATGCACTGACCTGGTGTCTGTAAACAGTTTCTGACATTAACATACCCGCCAAAAACGCACCCAATGCAGGTGGCAACCCCATCAATTTCAACACGAAAGCCCAAATCGCGATATTTACCATAATCGCCAAAACAAAGGCCTCATTCGATTGCAGTTTTGATACCATTCTTAATAACGGATTGATTATAAATTTAGATACAACTATAACACCCAATATTAAACCCAACGACATAACCGCAATATCTATGGCAGATGCACCCAAATTGATAGATTTTCCGGCCATCACAGGCAACATAGCCAGCAGCGGAATTGATAATAAATCTTGGAATAACAAAATAGAAAATGTTTGATGTCCCATACTGGTTTGTAGTTGATTTTTATCAATCAAAATTTGCAAATCTTCAGATGTACTGGACATAGCCAACACCAACGCAATCATAACCGTAGAAATCAAAGTCCAATCTGTAACCCCAACCAAGAATGGGAATAACATTATCGCAACCATTAAAACCTGGGATGCACCCAGACCGAAAATAGTTTTACGTAATTGCCACAAACGTTTCATATTGATTTGCAAACCCATACTGAACCACAAGAACATGATTCCTAAATCACCAAGGAAATTCCATGCCCCTGATAATTCAAACAAACCAAAAACGTGCTGACCCGCCAATAAACCAGTTATCAAAAACGCCAACAGCGTACCCATTTTGCACATACGCATCCAAAACACCGCCAGAAAAGCGATCATAAAAAACGCAAGTGTTGCTGTTGACATTTTCTCTCCCCCGTTAATATTCTTCTATATTATAACAAATTTGCGTCTATATTACATGCAATTTTTAAAAATAAATCAGGGTTCAATTCTTCGGCGCGTTCTGTCCCTGATAAACCGAATTTTTCCCAATCTGTTTTTATAATCGCACGTATCATTTTACGTCTTTGTCCAAATAATTTTGCGGTTAATTTTTCCAATTTTTTAATATCTTTGATTTTTGCAATTTTATTTTTATTTGGAATAATTTGAACCACTGCAGATTGAACCTTGGGCCGCGGAACAAATGCAGTATTTGGAACATCAAATAATATTTTTGTGTCGGCAATTAAATTCGCTATCACAGATAATCTGCCGTATTGGGCATCTTTGACATCTGCAACTATGCGTTGCGCAACTTCTTTTTGAAACATACAAGTCAAAGATTTTATATTTGTTCCATTTGCAATTTCATGCAACCAATTTATCAATAATTCAGTCCCGACGTTATACGGTAAATTTGAACAAATTGCGAAACCTGTTTTATTCAAATTTGATAAATCCGTTTTTAATGCATCACCATAAATAACTTCCAGCCTGCCGTTCGCGGCTTCAACAATTTTTGATAAAATAGGCTGTATTGTTTTATCTTTTTCAATCGCAACGACTTTTTTTGCGCCCGCCATTAACAAAGCGCGTGTTAACCCGGCCGGTCCTGGCCCAACCTCTAACACTATATTTTTTTCTATGTCGGGCACAGAACGTGCGATTTTACCGGTTAAATTTAAATCAAATAAGAAATTTTGACCAAATTGTTTCTTGGGTTCCAACCCGCAATCACGCATCATTTCTGATACAGGTGGCAAAGATGATATTTTATCCGTCATAATTTTTTACGTCCACCAAAAGCCAAAGTTAATGTCCCGTCATCTATGTAATCTAAATCGCCACCCAATGGAACACCAGATGCCAATTCAGAAAACACAACATTTTGATTTTGTGTTGTTGTGATTATATATTGTTGGGTTGTTTTGCCCTCCACTGTGTTGGGCAAAGCAAAAATTATTTCTGTTATATTTTCGTTTTTAATACGTGTTGGTATATTTGCGATATTTAAATCATCCGGTGTAACACCCGCAACCCCAGACAAATTGCCCCCCAATACATGATAGCGCCCATGAAACACACCTGATTTTTCCAACACTAAAACATCCGATAAGTCACGAACAATACATAATTGACCGTTTTTTCTGGATACATCAGAACAATATTCACAAACGTCATTATCAGTTAACACACCACATATGTTACACGGGTGAATTGTTTGCGCCGCATCAGATAATAATTCAGCCAAATTTTCCGCTTTGCCTGTTTTATCCTGCAATAAACTTAACACCATACGCGTGGCGGCACGTGTTCCAACACGTGGTAATTTTGCAAATTGTTTTATTAATTTTTCTATTTTAACATTCATTTTTTATTCTTTAATGGAACACATAAGAATCTATACCGTTTTCACTGGCACGTGATTTTAATTCTTGGGCATAGGTTTCAGATATATTATTTATACGAACACGATACAGCCCTGTTTCATTTCTTTCTATGGTTGTAGTTATACCCAACATTGATTTAACCTTTTTAACCTGGGATTCGGCTGCTTCCCGTGTAGAGAAAGCACCAAATTGAACACCAACATGTCCCGGCGCATATGCATTTGCTGGTTCCCTGTATGATTTTTGAACGGGCTTTTGCGCATATTTCATCACAGGATTATTATTTGTTGGTTCTGAATAAGATTCTTTTTTAACGGGTGCTACCTTGTCCATTTTGCCAAAACCAATATTCAACATTTTTCTGGCAACATTGGCACGAACATCTTTGTTTTCAGCACCCAACACAACAGCAATTAAATGACGACCATCTTGCTGGGCAGTTGCAACCAAAGAATATTTTGATTTGTTTGTAAAGCCCGTTTTCATACCATCACAGCCTGGATAAGTTCCCAACAAACGATTGCTGTTTGTATAAGTCTTACCATTATAAGTCCATGTTTTAATGCCAAAATATTTCCAATATTGTGGGAAATGTTTATAAACCGCCATAGATAACAAAGCTATATCACGCGCGGTGGACATATGATCATCATTTGGCAATCCCGAAGAATTTTCAAAATTTGTATTTTGCAAACCAATTTCATTTGCAACACGTGTCATCAGGTCTGCAAAATTGCCCTCTTTGCCACCCTTCAGGTTTTCAGCCAACACACGCGCCACATCATTTGCAGAATGAACAGCAACGGCCTTGATTGCATCTTCAACACGGATTTTACTGCCCGCGGTTAAACCCAATTTAACAGGTTGGGCATCCGCCGCATATTGCGAAACAATCAAATAATCGTCCAGATGAAGACGTTTATGTTCCAACGCATCAAATGTCAAATATAGGGTCATAATCTTGGTTAAAGATGCAGGATAATTTAATTGGTTGGCATTTTCTTGGTATAAAACATGGCCTGAATCAATATCTGCGACCAACGCAGCACGATATTCAGCGGCAATTACCGACTGAAAAATAGACATACAAAACAAAAGAAAAAACAAAACTCTCTTCATAATCAGTAATCATAGTAAAAATATTGATTGCGGGTCAATATGAAAAACAGGTTTACTGCTTGACATTTTTTATTTTTTGTCTTATTATCCCAAAAAAGAGGTATAAAATGACCAAAGAAGAATTCAAAAAAACAAATAATAAAAATCTGGCTCTTGATGTAATGGCGTATATGGGATGCTGTATTGCGACAGGTATTTTTATTGGCAATATAATAAAAGAACCTAATTTCCCAGATTTATTGGCCAGTATTCTTACCGCGTTATCAGCGACAAGATTACACCATAATGTAATAAAAGATATTCGCAGAAAAGTTTTGTTAGATAATCAAAATCAAAAATAAAATCAAAGGTCGGATACAAATCCGACCTTTTTATTTTTAATCCAATGTTCTTAAACTGATTTTTTCTTCATCCACTATTACCAATTTACCAGAACCTATACCAAACAATCGCACCGCACCAAATGCATCACGTTGTCCAAATAAATATCCATCACATATCGGGAATACACCACGCGATAAACATAATTGATTTGCAATCACATTATCACAGCACACCGCGATAATTGGGATATCAGGTCTGCGACAAGATATTTGAATTGTTGCATCTGTTTCACGTGCAAAAACGACTATCGCACTAACTTTATTCAATGTAGCCATAGAAACAACCGAACGCGACCAATCATTTTCAGGTACATTATCTATGCGCGACCAATCGTATGGATTTGCGATTGTATCTGAATCTGCATAGGTCAAAATTTTATTCATAGTTTCGATAACATTAACCGGTGAATCGCCGATTGTTGTTTCTTCGGATGTCATAGTAGAATCAGCGCGCAAATACGCAGCGGTCGCCACATCTGATATTTCTGCACGCGTTGGGAATTGAGAATGAACCATCGAAGACAACATTTGTGTTGCCATAATCACAGGGCGATTTAATTTTCTGCATTCACGAATAATATGACGTGAAACCGCTGGTACCTGTTCAAAAGGTAATTCGACCGCCAAATCACCACGCGCAATCATTATACCATCCGCCGCAGTTGCGATATCTGTTATTCTGCGAACCGCGTTTGGCCGTTCTATTTTTGCAACTATCTTGATAGGATGAGATGTGCGTTGCGTTATAAAATCACGCACAGATGAAATATCTTCCGCCCTTTGTACAAAAGAAACAGCGACAAAATCAGGTTTTTTAGTAATCGCATATTCCAAATCTGCTTTGTCTTTTTCGGTTAAAATATCTGTATCTATATCTGTGTCTGGCAGATTAAATCCGCGTCTGGACCAAATTTCATCACCATGAATAACAGTGGTTTCAATTTTATCATCAAACACTGCATCAACACGTAATTCTATTTTGCCGTCATTTAATAAAATTCTGTCCCCGACTGATAAAGAGCGCATAACATCTATATCTGGCAATTGAACCCTGTTTGAATCGCCAGGCGTTTCATCAGAATCTAATATAAATTTTTGACCAACCTTTAATGGATAATGGTCTTCTGTTTTAAAATCGCCAATTCTGTGTTTTGGGCCCTGGATATCTATCATAACCGCCACAGGTTTACCAACCTTTTGAGCGATAGAACGTATCATATCTATCTTGGCACCTTGGACATCGCCTGTATCATGACTGAAATTCAAACGACAAACACTGACCCCTGCTTGAATCATGTGCATCAGGGTTGCTTTGTCTTCACATTTTGGACCTATGGATGCGGTCATCTTGGTAAATCTGGTCATGTTTGTCCCCTTCTACATAAATTATAAAAATATTTGATTTTTACGATTATTAATATATCATATATTACACAGAAAAAACAAGAGGAAGGTTCATGAAAAACGCAAATCATGGTGCAATAGATAACGCTCAATTAACCAGCATTATCGAACGTATTGAAAAATTAAACGAAGATGCAGCCGCAATTGCCGCCGACATCAAAGAAGTTTATAACGAAGCAAAATCTGCAGGTTATGATCCAAAATACATTCGTCAAATGATACGTTTAAGAAAACTGGATCCTGATGAATTGGACGAAGCAGACGAATTAACCAGAATGTATCGTGATGCATTGGGTTTATAAATGAAAAAATTCACACGACGCATAGAAAATTTTACATGTGAACATTGTGGGGCTGTGGTTTCGGGTAATGGATATACGAACCATTGCCCCAAATGTTTATATTCTAAACATGTTGATAACAACCCGGGCGACCGCGAATCAAATTGTGGTGGTATGATGCGCCCAATTGGTGTTGAAATCAAACAAGATACCTATATCATCATACACAAATGTGAAAAGTGTGGCAAAGAAATCCGCCAACACGCATCCCCAGATGACGATATAAACACAATTATTGCGGTATCTGTTCACAAAGATTGATTTTTATTTCTTCATAGATGCTGCAATAAACGCATTGAATATTGGGTGTCCATCGAATGGATTGCTTTGGAATTCAGGATGGAACTGTCCCGCTATGAAAAATTTATGTGATGGTATTTCTATCATCTCTGGCAATTTTCCATCTGGCGATATACCCGATATAATCATACCGTTTTTTTCCAACATATCTTTGTATTTTATATCCACTTCATATCTGTGGCGATGACGTTCTGATATATTGTTTTTGCCATAAACGCGTTCTGCCAAAGTATTTGGTAATATATTGCATGGATATGCCCCTAAACGCAAAGTTCCACCCATATCGCCTGTATCACAATCAGACATAATGTTTATCACAGGTGTACATTTATCGGAAAATTCTGTGGAATTTGCATCTTTGACCCCAACAACATTACGCATGAATTCTATGACTGCAACCTGCATTCCTAAACATATTCCCATAAATGGAATATTATGTTCACGGGCATATCCGGCCGCTGCGATTTTGCCCTCTACCCCACGATTACCAAAACCGCCAGGTATTAAAATACCATCAACATCTTTGCAATCTGTACCTGAAAAATGTTCAGCATTTATCTTTTTAATTTTGACATGCACATTGTTTTGAATGCCCGCATGGAATAATGCTTCGTTTAATGATTTATAGGCATCGGGCACATCAAAATATTTGCCAACCATACCGATTGTGCAGGTTGGTAAATCTGCATCTAAATATTTTTCAATTTTTTGAAATTTAGATACGTCCCCATCTGGTGGTGTTATTCCAAAATGTTCCATCATAATATCAAACACATTTTGTGCATCATATACCAATGGGATTTTATAAATATTATCAACATTCATGCTGGTAATCACATTCTTTGCGGGCAAATTACAGAACATACCAATTTTTGCACGTTCTTCATCAGTCAACATACGTGGTGAACGCACGAATAAAATGTCTGCTTGGATACCATTTTCCAACAAACTGCGTACAGACATTTGAGTTGGCTTTGTTTTTAATTCACCACTTTGTTCCAAAAATGGTGCCAAAGTCAAATGTGAAAACATAACATTTTTACGCCCTATATCATTTGCAAATTGACGTATGGATTCTAAAAATACCTTGCCTTCGATATCGCCAACCGTTCCGCCAATTTCACAAATAACAAAATCTGTATTTGTTGGGCGACCTATGTATTCTTTGATTTTATTTGTGACATGCGGAATCATTTGAACCGTTGCCCCCAAATAATCGCCATGACGTTCGGCATTTAACACATCCCAATAAATGCGCCCCCCCGATACAGAATCATTTCGGGTCAATTTAACACCCAAAAATCTTTCGTAATATCCCAAATCTAAATCGGTTTCAAAACCGTCATTTGTAACATACACTTCACCATGTTGTAATGGCGACATAGTGCCAGGATCTACATTTAAATATGGATCGAATTTACGAACATGAACAGAAAATCCATGCGATTGAAGAAGGGCGCCCAACGATGCCGCTGAAACGCCCTTACCTAAACTTGAAACTACCCCACCGGTAACAAAAATATATCTGGACATAAGTTTTTCTCCTTATGTACATATATAATAAAAAATTATTGGTTGCAGTGCAACAAAATAAAAAACTATAATTGCAATATGAAAGAAATCCTGGATAATCAGTATAAAAATTTATTTTTATGGGCGCCATTTTTAGTTGCCTTTGGTGCAGGTTTATATTTTTCATTAGATTCGGAACCCGTATTTCAGTTTCCAATTTTAATAACATTGTTATTAACGGCTTTGATATTCAAAACTAAAAATGTTGTTATTCGTGCATTTGCGCTGTTTTTCTTTGGATTCTTTTATTCTATGTCTTTTACACATATCTTAAACACACCACAGATACAAAACTCTTTTGGCGAAGTCAAAATTTCCGGAACTGTAATGGACATAGATTTTTCAAATGAAAATGACCATATAATTTTGAATATCCCCATGAATCAAATTAATGATAAATATGATTCAAATAAAAATGTGAATATTCGCCTGTCTATTCAAAATCCAGATAACGCAATAAATATAAATGATACAATTTCTGGAACCGCCGTGATATTTAAACCTTCACCGAAGGCGGCACCAGAATCATTTGATTTTGCACGTTGGGCATATTTCAAGAACATATCAGGGACCGGCTTTTTCAAAGATTATAAAATCATAAATTCATCAAATACAAATAATCTGCGAACTTATATTCATCATCAATCAGATTCAAATTTAACCGACAGTTTGATACTGGGATATAAAAAATCAATGCCAACAACGGAAAGAAAAATATGGCAATCTGTTGGTTTGGGACACGTTTGGTCAATCAGTGGTTTTCATATGACACTGATTAGTGGATGGCTGTTTGCTCTGTTTTATTTTTTATTCCGTTTAATCGCACCTATATCAAAACGCATGCCCGCCAGATATCCAGCCCTATTTTGTGCTTGGTTGGGTTTGTTGGGATATTTAATTATATCGGGGATAAATGTTGCAACCATACGTGCATTTTTCATGACGACATTTATTTTCATAGCTTTTATCTTGGGACGTGGCATTTTATCCCTGCGTAATGCAGCAATAGTATTTTTGATAATATTCCTGATAAACCCATTTTTTGTTATGAGTGCTGGTTTTCAATTATCGTTCGCCGCGGTATTTGGATTGTTGTGGGTGTTTCAAAATCATACCTATGTCAAACGTGATTTTTGGCATAAAATAAAACATATCTTATATCTCGCAACAATTACAACAATAACCGCAACGGTATTTACCCTGCCATTCACAATTACCCATTTTGGCTTTATACCGCTGTACAGTATTATTGGAAATTTAATTATATTACCAATATTTTCTGTGCTGATTATGCCGATTGTTATGATTGGAACTGTGTTAGCTTTGTTTGATATTCATTTCCTATTAAATTTTGCAGACCATATTTATCGATTTGCATTACACATCGCAGAACACATAACAAAATTACCCTATGCAAATATAAATATGCCAAATATTTCAAATACAGTTTTAATCTTGTGTATTATATCAATGTTGTGTCTGATTTTGATTGTGGCATTTGATTCTGGGAACTTTATCAAAAGAAATTTAAATCGCGTGTGTGCTGGCGCTGTCTTGGGTTTGGCGATTCTTATTTTTGCGTGTTCAAATCGCCCACTTGTTTATTCCAGCGAAGATCATCAATTGATAGGTTTTGTTGTAAATGATGAATTACAGTTTAATAAATCACGTTCTGCACAACATTATTTCGCTTTCAATACATGGCGACAAATAAATAATGAACACCCACAAGATAAAAACAAAAGATATAAATGTAATCACGGATTATGTATGTATAAAACAGATAAATGGCAATTGGCATACATGCAAAATTTCACTGCGATTTTAGATAATTTTGATAAAATCTGTGATGATAAATCAATAGATTATATAATAACAGTATTTGATGTTGATGCCCCAAATTGTCATGGAAAAATTTTAACAAATGGAAATTTAATTTATCCCTCTGGCAAAACAATTACTTTTTCAAATCGCCGTCTGTGGCATATGAAGCCCTGATAAAATATAACCCCGATGCAGGTGCATTAACACCCGCTGCGCCACGTTTTTTCTGGGCAAAGATTTCATCTATATCATATGGTTTACCCAAACCGATTTCAACCAAAGTCCCAACCATATTGCGAACCTGGTGATGTAAAAAAGAACGGGCAGAAAATTCAAAAATGATTTTGTCGCCATCTTGGGTAATGGTTGCGGTGTCCAATGTTTTTATTGGGCTTTTTGCCTGGCATTGTGCGGCACGAAAAGATGTAAAATCATGTTTTCCAATCAATTTTTCGGCTGCACTTTTCATTTTTTCAACATCTAATTTTTGTGGCACCCACCAAACGCGATTTTTATCCAACACCACAGGTGCAGAACGATTTAACACGATATATTTATAATAACGTTTCACACAATTAAAACGCGAATGAAAATCATCCGCCACGCGTTCACAACCCAAAACAGATACAGGTTTACCAACCAAATAAAAATTGACCGCACGCATAACGGTGTCGCTGTCCCAATCTTTATCTAAATCAAAATGTGCAGTCATACAAATTGCATGCACCCCAGCATCTGTGCGTCCTGCAGACAACACAGTTGTTTTTTCACCACTGAATTTAAATATCGCATCTTGCAACACAGATTGCACGGATGGGCCATCTTGGTTTTCCTGCCAACCAATTAAATCTGTTCCATCATATTCAAGATTTATTTTGAAACGTGGCATAGCCCTTTATTCCCCATATTTTATTTCTGCACCATGCAGGCCATTTATAAAACTTTTCCAATCCATAATATTTTTGCCCGCAGGTTGTAATTTAACTATCTTCAATTCGCCGTTTTCAATTTTTGTTTCCAAAATTTTCACATCCATGCCATTTATCTTGGTTCGCCCCCCCGACAGCGCACGAATTTGATTATGAATTTGTTGTGGCGAATTGGTCCAATCTATTATTTCATCCGCACCAGTAAATTTACGCGTATAAATCGCATCACCCTGTTGTTTAATTGGCGGGTATTTACCCGGATTATTTATATATTCATTTAACATTTTAATTGCGACATTCGATACATTTTTTTCAACATCGCTACAGGTATCATTTTCACCAATTAAAATATTTTCACGCATTAAAACATCACCCGTATCCAAATCAGCATTCATTTCCATTAAACAAACATCTGTATTTCTGTCCCCGTTTAATATAGCCGTTTTGATTGGTGATGGGCCACGATATTTAGGCAGAGTTGATGGATGAACATTTATACATTTTGCGGTATTCAAAACATTATCACGCAATATAACACCATATGAAATAACAATTATGAAATCAGGTTTATCTGTTAAATTATCAAAATCTTTAATAGATGTGAACACAGGTAAATTTTTTTCCATAGCCCACGCATGCACAGGTGAAGGTGTTAAAATATGTTTGCGACCCTTTGGTTTTGGGGCACGGGTAAAGACCGCGATAATATCGTATTTATTTGATAAATCATCAAATACAGGAACAACGAAATCATTAGTCCCCATTAAAACCAATTTCATATTTAATGTCTCCGATTAACTTTGCGCATTAACATTTCACGTTTTACCCCGGTCAAATAATCTATGAATAAAACACCGTCCAAATGGTCTGTTTCGTGTTGCACAATACGCGCCAAGGTTTTTTCCATGTGCATTTGATTTTGTTTACCGTTTTCATCCAACCATTTTACATCCACAGATTCAGGACGGGCCACATTTGAATAAACAGGCATATTATCAGCGCCCAAAACGGACAAGCATCCTTCTTCCATAACACAGGTTTTATCACTTCTGGAAATGATTTCAGGATTTATCATGCGATAAATTTGATGTGTATCAGGATCCATCATTACCAGAAATCTTTGGGTAATACCAACCTGGGGTGCGGCCAAACCAACCCCATTTTGATTGGACATCATTTGAACCATTTCATCCATTGTTTTCAACAATTCTGGCGTAATATCCGCCACAGGCTCGCATTTTTGTCTTAAAATCAAATCACCACAAAGTTTCATTTGCAACATTTACAAAACCTTTTATAATCTTAACGTAAGGATTGTAGCAAAGGATTTTCAAATGACAACTTATATTTTAATGCTTTTAGTCATTATCGTTTTTTTATTGTTGGTGGTGATTTTCAAAAAACCGCATGTTGATATATCTGTATTACGTGAAGACAATGCCAGATTGCGTGAAAGATTGGCGGAAAGATTGGGAACTTTGGCCCAAAACGCAAATGAATTAAAAACTATCAGTGCCGACATAGCCAATTTCAAAGATATATTGATGGGGAATAAACAGGCCCGCGGTTCTTTTGGTGAACGCCAACTGGAAGATTTAGTCGCGGACATAATGGCACCCGAAACATATGCATTTCAATGTAAATTGTCCACAGGCGTTCGCCCTGATTGCGTAATCAGATTGCCATACCCACCGGGCGACATGGTCATAGACAGCAAATTTCCATTGGAAAGTTATAATCGTATTGTAACCGAAAAAAACAATCAATTATACCGCAAACAATTCGAATTAGATGTTCGCAAACACATAGATGACATAGCAGACAAATATATCATTTCTGGCGAAACCGCAGAATCAGCCATGATGTTTATTGCTTCGGAATCTATATTTGATGAATTAAATCGCGAATTTCCAGGCACGGTTGAATATGCTGCGCGTAAAAAGGTATTTATTGTATCGCCTGCAACTTTATGGGCGACATTAAATACAATTCGTGCGGTATTATCAGACATAAAAATCAAACGCGTTGCGAATCAAATAAAACAGGAATTGGATACATTATTGGAAGATTTATCACGTTTGAATGACCGCACAATAAATCTGCAAAAACATTTCACAAATGTAACGGAAGATTTAGACCAGGTTCAAATATCAATACGAAAAATCACCCCAAGGGCAGAAAAAATTCGCAATATGGATTTCGGGGAAGATTAAAAATTCATAAGAAAATACCGGCATTTGCCGGTGTTTTCTTAATTTTTTCGCATGCCTGTTTTGGAATCTATCCAAATTTGTTCTTTTGCAATATTCATAATTGGCAAATCAGATTTGCTGTCCGAATAAGAGCGAATTACATTTGGAATATATTTGTTTTCTTTTGCCCAATTATCCAACGCAACGACTTTGTTTGGCCCCCAACACAAAAAATCATAATTCCATGGTTTTTCTTTGTTTTGTTTGGATGTTATAACCGCATCAAATTTCATGTCCGCCACTAAATACGGAATTAAATAATCAGGTCCCGCAGAAATCAAAACAACCTTGTTACCCTGTCTGTGTTCTTTGGCAACCTGCTCTTTTGCCCAACCAAATCTTAAATTTTTATGGTGTTTAATAAATTGTGGGGTTAATTCTTTAACATGTTTTGATTTGATAAAAAACCTGATTGCACGGCGCCACCATATTCCATTTGGATTCAACATACGCGCAACATAACCGATCCCTATTACAGGCAAATACAACCATGCAGATAAACTATGTTTAAAACAATATTTACCAAATTCAAAACAAGAATCACTGGCGGACAGTGTTCCATCAAAATCAAAAACTACTACATCTACTTTCTGTAACATTTATTTATTGTTTGTTTTAACGTTATCTTGAACAGAATTTTCAATATTCTGTTTTGCGTTTGCATATTCTTGTTTAATACTGCACGACAAACTTTCAATTATTTCTGTATTTTTTGTGAAATCTTGCATCAATTTGCGATTATTCATAGTTTTGAAAAATTCAGTTTTCAATAATTGACGTTCCGAATATTTATCGTTTAAATACAGCATCAAATCATTAAACCATCTGTAATCACGACGTATCATTGTCATTTGTTCGTTTTCAGCAGAATAAGATTCCCCATCTTCGTTATATTCACCGACCCAATCTGATGAATTTTCAAAACCCATATTAACATTTTCGTATTTAACAGAATTTAACATGAATTTTAATAATTTTGCATCACGAACATTGACCCGCACATATTTATCCACCGCCTGTTTTAACATTTCTTTGTTGGCACGGCGATAATCAGTGTATGTGTCTGACAAAACGTCCCTGAAAGATTTAGAAAGAGACGGAATTTGTGTGTGAACATTATTGGAATTTTCTTGTTTGTGCACACCAACCGCAACCGTGGCCACATTGGTTTTAACTTCATTGTTTTCAGTCAAAGTTTGTGTCTGTTCTTGCATCATATTTTTCCTGTCCCTAACCCAGATAAAAATACCATATTTTATCTGTTTGTCAAACGCATTAAAAATTTACGGAATCTTTCCATAACAAAGAACAAAGCAGGTGTTAATGTAAATGTCCATATCAATGATGCAATCATTCCCCCTATCATGACGGACCCCATTGCGACCTTCATACCATCATTTGACCATAATTGAGGTATCATACCCGCCACAACCGCGATAGTTGTCATCCAAATCATACGTTTTTTATCCATCAATTCAGTCCATAATGCCTTTTTGGCATCTTCGCCATTTTGCACACGCGCCACAGTTGGTTCCAATACCAAAATGTTATTATTCACCACCAAACCAACCAACATAATGAATGCCAACATGGCGCCAACATTCATAGATGCACCGGACAAGAATAATACTATGAATACGCCTGCAAAACTGGTTATGATAGATGTCGCAATTGTGAAAGGATGAATCACAGAATTCATAATCGCCGCTAACAACATAAATGTTAATATAGTCGCCAATAAAAACGCCTGGCCTATTTCGCCTGTGGTTTCGTCTTGGATTTCAGACATACCAGCGAAAGATGCGCTGTATCCTGGTTTCCAATCTATTGTATCCAAATATTGTTGTATTTCTTGTTGCACAGGACCAACCGTAGATTTACCAATATTTATATCAATTTCTGTGATTCTGTTTTTGTTTATACGATAAATATCTGATGTCGCAGGTTTTGTTTCCAAAGTTCCCAACTGGGACAATGCAACCATACCCTTTTGTGTGTTCACATAAACATTGTCAAACATAGATTTAGTTTTGAAATTTTTATCAAATTCCAAAATGATTGGATATTCATCACCTTTTTCTTTGTATTTATATGTGTCGTTTCCAAACAATGCCGTTCTTAATACAGTTCCTGCAGTTGTATTTTTAACACCCCAGAAATTCATTTTTTCATTATCTGGTATAAAACGAATTTCATTTGCGGGTGTTTGTTGTGCTAAAACCGCACTTTGAACTTCTTCTATTTGATTAACCGCATCTATAATCTGGGTTGCATATTGATTACGAATTGCATCATCTTCGCCGTACACATTTAATTGCATATCCGAAGAAATACCGGAACCACTGATGCGTTCACCCGCACGTATTTGAATTTCTGCATCATTTATATCTGCCAAAGTTGGCAATATTTTTTGTGCCAATTTTTTATCAGATATACCACGTTTATTTACATCAACCAATGTTACTTTGACTGTGATATTTTGCAAACCGCGTTCACCAATTTTAGTCGTTGTAGATTCAACCTCTGGGAATTGTTTCAACCGTTCTTCGATTTGTTTTGCCACAGATTCAGATTTTGAATACACACTGCCCATTGGGGTACGTGCAGTAATTGTTATTTCATTTGCATCAGTTGTTGGCGAAAATTCGTTTCCAACAAAACCTAATAATTGGGCAGATATAATCAATATACCAATTGCCCCCATAATAACCACCCATGGATGACGTGATTGATATTCATACCATGTATGCAGACGTGTAGAATTATTATGTGCCTTTAATTCTTTTGCATTTGCCTGTTTCTTATTTGGCAATTTTAATAATTTTGCAATCATCATAGGCGTCAAGGTAAATGAAAACAGCAAAGATAACAAAGTTAAATACACAACAGTCATTCCAAACTGCAACATGAATTGCCCCGAAATTCCACCCATAAATGCCAAAGGTAAAAACACCACAACATTTGTTCCAACCCCCGCCAACACAGGAACCGCAACTTTGCGCGTTCCGTCTTCTGCAGCTTGTTCTGGGGTTTTGCCTGCCCGCAATTCTGTTAACGCAGATTCAATCAAAATAATTGCGTTTGATACCAATGTCCCCAGGGCTGTTGCATATGCCAACAAAGTCATTGTGTTAATTGTAAATCCCGACCAATTCATCAAGAAAAATCCAGACAACAAAGATGCAGGAATTACAACCCCTGCGATAATTGTTGAACGCCAATTTCTTGTAAATGCTAACAATACAATAATCGTAAATATAATACCCAAAATAATTGCATAGATTGTGTTGGCCGTATCTTCAGATACTTTTGTTGAAGAATCTGTCACGATTTCCATAGACGCATTTGGAAAATGAGATTTTAAATCTTGTTCTAATTCAGGCATCTTTTTACGCAAAGCATTTGAAATTTTAATTGCGTTACCGTCTGATGCTTTGACCACAGACAATACAACAACATCTTTGCCATTATGACGCGCGCCATTTTCTATATCACGCGCCGCATCAGTTACAGATGCCACGTCTGATAATTTAAAATTACTGCCCTCTACGGTTGTAATCTCCAGATTTGCGATTTCATCTACACTTTTAAATTCGCCGATAAATCTGACGTTTTCAGAATTGATATCTGTTTCAATTTTTCCGCCTGGCACATTCAAATTATGTGTCGCAATCGCAGAAACTATATCATTAACACCAACACCGCGTGCCGCCATTAAATCTGGATCCATAGCGATTCTTACCGCCCTTTTTAATCCACCAAATGTGTTCACAGATGCAACGCCTTGAACCGCAGTAACTTTGTTAGATAATGTATCTGTTACATATTTTTCAACATCTCTGGCATCTGCATTTTGGATAACAATATCCAGCACAGGTGTTTGCAAAGGATTCAATTTAGCAATCACAGGTTGTTTCAAATCGGTTGGAAATTCATTTGCCAAACCATCTATCTTTGCCTTTACTTCATTTGCTTTGTCATCAACGTTCACACCCAAATTAAATTCAGATATAACATATGCACTGTTTTCATAAACCTGGCTGGTAATTTTTTTAACTCCTGCAACTTCGGACACGGCATTTTCAGCCCTTTTTACAACCTGGGTTTCTATTTCTTCACTGGATGCACCAGGATAAACAAAAGTAACTGTTACATATGGAAAATCTATGGACGGGGTTCGTTCAATGTTCATCTTTGGGAAAGAAACTATTCCCAATATAACAAAAAACAAAACGAACATAATTGTGGTAACAGGTTTACGAATAAAAAATTTTAACATTTTGTTTTCCCCCAACTTGATTATTTTACAACTCTGATTTTTTGATTATCTTTGACGTTTGATAATATAACCATATCGCCATCATTTAACCCAGATTGTATAACCACGTTTTGTAAATCGCGCCCTGATATAACAACCTCGCGTTTTTGCGCAACACCACCATTTACAACGTATACATAATTTCCAGACACTGCAGACACAGGCACATAAAAACCATGTTTTTTGTTTTCAATAAATCTTAACCCGTCTTCACATTTTGATGTTTTTATAACATACATACCTGTATCTAAATCTATATTATTTGAAACATAGGAAATTTTACAGTTCCCAACATTTTGACCAACCTTGAACATTCCAACACGATTGCCCGCAACATATGCACGATTATTTCTGATATTCACAGGTTCGTGTAAAAAACCATCTTGTCCCGAAACCGTTATTACATTCACAGGCGTTCCGGTACTGGCATTATTACGAATGATATTAAATACATTTGCGTTGCGTTCTGCCTCTACCACATAGAAACGGTATGCAAACATAACAAAAAACAAAGTAAAACAAACTAAATACGTAATATTTTTAGCCTTGCGTGTTTTCATTTTATCTATGATTTTTTCTATTTTTTCTTTCATCTTATTCACCCAATTTTTTTACAGATTCTTTTGACATCAAAATATTGTATTTAGCGTTTAATACCGCCATATCTGTTTGGAACAAAGCCCCGGACACATCCGCCAGTTCCACAGCAGATGTTTGACCTGCTGCAAAACGATTTGCAGATATATCATACGCCTTTTGTGCCAAATCACGTGCATGGTTTAATTTATCCAAATTCGCGCATAAATGTTTATATTTATTTACCGCAGTATTGTATTCTTGGGTTTTTAATTTAACAGATTTATCCAAATCTTGACGTGCAGCTTCCGCATTCATGGCTTCGATTGTTGCATTTGCAGAATGCAAACCACCACTGAACAAAGGCACCTGAAGCGCCATACCCCAATACGCAGATTGCGAACCTTCTTTTTCAAACAAATTGCCTGCATTTGTTCCCATAGAATAATAAGAATAAGAACCAACCGCAGCCAATGTAGGATAAGCACCAGAACGTTTCGAAGAAGCATTTGATTCATACATTTTTATTTGTTTTTTGTATATATCCCATTCAGGATTTGATTTTAATTCGCCTGCTTCTAATGCTTCAAATTTATCTGGGAAATTATCGGTTAATTTAACCTCTTCAGTCGTATCTATGCCCGCCATAATTTTCAACATATCATATGCGGTATCACGATTAAACTCGGCATCTGACAAATTGATTTCTTTGGTTGCAATATCAGATTCGATTTTAATCAAATTACTGCGATTTGCACGACCAGCATCTGTTAACTTTTTCTTGGCTGCACGTGCGTTATTCAAATTTCTTTTGCTGGCCGCAACAATTTCATCTGTCATTTTTGCAGTCCAATATAAATTTGCAGCCGCATATTTCACTTCACGCAAAGTTAAATCTTTTGCAGATTTAGACATATCAATCGCATCATGCACTGCATCAACCGCGTTACCTATTTTGCCGAAAGTATAAATAGGTTGTGTGATTTGGATTCCAGCAGAAAACATATTATCAGGAATCGCATCTAATGGTAAAACACTGCCCAACATTGCGCCAATATCAGATGGCAATTTAATTCCGTCTGGGTCGGTTGGCTTAATAGGATTTACCAAATTCATGTATGACACAGTTCCTTCTATGTTCATCCAACGATTTGCATTTACCGCGCTTAATTGTGCTTTGGCTTTTTTTACATTGGCATCGGCGGTTTTCAAATCATTTGATTGATCAACGATTTTTTCAATCGCTTCATTTAATGACAAATCTATTGCATAAGCATTTGGAATCAAAAAAATCCCAGACAACAAACAAAATAAAAACTTACGCATTTAAAACCTCCATCTTTTTCAAAATTCCGTTCATAATCTTTATTGTTTCTGCCAATTTATCTTCATCTTCCGTGGGCAAAACCTTGCACAATCCTTCCAGGGCCAACATAAATTTATCTATCAATTTTTCAGCTAAATTTTTACCCGCCTTGGTAACTTCATACCAAGTATCCCTGTGGTCATTTGGATCGATAGAACGCACAACCAATTTGTCCTGTTCCAATTTTTTGAAAACACTGCATAAATTCGCAGTAGAAATAACCTCTCGATTGGCAAAATCTTTCAATTTGATTTTCCCAGCCAAATACAAACGTACCAAAACAGACATTTGCTGTCTGGTTTTGTTGGAACAATCTTCGAATACAGTATTCAAACGGCTGGATAAACGGCCCATTATCCGCATATTTTCAGCCATTAAATTGGTTATTTCTGTATGTGTCATGTATTTTCCTTTTTTAATTATTTACAAAATAAATCATTAAAAACTTTAATGATTATATGTAAAACCCAAAATAAAGTCAAGACCTATTTCGGAAAAAACTTTCCAAATTATAGATACCCAGAAAAATATTGACATTACAACTTTTTGTGTAAATATACCATTATACTATAACAAGGATATATTATGGCAAACGGAAAACAATTGGACCTTTTTGAACAACCCACAGCAGAAAAATCTGTATCCCCTGTGTACATTGGCGGTATTCCTGTTGGTGCACAAACCACCAGCCCATTTGATGGTTCCATAATTACCTCGCCTAAATCTTGTTTTGACGATGGTTTTGAACTTCTTGATATAAACTTAGAACCTAATTGTTATAATGTTGGTGGCATACAATGTAAAACATGTCCAATTGTCACAACCTGTATTTTGAAAGCAAAAGGGTATTCAGATTTGTGTTTTGAAGGATTGCATAAACAATTGGTAGAAACAAATGTTTGTGAAAAAGTAAAAACCAAACAACCATTAAGCGATGCCGAAAGAAATTTTCATTTATATGTTGATTCCATGATATATCATCTGGATAAATTACCAAATCCAACCACACACCCTATGGATCTGGCATATCGGATGGATTTAATCTCAGATTTTGCTCTTCCATCGCTCATGCACAGCCCAAAACTTGCGGCAATATGTCGTATGTTTGGATTTCAAACGGTTTACATATTAAAACAACGCGGTTATTAAACCTATGTTTATAAATATCAGAATCGCATCTTGAATTTTTTTATTGAAAAAATTCAAAACAAATATATAATTGGCATATCTTTGGAGCGTCGTCTAATGGTAGGACAAGAGATTTTGGTTCTCTTTATCATGGTTCGAATCCGTGCGCTCCAACCAAAAATAAAAAACACCCCTTGCGGGTATTTTTTTATTTTTGTATGGGGCGTTTTCGGTATTAGGCCACACAACGCAGTTGTTTGGTTCGGGACGTAGCGCCAGCGAAGTGAAAGGGGCCCGACACGCAGTGTTGGGAATTACAATCCGTGCGCTCCATTATTCAATATCGTTGTGGTGTGTGGGCGAAATGTAAAAGTAATAAAACACTTGCTAAAATACATCAATATGCCAAAATCCATACAACAAAGGATAATAAAAATGCGATTGGTAAGTTTTAATATATCAATAAAAAAAGATAACACACCAGAAGTAATAGATTTATTAAATAATCTGGCACCCGATTTTATCGCATTACAGGAAAGTATGATGCCACACGAAAAAACCGTTTTCCAAAGATTTAGAAGTGGCAGAGATATATTAAATTATTTTTCTAAAAGCCTGCCCTATTCCTTTTTTGCACCAATATATATTGCTAAATGTGTAACAAGTAATGGTATGTGTGTTGAAAATTTTGGCGGCAAGGCTGAACAAGGAACACAAATGTTGTCAAAATATAAAATTTGTTCGGCAAAAAATAAATTCTATTACAACAACTATAAAACAGAATATGATGCGACACATTTCAAAGAAAAAGATTGGGCTCGTAGTATATTATCGGCAATCATAAATTTACCAAATGATAAAAAACTAAAAATAATAAATGTTCATGGTATATGGAACGCTACTCGTATGGGTGATGAAAGAACCATCGCACAATCAGAATTTATAATATCAGAATTATTAAAAGATAAAATACCAACTATTGTTGTAGGTGATTTTAATCTGTTACCAGAAAGTCCGAGTATTAAAATCATAGAAAATCATGTAACAAATTTGTCTGTACAATACAAATTAAGAACAACCAGACCGGAAAAAGATATGGTTGTTGATTATATTTTTGTTACAGATGATATAAGAGTCAAAGATTTTAAAGTCATAAAAACAGATATATCAGACCATTTCCCGCTTGTTCTTGATTTTGAAATTGGTATACAAAGATGAAAGCATTGTCTCAACTCGCGTTTTGCCCACACACCACAACCAAAAATAAAAAACACCCCTTGCGGGTATTTTTTTATTTTTGTATGGGGCGTTTTCGGTATTAGGCCACACAACGCAGTTGTTTGGTTCGGGACGTAGCGAAGCGAAGTGAAAGGGGCCCGATACGCAGTGTTGGGAATTACAATCCGTGCGCTCCAACCAAAATTAACAAATGCCCATTGGGGCATTTTTTGTTTGGAATATAATGAAAGAAAAACACAACTAAACCACTCCATTTAGTATTTTTGTTCAAAATGGTTGTGGTATAATTCGCCAAATTTTTTTATCTTTGCACTTCGACAGCATTTATGTTTGTTTTTTCTTGTATGTTTTTTGATGCTTTTTTTAATACAGATACCTTAACAATCTCTTGATTTCTTTCATGTAATTTATCTATATCGTCATCATATAAAACTGCTGGTGAATTAATCAAATTCGATGGATTTTCTGTTAATAATAACCTGCGCGCCATTTCAGAAGCGACAACACCACACACACGTTGTCTGCGAGAGATTGGCTTTTTGTTTTTCAATACATTAACATTAGTATAGTTTAATATTCTCTTACAATAATTTATAAAATTATTTAAATTAAAATCTATTACATCAGAATAATCTAGTTTTTCAACATACCCCTTTTCAGACTTGTCTAACATCGCGTGTTGTTCCAGCAATACTATGTCCACAGTATCTGTTTCAGGTTTAAAATCAAAAGACATACAACAATAATGCGATTCTTTACCAGAATTTTGCCCAGGGTATATAATAACAGGGACAACCAATCTATATTCTTTTGTTATTTTATTTTTTGCAAAATGGTTTAACAGCGGGCACCAATCTCCAGAGTTTCCCAAAAAGTATACAACACCAGTAATAATTCTATTTTTTGTCATATCTGGTTTATGTTCTGGATTTTTAGTTAAATCGATCCAGTTCCAAAACCCAGCATCTTGTTCACCTGCCCATTTTTCGAACAACACATTCATATCTGCTGGAGAATACCCAGAATCAACCATTTTATTCCCCAGAGTAACACCAGCATCTATAATTGAACTAAATTTTTTTAATCTTTCATCTTTATTCATGAATTCGCCTTTATATGACAGAAAACATTATATCATAAAAACACGGCTGACAACAACCTATGCTGCGATCACACACCACAACCAAAAATTCAGTAGTTCCCCTTGTTTTATCTTTCTAACACTTCATCTATATTAAATTCAATAAATGATGCCATAGTGTTTTCAAATTTTGCACTGCTGGGACGTTCTACCGTTACAACACCGCCCATTTTTTTATAAAAACCCATACTTTTATTATCCGAAAAACACATCAGGCCAAATGTATTTAACCCACGTTTTTTCATTTCTGTGGCAAATGTTTTAAACAATAATTTACCCACCCCACAACCAATGTATTCTGTATCCAAATATAACATATCTAATTCACTGTCGCATTTACATTCAGGCGAATCTGGTGCACCCCCAGAAACAAAACCAATAACTTTGTCATCATCAGTTAAAACCAAAAAGATATTTCCTTTGTCTGCTTCTTTACGCATTTTTTCTGGGAATTTTTGTATTTTTTCCTGGACTGCTTCTGGTCCAACGCGTTTTTCCAGGAATTCTGGAGATAATATTTTGCCATATGCATACCGCCAACCGCGTGACCAAATATTGTAAATATCCCCAGCATCAGATAATTTTGCAGGTCTGATTTGAAACATAATCACTCCTTTTGGTTTATGGTGTTATTTGAACATTTCGTTAAATATTTTATTACATTTTACAAAACTGTCCTGCCAGTCTGCGCCGTCACCATTATCACTGATATATTTATAACAACTGAATTGAACATTATTTTCTGGGTCAGAACAAACTTTGGCTATGGCGAAAGATTCCATATCCACTATTTCATAATCGTTATTCCAATCAGTCACAAAGCTGTCGCCTGTAAAACAGGTTTTTGATTCTGGGGTGGCATCAACAGTTGACAAAGATGTCACATACCCACTGTCCGCAAAGTCCCAATCTCTGTCGACGACTTTTCCTATGTTATATACTTTGCCAGCCTCTACTTTATTTGGGTTACCACCAGCGGTCCCGATATTTATAATCTTTTTCACATCAAAATTATCAATCAACCACTGCACAGACATCGCCGCATTTATCTTGCCCATACCAGTATATAAAACATTATGTTTATTTGATGAAAATTCTTCCGGCAAAGCGACCACAAACCATGTCGAATCATTTTTATTTTGTACTGAAACTTTCATTTTAATATCCCCTGATTGTTTTCATTATAACAAACAAACATCAAAAGTAAAATCGAAAAACACCCGTCACAATATCGGGTGTTTTTTATCACTATTTTTAATTTATTTTACAAATCTTGGTTCGTTTTGGAATCTTGTTTAATATAACAGGCAAAGTTTTACGGTCATATTGCCATGTCCATTTAATACCGTCCCACAAACCATGCAATGTTTCAGTGTATGTCGAATGTTCCATGCCCAATTTGCGTTTGATATATCGTTTTATCAAACGCCAAATGCGAATAAATCGAGATGGAGACACAATATGTATTTCTGTTGCGCGTTTTAACACAGGATTTATCCAATCAGAAAAAGAAGTTCCCTCTGTCACCCAATTTTGTTTGTCCGCAAATTTTTGTGCCAATGCTTTGCGTTCTGGTTCACTGCGTTTACGTGATACAGTCCCAGAATTATCATGATATATTTCATCCAAATGACATATTGGCAATTTTAATTTGACCGCCAATTTACATGCGTATGTTGTTTTGCCTGCACCTGGCGCGCCAATAACATGAATTCGTGGCATTTGGTTTCCTATCTTTTTTCAACTTTTCTGCGGCCACGGAATTGACCTATGTCAAAACCACCACCAGATTTCATAACAAAATTGTATAATTTATCCAGTGCATCTATTTTATCTTTGGCTTTCGCATCAAAACAATTCATAAATAATTTGGTGAATTTTTTATCGGGCAATTTGTCCGCATGATAACGTTTTGCGTATGTTGAATCTAATAACATTTTCTGCATTTTTGGTAATGGAAAACGGCGCAGGCAATTAAAATCACAATATGCAGTTATCAACAACCCCACCAAATCCCAATACAACAAATCGATTTTATATCCGTCATGTTTCAAAGACAGCATATCATCATACCGACACCACAGACGGTATTTCATAAAATCATTTGTATATTTTGAAAATGGTTTGATTGGCTTTTTTAAATCACGAATTGACCGTTGTTTCAGTTTTTTTATTACACCGTGTTTATCCGCCAATATCACACCATAGGCAAACATATTTTGATTGATTGGCGCGTGGTTTTCCAATCCTGATTTCATATATTCTGCATTTTTATAAATTGGATTGATAGTGTATTCGATTAAAAATCCGTCAACATAGCAATTTGATTTTTCCTGCCATCCTATGTCGTCAGATGCGATAATAGTAACATCTATGTCGGAAAATTTATTTTGATTTCCCGCAGCATAACTGCCACACAGCACAGCACCTTCGAACCAAGGTTTATTGATATAACGTGATAAGAATTTATTTAATGCGTCTTGCCAATTTTTCATGTTTTACTCCCCGTTATAAACTATTTGATTGGTCTTCATATACATTTTGAGTCAATACTTTGGCCTGTAATTTTTGTTTTCCCTTTCTGAATCCAAATGCTTTTTTTATCTTTTCCCCAAAAGATGTTTTGACAGCATCCGCAACTTGGTCAAGTCCGTATGCTTTGGTTTGTTTTATTAATACTTTCAATACTTCTTTGGATGCGTTATGTTTAATATATTCCAAATCTTCTTGAAAACCCTGTCTGTCCTGGGGCGAAGAAATATGATATAAATTAATAATCACGGTGGCTAATTGTGTTGCCAATTCTTTATTCAATGGCGATCTGGAACTTTCACAAACCTTTTTCATTAACAATTTTTTATGTTCAAAATCCATATCTTTGTTTTGTAATATTTTTTCGGGTCTTTTCAGCATTGATAAAACAACACGTGTTTTTTCTGCTTTGGCTTCTTCTATATAACCTTCACACTGTTTGATCTGGTCATAAGCATCTTGAATTTTTTTTGCTATCTCTCTCGATCCAACAGATACATCAGAAACAACATACGGATCAGAAGATTTAATAGATTCTAATTCTTGCTTAATGTTTTCCAAAGCAGATATTCTTTGGTTATATTCTTGTATAGCTTTATTAGCTCGTTCAACATAAGTGTCATAATATGAACATAATTGATCTTGTAATACAGAATTTAAGTTTATCCACGTCGTCCTGATTTCTTCATGTTTTTTTCTTACCTCTTTGGCTTGTATTCTTAACTGTTCTGTACGTTCTTTTTCTTCTTTTAACTGACGTTGTTTTTCTTGTTCTGCCTGTTGTAGAGAAACTAAAATGTCATGTGCAGACGAGTTTTGATTGGTCCATGGACGATACGCTGGATGTTCATCACCTTCTTTAATCCAATTATTTATTTTGTTCCTTTTTGCCTCAAACTTGTCATAATAACTTGCTTGATAAAATTCCTTGAATTTTGCCCAACGTGGATCATTTTCAGGAATTTTTATCATATATATTTTCCTATCACCTGGTTTTCGCCATACTACATAGGTAGCAACCACAGGATTATTAAATCTGTTTACCATGGTTTCGATATCCATTGCATCATGTCCTGGTTGCCCTAATTGTATACTACGATCATAGTAAAAACGTTGGTGGTCTCTGGATAAATATTGATGCAAGAAACCAACAGGTTGTCCATTTGGCAACATACTGACATAGCTGCCTTCGCCATTTTTTCTCCATCCTGACACATAATTATAACGGTCTGCATCCGCTACATCTGCACTTGCATATCTAAAATATTTTCCATGCCATTCTGTTGCAACTGTATATGGGTCAGACATTGCTGTTCCGGCATATAAATAGCCCTGGTCTTGAAAAATTTGTTTCAATTCTTGTTCTTTTTCAAAAACGATTATATCTTTTGATTTTTCTGCCTCTTCTAATAATTTCTCTATCAATCCATTGTCTTTGGTAACTTGTTGTTCTTGGGTTGCCAAATTTTTCAAATCTAAAATATGAGGGGTATAAAACGGCCCAACATGACCGCCTCGCTCATTGTTGAAGTTTTGTACTAAATGTTCAATCATCCTGAATGTATCTTTTAATTCAGATGGGTTCATAGCAGGTGTAATCAAAGAATATGTCCCATAGCTGTCCTTTTTTGCAACCAAAGTGAATTTTTCAGGGTGTTTACCATCTCCGTCTATATCCAAACCGTTTTCTCTTAAAAACTCCAACAATCCACTAATACCTCTTGATGCTTCGAAAGGTATTTCCATAGCCACCGGTTCATTTATATTGCCACCCAGCATAAAATCCAAATCTAAATCATATATGTCATATATCATTGTATTCTCCTGATTCATAAAATCACAGGATTATTATACCATAATCACCTGATTTATTATATTGAAATTTCTAAATATATTGATTTTTAATCCCGTATTTTGACCCAAGCAATTTACACGATTTAGCTATTTTATTTTTTACGTTTTCTGTACAGCAATATCAATATGCATATTAAAATTGTAAAGAATAATTCCAGACAAGTTATGAATATAACACCTAAATCTGGAGATTCTATTAACACATATCCCAAATAGCATAAATATGACAATATCCAAAACATCCAAGATGATAAACTTAAATCATTTGAAGATTTTGTCCTGATTAACTTAATAACCTGGGGCATATACGCATACAACGACACAACAGTATATATGATTAACAAAATATAAGCGAATATAGTTTTCATTTTAATCTCTCTGTAAATCTAACACGATTGGTTCTGGTTTTTTAGAAGATAACATTTGTTTAGCCCTGGCAAAAAAGCCCGTTTTAAACAAATTTATAAATTCTTCGTTATTTGCGTTTTTACCAATTGCAACCAATCTTTTTAATAATGGTTTGGTGGCGTTTTCTTTGATATATGCAAAATAAGGTTTCATCTGTGTCCTTTCATCCACAGATAAAATTTTATATAAATTGTAAATCGCAGATGCAATTTGATTGACTTGGAATGGAACAGTTGATTTTCTGTTCACTTTGTTTATTACCTCTTTCATAATCATTTTTTTGTAAACGAAATCCATATCGGCATTTTCCAATATCCCCCGTGGGTATTCGACCATTTCTGTGACTTGTTTTTCCCATAACGAGACAGATTCTTTGGCATAACTGTCATATCGTTTTATCTTGTCTGTTTCAATTTGGTTTTGTAATTTATTGATTGAATTTATATAGAATTGCAAATCCCCATTTTCATCAGATAACACTTTGGTTAAATCTTGAATTTGACTTTTCAAGATTTCTAAATCAGCTATATATTTTTTATATTTCGCAATATGTCCCGATATGTTTTGGTTATATTGTTTATAATATGCAAAATCTCCGTTATTATGTGGACGATATATATATTGTGTGTCGCCAGAGATTTCCGCTTCTAATTTTTTATATTGTTGACGCAATTCTTTAAATGTATTTTGATTTTGCTGTCTGATTCTTTCTGTTTCTTGTTCTTGTTCGTGTTTAACTTGCAATTTTTGTTGCACGTCATCATATAAATTCTGTGCCGTCAAAGATTTATCTATACTTGGAACAAAAGGTTGATGTTGTTCACCTTCTGCCACCCAATTTTCAATCTTATTACGTTTTGCGGTATGCGGTTCAGTAAAACTGGCCTGGTAATATTCTTTGAACTTTGCCCATCTTGGATCATTTTCAGGTATTTTGAACAGATATATTTGTCCACCGTATGGTTCTTGCCAAACGACATATGTCGCAATCACAGGATTATTAAATCTGTTCACCATTGTTTCAACATCAATGGTACTGCCTATCGCTTCAATTCCATTTTCAATACCTGTATTTTGAAACATCAGTTGATTATCAGGCCGTTTAGCATATTGATGTAAAAATCCAACCTTTTGACCGTTTGGTAAAAAATTATTGTAAACATTATACATACGGTTTGTTTGGAAAATACCAGTATATCCAAATGCATAACTGACATTAGTTGTCGCATATCTTAAATATCTGGCATAATCAGGGGTTACAACGGTATATGGTTCCGGCATCACAGAACCGGCAAATAAACTGCCCTGTTCAAAAGGAACCTGTCTGATATCGACATATTTATCCAAAACAATTGTGTCTGGGGATTGTTTTGCTTCCTCTATCAATTGGGTAATTAACGCTTCGTCACCTGATTTATCCCTGGTTTCAGTTACTAAATTTTGTAAATCTATTACATGCGGATATCCAACAGAAAAACGTATATTTTTGTCTTTTTTTAATTCTTCCAATAAAGACATCAAAGTTTTATATAAAGGTTTCAAATCTGCCGGCTTTAATGCGGGCGTTATAATGGAACAATATCCCCATTTATCTTTTGATGTTGTCACAGATATTTTATCCAGGCTTTGTCCATCTTCATCTATGGCCAAACCATAACTTTCCAGATATTTCCGTATCAGTCCCATTGGCGCATCCATTACAGGTATTTCCAATGCCACCGGTTCGGTTATATTTCCGCCCAAGAAAAAATCTATATAATTGTCATTTATCATTATATAAAAACCTTCCTGTGTATGATATCACAAATGGCGATTTTTTACTATATATAAATAAAAATTGTTATTTGTATTGAATTACAGATTCTATAAAAACACCCGCCATATCGGCGGGTTGTTTTTAATCACATGAATATGAATACGCTTCTGGCATACGATATAAATTATCTGTTACAGCATCAACCAACACTGGCAAAATTCCCAGCAACCACCCCGGAAATATATCCAAAATCACAGCAGCAGTATTTACTTTGCGTTCAACAATAACCTGTGGACATGCACTGTTTTTATTTTGGATTGATATTTGTTCTGTGGCATAAATATTTGCGCTGTTATCTGGTTTAATTTTTTGTGTTCCACCTTCTGATGTCACAGTTATAACATTTTTAGAATTATTATAAATCATTGTCCTGTGGTTGCTGCCAATACCCATAGCACCACATCCACATAAAACTAATACACAAAATAATGTAATAACTTTTTTCATTTTTTAATCCTTTATTTAATATTTATTTGTATGATTGGGATTTCCATTTCGTTACTTGTAATACCTGCATGATTTGAAATCAACAAATCGCATTCGCGGTTTTGATTAAACCCATAATCATCTGTTGCCAATGCCATATAATCACCGATATATCTTACCGGTTTTGGCGAATGCAAATAATCGCACTCGAATTCGTGTTTAGTTACCAATTTAAACCATTTACCAAAATGCGAATTAAATATCACCGGAAATTCCGCCATTTTTTCGGGTTTAATGAAAAATGCAGCGCAA
This sequence comes from Alphaproteobacteria bacterium, assembly GCA_017642585.1. GTDB lineage: Bacteria > Pseudomonadota > Alphaproteobacteria > Rs-D84 > Rs-D84 > Enterousia. The sequence continues at coordinate 33,190 of JAGCOR010000021.1, read as the reverse complement.
CGCGATTCTATGGACAATGGGCGCAACATGCATTCTTCTATATCCGGGTAATCGGTTATGTAGAGAGTTTGCAATAATCTGTGGCCATGATCCGCAGTTATCAAAATCGTCGTTTTGTTTTTAATTTTATTTAATGCAATTTCTGTTTTTTGTTCCATATCACGCAACAGATTTTTAACTATATCGCTGTCTTCACCATATTCATGCAAAGCAGAATCTGGTTCGGTCCAATATGCATAAATGTATGCGTCTGTTTCGCTGTTGCACGTATCAACAATTTTATCCAGCCATTCTTCAAATGTTTCGCATCCCCCCGGTATAAAAGCCGGCATAATTTCAAAGGCCCTTTTGCCATCTATATTCATTTGCTCAACAATTGTCTGGCATGGCAAAGTATTTGAATGGTATGGCAATTTAGATTCTTCGCCCGTATAATGATTTGTATTTCTGAACACATCTATGACTTCGTCTGTTTCTTCGAAATATTGACTCCACCCTATAAAGCCAGTTTCATATGGCATTTTACCGGTTCTGTATGCAGTAGTCACAGCCACAGTAGTAGCAGGTACCAAAGTTGTTTCCACATCAACCATATTGCGATAAAAGAAACCGTTTTTGTTCAAAATCTTTTTAATAATCGAAACGCCCATACCGTCCAAAATCATGACCAATCTGTTTTGACCCGTTATATTTTGGATATCATTTAACCGTTTCAAAATAGCCATAGTTTAACCGCCCTTTATTTTATACAAACTATATTGCAACGGTCTGTATTTTGCAACGAATATATTCCCAAATAACGTCTTGTGTTATGCCGATATTTTTTCTATGATGAAAACAGAAGAAACCCAAGGAGTTTTATTATGTATAAATATGGAATTGGTCGTCAAATTACTTCTGTCATAGCAGGATTATTTGGAACAACCCGTTTAACCAGACGTCTTAATCGTGACAAAATCAGATATCGCGGATTAATTGAAACCGTTGGTCAAACCAGATTGCCACGTAAAAAATATCCTGAAAAAATACCTATGGCATTTTGTTTTGATGCACGCGGATGTAAAATGGCCGCTGTTACAATTAAATCTTTGTTGCTGGCTTCCAAAGACAGATGTGATTATGATATCTATTGCGTAATTGCAGATGATGTTGATGAAAAATTATGTGATATGGTTCGCAGTGTTACAGACGGCACTGAATCAACCGTTACTTTTGTCCATGGCAATCATGATTTTGATGAATCAAATCGCAGAAATTGGCCAGTAGCTATGTGGTTCCGTTTGATGTTGCCTAAATTATTGCCAAATGTATCCCGCATTATTTATGCAGATATGGACATATTATTTTTCAATGATTTGATTGATGTGTATGAATTGGATATGGGCGATAATGTTTTAGCTGCGGTTCCAACACGTCCTGACGGTTATATCAATTCTGGATTTTTGTTAATGGATTTAGATAAAATTCGTGCTGAAAATTTCTATGAAAAATGGATTGCAGAATCTAAAGAACATGATTATAAAAACCCAGACCAAGATGTTTTGAATTATACATTAAAGGGTCGTATTAAATTTTTGCCTTTGAAATATAATTTCCAATTATCACATGGTTCACGCATATTCAAAATGTATCCTCATGTTCAATTGGATGAATTAAAACATAATTTGGTTACATTGCATTATTCAGATTACATCAAACCATGGCGTGAAAATCCAAAGGAACGCCCGACATTTTCTGCATTGTGGTGGGATGTTGCAAAAACAACCGGATTATATTAAAAATTTACAATTGTTTTGTTTTTAATTCATTGCGGATTCGCATCAGTGTTTTACCAATTCTGTTGGTACCACTGCCTTCGCCGAATCCGCATTTATAACATACAGGACACGATTTAATTAACACAGCATCACCCGTTGATAATAATAATTCGGCGGCGCGTTTATTTTGTTTGAATTTTTCAACCAAAGCTTTGTCCATTATATCAAATTTGATTTTATCAAAATCCGCCCTGCGATTAACTTTATATTCTGGTGTTTTAGTTAACAGGCGCGTATCATCTGGATTTTTAGTATTTAAAATAACATTAAACCGCGGATCAGATGCATAGAATTTCATTGCCTGGTAATAATGTTCCACACTTGGAAAAACATAATCTGTGCCATCAACATTCATACGTATAGGAAACGTCGCCAGCGGACTTAAAAAATAATATTCGCCAACTGGGACACAAAATCTAATTTCTTTTGCCATAGAAAATCACCTGTCTTTGTTAGCCAAGATTATAAATCAACCAGATGTATTGTCAACCCATCTCTTAAATTGCCTTGTAATCACACATCATTTGTTTAACTGTTTTTGGTAAATTATTTTTTATTACATCCAGCGTGATATATTTATTTGCAAAAGATTCTTTAAATTTGTCCTGAACCGGTTTTTTGAAGAATTCATAACAGATTATATCTACTATGCGTTCCTTTAAATCTTGTGGAACTTTGTATTTTTTTATTATGGGCTTTTCAATTAAAATATGAACAAATTCATGCACCAATAAATTAAAGATGCCGTATTTATTGCCCATAAACCGGGACATTCTGAAAAATATTTTTTCTGGCTTTTCATAGAAATATCCACCACCCATTCCGTAACAACACACAATGGTCAATGTTTCTGGTAATGTTGCACCCCACGATATTGCCAAAGGTGCCAAAGTATTTTTAATCTCTGTTTTTAATTTATTCACAGCCAATTTTATTTCATCATCTAATCTTGTTAAATCTGATTTTTTATAAACATGTTTAATAAACATATCGTGATAATATTTTTCTTGTTCTTTTGTCAAAGAATTATGATTAAACATATCACGAATATAATCGCTGTCAGGAATCAAGAAATCATAATTATATTTAAAATTTTTTAACACAGAATGATATTCTTTATAGCAACCACATAAATATTCCCATTCATCCCGGGCTGACATATGTTTTATATATATCTTCATAATATAACCCTTTTGTTTATTTAATAATTATATCATATACCAACAATAAAAGCACACAAAAACCGCCGTAAAGGCGGTTTTTATAATAAATTCAAAGATTGCGATTTTATTGCAAATATTTTTCAAAGAATTTTCTGATTTTATTAAATGGTATCACATCCATTCTGTAATATAAATCTGTGTGATTTGCACCTGGCACTATCAATAATTCTTTGTTATCGCCACGCAGTTTTGCAAATGCATCTTCGCTGAAATAACGACTGTGTGCTTTTTCGCCATGTACCATCAACACAGCGCTTTTAATTGTATTTGCATATGTCAAAATTGGCATAGTCATCAAAGACAAAGCAGATGTCGTATTCCAACCACGATTGGAAGCCACCGAACGTTCATGATAACCCAACTTTGTTTTATAATATAAAACATAATCTTGGACAAATTGAGGTGTATCTTTTGTTACTTCGTTAACCTCTGGCAATGCCTTTGTTTTTGCGATTGTTTTAAATTTAGCATCCAATGTTCTTTGGCTGTTTAAAGCAACGCGTTGTTTGTATAATTCTGCCGGCGACAAAGAATCGTTATAACCACGCGCTGTGACACGGGTCATATCATACATTGTTGATGTCACAGTTGCTTTGATTCTGGTATCCATGGATGCTGCATTCAAAGCAAACCCACCAAAACCACAAATACCCAACACGCCAATTTTATTTGCATCTACATATGGCAGGGTTGTTAAATAATCAACCGCAGCGGAAAAATCTTCTGTGTTTATATCTGGGGATGCGACATCACGAATTCTGCCACCACTTTCACCTGTAAACGATGGATCAAAAGCCAAAGTAACAAAACCGTATTCCGCCATTTGTTGTGCATATAAACCTGAAACCTGTTCTTTGACGGCCCCAAAAGGTCCAGCAACCACAATCGCAGGCATTTTTGCTTTGCCCTTGGTTTTTGGTATATATAAATCACCAACCAAAGTAACACCATATCGGTTCATAAAAGTTACTTTGCGATTCATCACATTTTCATTTTGTGTAAAAACCTTATCCCATTTGTGTGTCAACATCATGGTTCCATTATGTGGACACCAACCGGCAAACACAGTCAATGCGACCACACTTAAAACCAACAATACGGATGATAATTTCATAAAAAACTCCTTCCCATATATTCCTATGTCATTTTTGCATATAAAGGCAAATATATGCAAGTCATTTTTATTTTTCATAAAACAATTGAAAAAAGATATATTATCTGTAAAATAGCCAATGTAAAAAAGACAGAAGGTCCCATCGTCTAACGGTCAGGACATCAGATTCTCATTCTGGTAACATGGGTTCGATTCCCATTGGGACTGCCAAAATAAAATTTATGTGATTTGTTAATATAAAAAATCAAGCCTATAACAAAAAATCCGCCATAACGGCGGATTTTGTTTTTACCTGGTTATCTCTGGGCTTAACATTTGGTTATAAACATGTCCCATCAATTCGGCCATTCTGGCTTCGTAATTCCAAAATTCTTCTGCCGCCGCAGGTGTATATGGCGCAATATCTGGACTGATTCTGTATCTCACATCACGACTGACGCAAGTCAACAATAAATTTATTATCCCTGTGAAAGCCTTGTTCCTGTATCCAAACATTATCAATTCCACAGGATTTTTTATATTTTTTATATCAAAGAAATTATATTTACCTTTGATAATTGTACTGCCTTTGATAACAATCGTATTTTTCCCTGTGATTTGGTATTTCAACCCGACCATATCTAAAAACCTACAAACATGTTCTCGGGCTGACATAGATTGCTGTCCGCCACCTTTGGAAACATCTACCCATCCACTATTTGGGAAAAAGCTCCCTTCACTATAATAAAAATCATAGATAAAACCGTACGATGGGAACATCTTGTTCAATATTTCTGGCTTCAATGTCAACCGACAACCATCCGAACCAGATTCTACCGAGGATATAGATGAACTTAATACTGCAACAACTATTAAATTCAGAATATCAATATATGACCTGGTTTTCTTTTTTGGTTTTTTTGGTGGCAATCCCGATGGGGGTGGTGCCGGCGGTAATATTGGCGCCGCTGCCGTCGCTGTTTGATGTGGTGGTGGCGGGGGCGGTGGCGTCATAAATCCTGGTCTTGGCCCACGTGGACCATCACCACCATTATTATTACCAGTGGATTCATGTGGGGTGCGTTGCGGTCTTTCTTCCGATATAACATTGCGTGATGGAACCGACTGGGTTTTAATTATCTGTTCCACTGGGATAGATGCTATTTCATAAAAATCCATATCTTCATCTATTCCAAGTGCATCCAAGAAACCATCAAAATCATAATATAATGTACTGTGATTAACACGTCTTAAAATTTCTACATTTGATTGCGGGGGCAAACTGGCCAACCAATCAAAGAAAACCTGGTTTGCAGTATTTATAACACCCTGTAATTCTTTCAATTGACCCGCAGGTATCAGTTTTCCATATTTACCCGTTATGTATTCCAGTTTATGCACCAACGCTTCCCAAATTATCATTTTGTTTTCTTCAGATGCGTTTGCCAACATTTCAATCAATATATCTAACCCAATTTGAATATTTTCTTTTGATGGGTCTTTATCAATCAAACGCCCAATTTTCAGCGTCAAATTACCAATTTCAACTGGGGACATTTTGGATTGTTCAGATTGTATATTGTCATAAATATCTTGCAAAGAATTGAATTCGCCCGAACCTGATTTTTCGTTATCTTTTGGCATCGGGGGATTTTGTTGAATTTCTTTCTTCTTTTTATCTTTATCTGAAACTTTGGACGGAACCGAACCACCCAGATTGATTTCGCTTACAGGCAATGTCACAACCTCAACATTCCATGTTTTACCTGTGTCCACACGACGCAATACCTTGGCTTGACTGTTTTTAGGTAATGAACGCACTGCATCCATTTCGCTTTGACGTAATGCAGATATGGTCTCGGATACCTCTTTGGCCATTTCTGGTATATGTTCTTTGACAATCTCCAGACATGCTTCCAATTTATGCGCAACCGCACCCAAAACCCCAACTGTATCCCAAGATTTATTTTGGACAAAATCTGCCAAAATCAACAAAGTCTCAACCAATTTCTTCAATCGTGAAATTGATTGTTTACCGTCTATAAAAGCATCCACCAGAGCGAATGTACATTTACCAATTTCAACCGCAGTTGGATTTGATTCGTCATAAGCCCAATCATCAACCTTTCTGGTCAAAGCATCTAATTTATCTGCCATATCACACCATCCTTTGTATATAATGCTATCATATCTGGATTGTTATTACAAATAATAATCCACCACGCAATAAACCGTGAATCTTATTTGTTTTTTATTTCGTCATTTGGTTTGATAACACCATTATAAAAAATCCGCCGATACGGCGGATTTTTAATGTTTATTGGATTTTACTTTTCATCAAGTAATAATTGTTGCTGTATAATTGTTGATCTGCAGGGGTCATATTTACAGATTGCACAACCCCATTTGGAAATTCAGCATTGATTATCGCAAATGCTTTTTGGTCAGCAACAGGGAACGAAACGCCACCCATATTGTTCGTATATTTTGCAACACTGAACGGTGGTAATTTTTCGTTCAAAATTCCCGCGATTGTATCCATTTTCTTTATTTCATTAACCGCAGGATACACATTAAACCAATGTCCTGTTTCCCCAATACCCAACACAGGTGCCCATGTTGTTCCGTTCATATAAAACGGCAATCTGTATCCAGCATAACTGACCACAACAACCGCGTATCCATCAATTACAACTATTGGTGCACTGCTTCCAACTGATGTCGGCAAAGGAACCAAGGATATTTGATTATTGTTTACATACCCAAATCCTGAACGGATATTATTTGTAATCAATTGCAAATCTGTATCTGTTTCAATTGCTTTGTTTGCCACATTGTTATCATCCCCAGATTTATCTTTGCTTGTAGAAACAACTATGCCACCTATCAAGGCACCTGTTGCCACAACACCAGTTGCAACCAAAGCAGCAACCAAACCTTTATTTTTGTTGTTTTCTGGTGCTATAAGCTTTTTACCTTTGATGGTTTTATACATTATATTATCGTCCACCGTATTAACAGGACCAGTTCCGCCCTCAGGTGGCACAGTTTCGTCACCCCCACCTGGATTATCTCCATCACCAGTATCGTCATCGCCACCACCAGGTATGGTTGACCCAGTACCACCGCCAGTTCCACTACCACTTTCTTCCTCAACTTCTTCAATATCTATAATTTCTACAGATGGATCAAATGGTCCTTCTTGTTTCAAGCATAATGGAACTTTGTATCCACTGCCAGACTTTGATTCGAAATACATGGTTTCACCACCTGTTTCTGCCAATGTTCCCCATGCTGGATTGACCAATCCACGCAAATTCAATGTAACATGTGAAACGTTTTTGACAGTGGTGATTGGCATCTTGAACACAGCGTCTATAAGTCTGCCGTCGGCCAGTTTGAGAGATTTTCTGCCTGCTGTAAATCTGGCACCCTTTAACATTTCCTTTGTTAAACCCAATTCTCTTAAAACGTTCTTTTCCACTTCAGCACTTAATTGTGTTCCATATTTTGCGGCATTTTTGGTCAAAGTTCTGGATACACCTGCAGTAGCCTGACTGGTGTTGTTTATTTGATAAACCTTGATCCACGAGCCATGTTGGTTTCCACCCTTACCAAAAGCCATCGTCTTTTCACCAATCTTTTGTGTAACTTTTTCTGTTGTCTTCTGGAATGCTAAATTACCAATTCTTAACAAACTGCCCGCGATTTCAGCAATTTCAGATACAGTTCTGACCTTTTGCCAAAATTGTTTTTTGGTTTTAATCTCGCAAGTCACAGGATCAAACAATTCTGAATTTTGCATAAATGCCAACCAGAAATCTGAATCTGCCGGGATTTTGTCGAACAAATAAGTACACAATTCATCGACAGTCATCTGTTCTGCATCTGTAAATTCTTTCTTGTAACTTTGGATTTTTTGCAACCATGTATTTAACAATTCTTTTGCACATGTTTCGTTATTGCATGTTTCGGCAGCATCTGCAAAATCTTTATATATACCATTTTGCATTACCAGATTAGACGCCACTCGGCCTGCGGCACCCGCAATAACTAATCCGCCAGCAACATAATTCAATGCCAAGATTGCACCACCCTGGGCACCTGGGATAAAGAACAATGCAACACCAACCGCAGCCACACCAACCTGGGTAACTATTTTGATTGAATTTTGTATCTTGGCTGCATGTTCTGCAGACGGCAAATTACATGTTGTCCCATTCCACACAGGTTGGTCACATTCAGGGCATGATTCTTTCAGAACATCGGCCAATTGTTTACAATTTTCTTCACCCAACAATCTGCAATTTCTTCCATCAAATGAACCATCGCTGTTGATACATTCCATACCACTGACACCACCTTTGTGATACGATTTCCATGCTTCGTTAACATCATCAAACACATAATCTATGTAATGTCCGTTAATAGAACATGTTTTAATATCATCTGTTTGCCAGAAATCTGCTTTACATCCTTTACCTTTATATGTCCTGAATCCGGCATCGCAAACAACATCATAATCATTAATTTGTTCGCCTTTCTTGGCAGCAGATACCACAACATGCCTTTTCAGTGCCGCTTCTGCATCTGGGGTATTAGAAACCTGTATTCCACGACAAAACACAAAGTTATCAATATCATACGCCGTTCTTAAATCTTTTGCATCTCTAACTGTCTCGAAATTGATATAACATCTGTTGTCTTTTTGATATGCAGAATAACCAAACCGTTTGACAGATTTATTAATCTTCTTGCACATCGCTTCATTTGCTTCACAAGAATCAGTGCGTCTGCCACTGGAAACACCATATATAATATCGCAAACACCATAACGTACATTATTTTGAATAACGTTATCGCTCCAGGCCTCCGCGGTGCCAAATTCGAATTCATAATATGTGTTACTGTTTGTTGATGTACATTTCAAGAAATCATCCTTGTCAAACACACCTACATAACCTGTTCTCATTTTAGAACTGCATATTAAACCTGTATCATTATATTTCACAGACACATATTCTTTGGCCATTTCAATAGCCGGTGTCAAATTCAATCTGGTATTCTTGAATGCATCTACACAGACTTCTGTTCCACCAGATTTTCCTTTATCTGAACCACATACTTCGAAATATTTAATTGTTGCATTTTTAACCAAATGATTCACAAAACTTTGACAGGTTTTCTTTGGTTCTGGTTTTTTAATATCCAATCCACCAGCACTGCACACGGCCCATAAATCTTTTGCGGCAATGCTGACCCCGTCACCATTTCTTACGAATTCTGTATACGCAACCAACGCAGCAGAAGCATTTGTTTGATCTGGAAAATATGTTCTAATCGCTCTGTCCAACGCGTCCGCCTGTAACGACAAATTCGCGGCCGCAGGCGATAAAAAGCAAAAACATGACAAAAGGGTTATTAAAATTTTCTTTATCATTTTAACACCCCCTCACATTTCTCAGCCACACTGACCACACGTTTTATTGCAGATATCTGTGTGGCATTGAACACTGTAGCAGCTGCGGATGCAACCGTCGTTGTTCCCGCCAACACATTTGATGCAGTATTCAAATTCTTTTCTTTCTTTTTTCCACTATCTGTATTGTCGTTTCTTACCTTGTCGCTGTTCGCCATCGCAGATGTAACAGTTCCAGCAACACCTGTTGTAGCACCAACAATTGATGAAACCTGGGCCCCAATTTGACGGTTAGATATAGGTTTAACATCAACCGTACTATATTCACGACATGCAGTAATAATAGACTGGGCTTCCGATATATCTTCGCCATTAATACGTGCCTGCATCATAGAATTATTTAAATCATCCAAAGATTTTAAACAATCACTTATTCTAACTTCCAGATTATTGTCTTTACGCCCTTTGGTTGATACAACCACACCAGCAATATTTGACACTGCCGCACCAGCCATCAACCCGGTTCTCCAATTACCCAAACTTTTTGATTGTTTTGTTAATTTTTCCAATTCCGCATTGTATTTTTCGATATCTTGCACAGCAGTATCATAGGCAGCATTAAATTCTTGTTCGAATGCTTCTGCCTGTTCGGTTGTAGTGGATTCTGCGGGTGCATTTTTTTCCTGCATTTCGCGTAATTCTTGTAATAACTTTTCGTATGATTCTATCTGTCTGTCTTTTGCGGTTTTAAGAATACCTACAACTGTTGCCCCGGCACCCAATCCTGTTCCAACACCAGATACAGCAGTACCTATGCCCGCTAATTTTTTTAATTCTGCCAATTCGCTTTCAATTCCAACACATGCTGTATATGTCGCACGCAACGCATCATCCAACGGCAACAAATCCGCATGCGCGATATTTGAAATCAGCAGAACACATAAAGAAATCAATATTTTTTTCACTACATACCCCTGTATTCGTACGTATTCTGTTTAACTTTGTTTATGCTGGCCATAAACATTTCATGTTTATCTTGAATTATTAATATTTTATCACAAAACGGCATAAAAAAAAACACAAATCATAACCATAACAAATATTTATTTTGGACAAGTCCCCAATTCTTTGCACAGTATGTATTGCCATAAATAAAAAACCGCCAATATTGCGGTTTTTTATTTATATTCCCCTGTAATCAATTGTGTTTTGTTTGGCCCTATTTACGCTGTCCATAAACATTTCGTGTTTTATTTTGTATTCTTCATATGACATTTTATGTCTTTTGCATTCACGCACAGACATAGTCGTCAATGCCAACAACAAAATCATCATTAAACATCCTGTACCCACAATTTAATAATGGTGTATAGCTGGTGTTATTTTGTCCTGTGTTCTGTCCATTGTTTTGTGTCATTTATCATACCTATTTATTTTTACCCAATGTTTTAAAAACATAAATTAATGTACATGGGTTTCAATTTGTTGGTTTTGTAATGCCATTTGTGCATTTTTATATTTCAAATATTCATTATGCCGTCTTAAAGTTTCGGCATCTTTATACAGCAAACCGTCATTTGGGTTATATATCCACCCTATTTTTCCGGCGATTTTTTTCATATCATCCGTGGTTAATTTTCTGTCCAACGGGATAGATAATCTTAACGCATCATAAAGACGATTGTTTCCAATATCTTCATATAATAGATCATCAGGTGCAAAAATCGCGTTTTTCAAATCTGGGAAACAATATTCTTTTGGAAAATCAACCCCCTTCCAAAATGGATTTTGTCTTTGTAAAAATGTTGGTGTGTAAATATTGTATTTTATATCCTGGTATACAAAATGCGCCGACAATTTTTTTAATTTTTCAGATATTTCATCAATTGGCATATCCAGATGTGTTGGCACAGATAATTTTAATTCCAAACCATATTGATTTTGACTGCTGTTAAAAGATTCAAGATAACATTGTTTGATTATTCCGTCTGTTGCTAATTTTTTTGCGATTTTTTTATTTGCTTCATCTAAAAATTCATAACGAATTGCAACAAAAGCTTCTTTTGGATTATGTTTATTAGCAGATGACCAACATGTCAAAATATTTTTATCATATAATTCTTCGCATACGGGCAAACATGGGGCCTCTATGAATTTAGCCAAATCAGATTTAGTTTTCATCTGCTGATTGCCGGCGACAAAAATATTATCTATATCGCGTAAATATTTTACCATTTTTTAACTCAATAATTCATGTGCCTGGTTTAACAAATCTATGGCAAATGTTATTTCTTGGTTTTTATCTTTATTGTCAGATTTAAATTCCAAATTTGTTTTTCTATCGGCAGTTTTTTTAATCACCTGTGTATCGGTATTCAAAAATTCACCGTTATGTATCATTTTTTTGACACCAGCAATAGTCATACCGCGATTATATAACAAATCTTGGATTGTTTGAAAACGATTCACAGTTTCATTTCTGTAATAACGGCGCCCACCCGCACCGGTTGTTGGACGTATTATTGTTGGAAATTGTTTTTCCCAATAACGCAAAGTATGGGCCGGTATGTTCAACCGTTTTGAAACTTCATTTATAGGAATAAAATATTCATTTGTATCTTCCATACCAAACCCATTTTGCATTATTAAATTTATTCAACTACTGTGTTGTCGGCCACAGATTCTGTCGTATTGCCAGATTCTGTGTTTTCAACAACTTCCACATTTTCATCCGCATTTTCTTCTTCGTGATCGATAGAAATTGCAGATACAACCTTTTCATTTTCAGCAGTTCTGAACAATGTTACACCGGCTGTAGAACGACCTGCGATACGAACATCCGCGACAGGCGTTCTGATAATTTTACCACCGTTTGTAACCATCATTATATCTTGGTCATCTGTTACAGGGAATGAACCTGCAACCGCGGTATTTTTACCACCCAATTTAATATTTGTGAATCCGTTACCGCCACGATGTGTTAAACGATATTCATATGAAGATGTACGTTTACCAAATCCATTTTCAGAGATTGTCAAAATGAATTCTTCACGTAATGCCATCTTGGCCATTTGTTCATCGCTTAATACCAATGTTGTATTTTCTTCTTCGGCATCTGCTTCTTCTTCGATACCTGTTTGTGCACGACGCAAAGCACGACTTTGCTTTACATATGCAGCACGCACCACAGAATCAGATTCACCATGATTCAACATAGCCATACCAATGATATAATCATCTTTCTGTAAAGACATTCCGCGAACACCGGTTGAATTACGTCCTGCGAATATACGAATTTCAGGAACTGCAAATCTGATGCAACGTCCGCGATATGTTGACAAGAACACGTCTTGACCTTCATTACATGGCAATACAGAAATCAAGGAATCGCCTTCGTCTAATTTCATAGCAATTTTTCCATTTGCACGAATTGAATCAAAATCAGACATACGATTACGACGCACTGTTCCAGATGCAGTTGCAAACATCAAGAAATGTTCAACACCTGATTCTTGGGCACGTTTTACTTCGTCTTCTGGCACCGGCAAAATAGCTGTGATTGTTTCGCCTTCGGTCAAAGGCAACAAATTAACCAATGGACGTCCCTTGCCTGATGCAGATGCTTCTGGCAATTTATATGTTTTTAATTTATAGCACAATCCTTTGGACGAGAAGAACAATAACGGTGTATGTGTATTTGCAACAAACACATTAACAACATAATCGTCTTCTTTGGTTGTCATCGCGTTGCGTCCCTTGCCACCACGTTTTTGTGCACGGTAAGTATCCAGTGCCACACGTTTGATATATCCTGTATTCGAAACAGTAACGACCATGTCTTCGCGTGCAATTAAATCTTCGATATCTATATCAATTTCCGCATCAGATATTTCTGTTCTGCGTGGTTGAGACCAATTATCACGCACCGCAGCGGTTTCTTCGCGGATAATTTGAACAATACGTTCATGACTGCCCAATATTGCCAACAAATCTTTAATTGTTGCGCCCAATTCAGTCAAATCATTATGTATTTTATCACGTTCCAAACCTGTCAATCTGTGCAGTTGCAATTCCAAAATTGCCTTGGCTTGATCTTCAGACATATAGAACATACCATCTTTGTATTCTGTGTTTGGATCATCAATCAAATTGATATAAGATTCAATATCTGATGCAGCCCAACCACGTGCAATCAACGCAACACGCGCTTCATCTGGGTTTGCAGATTCTTTAATCAATTTAATAACTTCATCCAAATTACCGCAAGCCACAGACAATCCCAACAAAGTATGTGCACGATTACGCGCTTTGTTCAAATCAAATATAGTTCTGCGGCGGATAACTTCTTCGCGGAATTCGATAAACGCATCCAACACAGTTCTTATTGTGAACAACATTGGACGACCGCGATTTAATGCCATCATATTCACAGGGAAATTAGATTGCATTTCTGTATCTTGGAATAAATGATTTAATACAACCTCTGGCATTGTGTCGCGTTTCAATTCAATAACAACACGTAACCCTTCTTTGGATGATTCATCACGTATATCAGAAATTCCCTCAATCCGTTTATCTTTGACCATTTCAGCAATTTTAATAATCAATTGTGATTTATTAACCTGGTATGGCAATTCATCAACAATAATAACTGGATGATCATGCATAGTTTCAAAATGTGTTTTTGAACGAACAATGATAGAACCACGACCGGTTGTGTGTGCTTTGTATGCACCGGCATGTCCCATGATAATTCCACCAGTTGGAAAATCAGGCCCCGGAATAATTCCAAACAATTCATCATCGGTTATATCTTTGTTGTCTAAAATAGCTAAAATACCATTGCAAACTTCACCTAAATTATATGTTGGAACATTTGTTGCCATACCCACAGCAATACCAGAACCACCGTTGACCAAGAAATTTGGGAATTTAGTTGGCAATACAATTGGTTCTTGTAATGTACCATCAAAGTTTGGTTGCCAATCAACAGTATCTTTGTCCAAATCTTCCATCAAAGACGCACCCAACTTTGACAAACGTGCCTCTGTATAACGCATAGCAGCAGGTTTATCACCGTCACGGGAACCAAAGTTACCTTGACCTTGGACCAACATTTCACCCATCGAGAAATCTTGTGCCATACGTGCCATTGCTTCATAAATAGAAGAATCACCATGTGGATGGTAACGTCCCATCACATCTCCAACGATACGGGCAGATTTCACAGTAGATTTTGTTGCAGGCGCAACTTCGTTCATAACGTACAAAATACGTCTGTGCACAGGTTTACAACCGTCCCTTACATCTGGCAAAGCACGATCCACAATAACCGACATCGCGTAATCCAAAAAGCTGGTTCGCATTTCGTGTTCAATTGGAGATTGTGGCACTTTGATTTCATTTATTTCGTTTATTTCAGACATCACTTTTTCCCTTGTTTTTTAGATATATAAACCCTACCAATTTTTACTGTTTCGGTCAAGAAATAAAGCAAAAAAAAGCATAAAAAAACAAGACACTAAAACCTTGACAAAATCAATATATGTATTATCATCATTTACATGAAAATACAAAAAAATAACATATTTGTAAAACTTGTACATTCTGGCATCAAAGACGGCAAATATGATGCATGGCCTGAATTAATACCGGTTGGATATATGCCTAATGATGAAATAGTAAAATATCATCAAAAACTTGATACTACGCCTATTCCACAGGATTCTTGTCTGTATAATATGTATGTCCAGTTTTATAAAAAATATATAACAAACGGGATGTCCAATCAAACACCCATGGAATGGGAACGTTCTTTTGAATACAGATTGCAAATTGAATTTTGTAATCCTGGGAAATGTGGCAAATGCGATTTATCGTATAATCCATTGGCACATTGCTTTGAAAATTTAAAAAATGGACTTTGTCGGGATAAATATGCTATTTTAGTTATTGGCACAGTATTTTTCCCAGAAAAATACCAAAAAAATCAAGGGAGATAAAAAAATGCACGGAATATTTTTACCATTTTGGAACTTATTTGCAGCGGTTTTTGTATATTATTTGTTTCTGGAAGGGTTAAAAAAGCTGGGACTTGTAAAAAGTAAATAAAAATGTTGCGTTTTTATAAAACGTGTGATTAAATATAGGGGCAAAAGGATTTAATTATGGCAACAAAAAGAACATATCAACCATCTAAAACCCGTCGTGTAAAGACACACGGATTTCGTGAAAAGATGGCAACTAAAAGCGGACGTGATGTTTTGAATCGTCGTCGTGCAGCGGGACGTAAACGTTTGGCTGTATCCGCAATCAATTAAAAAAAATCGCCGATTGGCGATTTTTTTTATTTCTGTTTTTTTATCTCCAGTAACAAACCATCTTCGCATGTTCTACATTATCCGTCAGTATTTTATGACGTGTTTCATCTTCATCCATTGCGACCTCTATACGAACAGTTTTTGTATCTGGGAATATTTCATGTTCAAAGTAAACATCTATACCGCGTAATTTATGTTCATTTCTAAAAGTAAAACCAACAGATTCTGTTGCCCATACGGTATAAACAGCATTGTTTACGTGTTGATTAACGTCAATATCATCAAATCTGCACGCCATAACCCTGACTCTTGTAGGCACAAAGTCCGGACATTTATCAAATTCGCGATCCCATACACGTTCTGGCAGTCCAGTCCATTCTGGGAAATGATCAGATATACGCACCGGACGACGGGTTTGTAAATCAATTAACACCCATTGGCTGATTGCGCGAATTTTCAAATTTCCATATTCATCTCTGATTTCAAAATCACGTTCAGAACGCACCGGTCCACAAACCGCCGGCCATGTGGCATATACCAATCTGTCCTTGGCACGTGGCATATCTACAATATCAACAAACATGTGGGTAAGAACCCACGCAATACCTTTGGAAAGACAAACGTCACGTCCCGCACCTAAAATATCAGCATGTTCCCCCGCCAAACCCTGCAGTTCATTCATCAAAGTTATAGGACGCATAAAACCATATCTATCACATTGATATGATTTCAACACGCTTTCTTGGACAAATTTATTTACTACCATGGCTCCCTTCCTATTTACATTATAACTTTTATCCGTTATTTTGCGCAACAACAAAATCTAAATCTTTACCCAGAATAATTTCGTTTGCACGTGCAGCAGATTTTATCAATCTGTGCAACATTTCCGGTGTGTCATCTGGAATTGTCAAAGTTTCCAGTTTTGCACCGTTACCAATTTTGCGTTCTGTGCGCAGACCCCGAACATTTTTCAAAATATTCAACGCAATACCCATTTGGGAAACATCTGTATCATATTCAGAATTAACTTCTGGATATTGGGTCAAATGTAATGTTTCGCCACCTTCGTATTTCTTGTATATCTGTTGCCATAATTCTTCTGTGATAAATGGAATAAATGGTGCATACAATGCAATTACCGCACGCAATACTGTGTACAAAGTCCATTGTGCAGCCAATTTTGATTCCGCACTGTATTTTTCAGGGTTCCAGAATCTGTCTTTGACAAATTCGATATATTGATCGCACAACACATCCCAGAAGAATGTATCAATCGCACTGCGCGCATTATAATTGAAATATTTATCCAAATTTTTGCGTGTTTCTGCAACAGTTTTATTTAATTCAGATAAAATCCATCTGTCTTCGATAAAACGTTCAGCCACAGGAATTTGTTTTGCACTATCTGGTTCAAAATCTGTCAAATTCATCAATACGAATTTTGCAACATTCCACAATTTAGTTAATAATTTTGAACCACGTTTAACTTCATCTTCGTTATATGGCAAATTTGTTCCAATTGGTGCAGTCGCAACCCAATAACGAATTGCGTCTGAACCGAATTTTTCGATTGCTTCCAATGGGTCGGTACCGTTGCCCTTGCTCTTGGACATTTTTTTGCCGAATTTATCCACAACCATACCATGCAAATAAACCGTCTTGAACGGAACATCACCCATGGTATACATAGACATCATTATCATACGTGCAACCCAGAAGAATATTAAATCTGAACCGGTGCACAAATAATCTGTTGGATAATATTTTTTCAATTCCGCTGTTTTATCTGGCCAACCCAATGTAGCAAATGGCCATTGACCCGATGAAAACCAAGTATCCAAAGTATCTGGATCTTGTGTCAATTTTTTACCACCAGATTGTTTAATTGCCTCACTTTCGGTTTCTGCAACATAAACATTTCCTTCTTCGTCATACCACGCAGGTATATGATGTCCCCACCATAATTGACGAGAAATATTCCAAGGACGAATATTTTTCATCCATGCCATAAACAAATTATATCTGTGTTCGGGCATAAATTTAATTTTGCCTTCTTCCACTGCCTTGATAGCAGGTTGTGCCAATTTTTCAGCATCTACAAACCATTGTGTTGTTATCATAGGTTCAACCGGCACACCACCACGTTCTGAATATGGTGTTGGAATAACTTTGTCTTCTATCTTGACCATTAAACCCGCGGCTTCAATATCTTCAATAATTGCTTTACGTGCAACATATCTATCCATGCCACGATATTTTTCAGGAACCACAGATTCATTATTTAATTTTGCATCTGGTGTTAAAATGCACAAAGGTTCCAAATTATGACGTTTACCAACTTCCCAGTCGTCGAAATCGTGTGCAGGTGTAATTTTCACCGCACCAGTTCCCTTTTCAGGATCTGCGTGTTCATCTGCAATCACAGGAATTTCAATATTTGTTAATGGAATGATTGCGTGTTTGCCAATCAAATGTTTTAATTTTTCGTTTTCTGGATGAATTGCAATTGCTTTATCCCCAAACAAAGTTTCAGGACGTGTTGTTGCAATTTCAATAAAACCACCATCAACCAATGGATAATTGAAATAATAGAATTTACCATGTTCTTCACGGGTATCAATTTCTAAATCAGAAACGGTTGTTTGTTGTTTTGGGCACCAATTAACCATGCGTTCTGCACGATAAATTAAACCCTCTTTATACATGCTGACAAACAATTTTGTAACCGCACTGGACAGTCCCGCATCCATAGTAAATCTTTCGCGTTTCCAAACAGGTGTTGCACCCAAAATATGCAATTGATTGATAATTTGACCACCATATTCTTTGGTCCAATCCCATGCAGCATGCAATTTTTCATCCAATGTCAAAGAATTTGGATTTATACCGCGTTTAGATAAATCACGTTCAATCAATAATTGTGTAGCGATAGCGGCATGGTCAGTCCCAGGTTGCCACAAAACATCATAACCACACATACGCTTATATCTGCAGATAATATCGGTCAAAACATTATCCAACGCATGCCCCATATGCAAATTACCTGTAACGTTTGGTGGGGGCATCATTATACAGAACGATTTTTTATCGCTGTTTACATCATTTGTCCAGAAATCATTAGCATCCCAAAATTCTTGGATTTTCGTTTCCAATTCGCGCGGATTTATGTTTTTACCTAACTCTATGTTCATTTCGTTTCCTTAAACTATATTATATACCGCTTAGATTTTTGCACAATAAATTCACAAAATCAAGTAAATGCACAACAAAAGATTCCTAATGAAAACAATGGGTAAAAAGCATATTATTTTATCATGATAAACAAAGGCTAAAACATGAACAAAATCCTTAAAATGCTGATAAAAGAAATAATTCACAATAACATCATTATTCATTCTAAAACAAACATGGGTGACAAATACACAATTTATAACAAACAGGGATTTGAAATATTGTCTGTAAATAATGGTTGGGCAATAAATATTTATAACATATCGGTCAATCACAGGACTATTTTGTCTGTAAAATGGGATGAAACAAATTCCAGACCGCTGTCTAAAGAACAAAAAGATATGCTGGATATAATCAATTCATGTAAAGAAAAATTAGATTTACAAGAAACCGCCCAGATGATGAACACCCAAGAATTAGAAACTGCAAATTTTTTACAAAAACACCTGTGCAGTTTTAAACATTAAAACTTTATATAGCATGAACAACGCGGCAAAACGAAACCGCGTATACGGCAGATGCGCCCGCATTGCGTAAAATTCTGTTTAATTCATAAAATGTTGCACCTGATGTCATAACATCATCAACCAATAAAATCTTTTTTCCAGCAATTTTATCTTTGTTTATAACTTTGAACACACCATGAACATTTTCGCGTCTTTGTTTTGATGTTTTATGCCCCATGTCTGGTCTGTATTTTCTGGATACAGAATTTACATCTAACGCGGCGTTAAAATGTTTTGCAATTGGTCGCGCCAAAACACACGCTTGGTTATATCCGCGTTTAAATAAACGTTTCCACGCCAAAGGCACAGGCATCACAATATCAACCGATAAATCTAAATCCCGTAATGCGTTTATCATCGCGCGCGACATTAAGTTTTTGTATTTCAATTGGGATGCGTGTTTAAAAGGCAACATTATATTTTTCGAAACATCATCATAAACACATGCAGAACGAATAAAATCTAAATCGCATTCACCGGACGCACAATGCGGACACATTGGGTGTGAGCCCAAATCTAAATCGGCAGGAAATGGATAACCGCATTTAAAGCATTTTGGATTTGATATCCAATTAAACCTGGACCAACACGATGCACACAAAACACCATGTGATTCAACCAAATCACCGCACACAGGACAAATTGGTGGATACAAGAAATCTAATAAACGATTAAATATTTTTACCACGTCATACTTTTGTATGTTTTCTTGGAAACATTATCGCCAAACATATTGCGTTTTTGTTGGGTCAAAGTTTCAAAAACATCACCAGAAATTACACGCAACACAAACACATCGTCAGAACGTTGTGACAACACAGGAACGATGCGTTGTTCTGCAACACCTGTATCACGTAAAACCTGTTCTACGATTGCCAAACGACGTGCCGCTAATTTTCTGCCGTCTTTTGTATACGTTGCAGATTCTGGGATTGCAACCTGGATAGCACGTTTTGGATTATTAACAACGATAGAAGCGGTTTCATTCAAAATATTATAATTTTCACGTGATAATGCGGAATCACCATTCAAGAAAGATATTTTTACCTCTAATGGACGAACGCCACCTGATGTTTCAGATAAATCACGTTGTGCAGAAAAACCTTCTATGTCTGACGACATATCACTGGCTACATCATAACGATCATCTATTTGATATGTAGATAAATGCTTGTTTTCCGACATATACGTCTTTTTAAATGCCTTTTTCAATTCTGTTGGTGACATGCGCGACATTTCATTAACAGATGTAAATTTAGGTTCGGAAATTTCATGTTTCTTGGTCGCGACAGAATTCATTTTAACGTCATCTGTGTCCATTGGGACAACCTCGCGTTTAATATTTACATTACGTCCAGATGAAGTCTTGGCAATTTTGATTTCATTTTTCACTTCGTCCTTTTCTTGCAACATTGGACGAACATTGGCAATTGCCTGTTCAGTGCGTTTTTGTAATTCATTTAATCTGGCGATTTCTTCACGCAAAGCATTTATCTCATTTATAGTTTGTTGATTTTTTGTTTCGCGTTCTGTTACCGTCTTTTTTGCGATTTTTACAGGTTTTGCTGATAGAGATTCTTCCGGTAATAAATCATTCGATGTTATCACAGAAATTTCATCCATTCTTGGCACACGCAAAGGTGCATCATTATTCGCCCACAAATCAGAACTGGGGCGTTTGGGTCTTAATACATCATTTGATGCGACCACATTATTTTTCACAGATTTTTTTGCGTTGCGTGCGACAACTTTTTTTGCAACCTGTTTCTTCACAGGTGCAACAGTAACGGTTCTTTTTGATTCAATTTCTTCACCAAATGCGGCACGCGCAGAAACCATTCCTGTGGACACATCAACAACCGGCAAATGCGCACCAGCTGTGGCATTCACACAAAATAAACATAACAACAAAGTTACAGAAAAACGCTGCATAATCCTTTCCTTCCTTACTCAATCATAGAACAAATCGCAAAAGCGGTGCAAGCAAAAAATACAGCATAAAAAAACACCCGTTTGGGTGTCTTTTTTTTATTTTGTTACAACATCTGCTATCTTTTGAACTGCCAGATTTTCTACATACGATTTTTTCGCCATTTTATCTAATCTGGTTGGGTTATCAAACAATTCATCCAAAGTAGCAGATAACCATTTCACAGAAAATTTTGATTGTTCAATTGCAAATCCACCACCCAATTTAGCAAAAGATTCTGCATTTGCCGCTTGGTCTGGATTTATATTCAAAGGAACCAAAATCGCAGGGCGTCCAATCGTTTCCAATTCTATAACTGTGCTGGCACCACTGCGCCCTATGACTAAATCAGCGTCAATAATTGCGGTTGCCATATCGTGAATGAAAGACAACACATTTGCGCGAATTCTATGTTCTGCATAAAAATTTTGTAATTTTGCCACATTTTCAGGACGCGTTTGGTGTGTAACAAATATTTTTTTGTTTTTCATTTCTGATATTGCCTGGGGTACAATTTCATCTAAGATTTGCGCACCTAATGATCCACCTGTGATTAACAGTTTATTCTCATGCTTTAATGGCGCATTTGAATTTTTAAGTATATCTTCACGCACAGGCAGCCCAGTATAAACAACCTTTGCACTTGTTTTTTTTGGCATATCAGATACTGTTTCAAAACTGGTCATCAAAGTTTTTACCCAACGCAAAGCAAATTTATTTGCACGTCCAATCGCCGCATTTTGTTCATGTAAATATGTTGGTATTTTCCATAAATGCGCTGCAAATACCGCCGGAACGGAAGCATATCCACCAAAAGCTACAACACGATTTGGTCTGAAAATCATAAATCTTAAAGTCAGTGCTATTGCAGAAAAACCTATTTTTGCCAAAGCGATGATTTGTTTGATTTTTGATTTAGCCCCAACACCAGATGCCCAAACAAAAGCGGTTTTTGCACCATTTGGTTTTCCATCCTTGACCATTTTCATAACACGACCATCACTGGAAATTGTGATTTTGTGTCCACGTTTTGCCAATTCGGTCGCCACACTGAGTGCCGGAAAAACATGTCCGCCTGTTCCACCTGTTGCAATCCATATTTTCATGCTTACCCCCATTATTTATTATTCCATGTGTCTTCACGTACCAATGCCAATATCATACCAAATAATATACAAAATCCAACAAAAGATGCCCCACCATAAGATATAAATGGCAAAGTCATACCCTTGTTAAACACAAGATGCAAAGCACTGGTTAAATTAAAGAAAATTTGACCTGCAAATAAAGTTGCCGCCCCCGCCAGAACATATACGACAAATTTGTCTTTGGCCTGGCATGCATGCTGTATCAGCATAGAAAAAACATAAAATAACAACCCTATTAACGCACATGCAGCAATGGCGCCCAAATCTTCTGCTATGGAAGAATACACAAAATCGTTTGCTGATTCCGCCAAAACATTTTTGACGTATGATTTATCCCCACTGCCAAATAAACCACCATGTCTGATTGAATTTACAGAAAACCAAACCTGACTGCCGTGTTCCATTTGTAATATTTCTTTTGCACGTTTACCAACGTGTTCCATACAAAACAACGCATATACGCCCATACCGGTAAATCCAATACCAAACAGTGGCCAAAATATTTTCCATGGGATACCTGCAACTAACAACATTCCACCAAAAACACCACTATATAACAATGCACTGCCCAGGTCTGGATGCTTTAATAAAATCAATACACATGGCACAAACAATAACATATACACAGGCCAATTAACACGTTTTAATGTTGGTTTCCATGGCTCTTTATTCAGGTAAATATTATCACCATATGTTTCGTGCATTTGGGCTAAAAACCACGCAGTCAAAACTATGAAAAATGGCTTTAATAAATCGACAGGCAAAAAATCAAAACCAGCTATGTGAGCCCAACGCGCACTACCTTTTAATTTTGTTCCATGTGCAACTGTACTTAACAGCGCGCCATACATCGCAATAAATCCGGCCACAGACAATCTGATTATTTGCTTTTTATTTAACATGCTGCAAAAAATCAAAGATATTATCCCCAACAAATATAACAACCATGCCTTTTGAAAAAAGAAATACCATGGTTTACCCATACGTGCGGCCTGGGCAGAACCTGCTGAAAAAACAACGACACAGCCGATAAATATCAACACGAAAGTCCAAAACAATAACTTGCGATCTATTTCAAAATACCAGCTGGTTAATTTACTTTCATCTGTGCGTTTTAATTTCAGCATCTTTTATCCCATTATGCAAATTTTAACAAAATCAAAGCCAAACCAGAAAACAGAACAGATAACACAAAGAATCTGTCCACTATCTTTGATTCATCCCAACCCAATTCTTCAAAGTGGTGATGCAACGGTGCGCGTAAGAATATGCGTTGACCAGTGCCAGTTATTTTGCGAGTAATTTTGAAACACATTGTTTGCAAAAATGAAGACAATAAAATTATAACCATCATACCTGCCGCAACTGCCATTATAAATTCTGATTTCAATAACATTGCAACTGTTCCCATAAATCCACCCAAAGCTAATGATCCAACATCACCCATAAATATGGCCGCAGGTTTTGCATTAAACCACAAGAATCCCAGAACCGCACCGAACACAGCGCCCAAGACTGGATATAAAGCACTGGCCTCTGGTAAAAACATAACCGCATCCATAAATCCAATTCTGGTTGCACCATACAATGCAACAACCAAAACAATTAACACAGGCAGATATAATTTTGCCAACATGCCATCCAACCCGTCTGTGATATTTGTGGCATTTGCAGAACCACAAATTACAAAATATGCAAAAATGTAATACAAAAATCCCATGGTTATAGGCATTCCAAACAAATAACCTATTTCCCAACTGCCCAAAGGCAACACTATACTTGACCCCAAAACAATAGATAAATTTGGAACATAACCCGGCATAGTTTTATTTATGAAATATGCCAAAATTGCAACACAAATTGCCTCTAATCCCAATCGGGCTGCAGGCGATAATCCATTTGACGCCTTCTTGGATTGACTGCGGATTTTTTTATAGTCATCGGCAAACCCAATTAAACTGAACATCAATAATGCAGACAGCGCAATCCAACCTGTTTCGTTATGCATAGGCATAAACAACAAAGAAGAAACCAACACAGCGATTATAATTAAAATTCCACCCATTGACGGTGTACCAACTTTCTTTCTGTGATTAGCTGGCACATTTTCACTGATAGGTTGTCCCATGCCTTGAACTTTATGCATCAATTTGATGAAACTGCGACCAAAAACCAACATTATCATGAAAGCCATACCGAAGGCCGCAGCAAACTGTGTCCAACCACTTGCAAAAAAACTCCAACCATGATTGATGATAAAATCCGTAAGCATAAAAAACTCCTTTCAATATATTGATATTTTATCATAAAAAAAGCTGTAAACAAATGAATATATAAAATATATTCATACGCCTGTTAGAATATGCCACCAACCTTGGTTTGTTCACCGTGCAATTCTTTAGATTTTGGTGGATTTGGTGCCTGGCCAGGTTTGAAAACTTCATTGATTATAATACCGTCTGGATCTTGGGATGCAGAAATACCCGTATTACGATTTACCCTGATAAAACTTAACCCATCTGGCACAGGAAAAGGTTGATTACTTTCATCTTTCAAAGCAACATTCATAAAATCTGCGAATACACGTGCCGCCATATGTGAACCTGCGCCCTTGCCCAAAGGTTTCGGCACATCATAGCCCAAATATACACCTGCAATTAAATTCTTGGAAAAACCAATAAACCAAACATCTTTAACCTGGTTTGTCGTTCCTGTTTTGCCCGCAATTGTATGGCCTTTGACCCGTGCTTGTTTCCCGGTTCCACGTTCCACAGCCCCCTGTAATATAGAAACGATTTGATATAAACTTTGTGCATCAGACAATGGATCTGTTGGTTTTTCTGCCTGGGGCGGTAATAATGTTGGATTCCAATCTATTTGTGTTGATGGTGTTCCATCTAATACATTGCCATATCTGTCTTCGACATAGTCAATCATTTTTGGTTTAATAACACGACCACCATTGATAAACGCAGAATAACCCAACACCAATTTTTCCAATGTTGTTTCGCCCGAACCTAATGCCATAGATTCATTTAATTTGCTGCTGTCTATTTGGGGTGGATACACACCGAATCTTTGG
Organism: Alphaproteobacteria bacterium; assembly: GCA_017642585.1. Lineage (GTDB taxonomy): Bacteria > Pseudomonadota > Alphaproteobacteria > Rs-D84 > Rs-D84 > Enterousia. The sequence goes on along the minus strand of JAGCOR010000021.1, from coordinate 7,379 downwards.
GCTGCTTCAATAGAATCTGCAACACCAATTTGTTCAACCAAGCGCACAGTTGGAACATTTCTGGATGTTTCCAATGAAAAACGAAGTGGAATATTTCCTAAAAACTTTCTGTCGTAATTTTCAGGTTTCCATTCTTTGTTGTTTTCACGCCATCCAACAATTGGTGCATCCAATATTAAACTTTCTGGGCTGTAACCTTTTTCCAACGCAGATAAATAAACAAAAGGTTTAATTGTTGAACCGATTTGACGATATGCCTGGGTTGCACGATTAAACGAAGATTCACGGAATGAACGTCCCCCCGTCATAGCCAGCACGCGTCCGGTATGTGGATTCATAGCGATAATTGCGCCCTGTAATTTTGGTTCGTTTTCACCCTTGTTTTTATTAAACGCATCTAATTCTTTTGCCAACGCTTCCGCTGCGGCGCGTTGAAATTCAGGGTTAATTGTTGTTTTGATATATAACCCATCATTATACAATTTTTCACGACCCAATTTTTCCAACAATTTACGACGAACATCTTCTGCAAAATATTGGAAATCCATTTCCATTTGTTCTGTGAATCCTGAATTGATATTCAAAGGTTCCGCTGCTGCTGTTTCCGCCTGATCTTTGGTAATAAATCCGTCATCAACCATACGTCTTAAAACATAGTTCCTGCGCTCTATGGCACGATTTCTGTCGTTTGGCGCCTTTGGCAATGATGCCAAGAACGCACATTCAGACAAAGACAAATCTTTGACCGGTTTATTAAAATACATCAACGCAGCAGATCCAACACCATATGCACGCGCACCTAAAAAGATTTCGTTCAAATATAATGTCATAATGTGTTTTTTTGAAAAACTGCGTTCCAACCGCAGGGCCAATATCGCCTCTTTAACTTTTCTGGATATAGTTCTGTCAGAAGTTAAAAAGAAATTTTTTGCAACCTGTTGTGTGATTGTTGATGCGCCTGTGAATTTTTTATTAAATCCCATTAAACGCATAGCATTATTCATAGTTGCGCGCAAAATACCTTGAACATCAATACCAGGATGAGTCCAGAAATTTTGATCTTCGGCTGCAACAAATGCATTTATTAACTGTGGTGGCATATCTTCGAAATCTATGAAAACACGTCTTTCAACCGCATATTCTATAAGCAATGAACCATCCGCAGCATATAAACGGGTTGCCACCGGTGGCGCATATGTCGCCAATTTTTTGTAATCTGGCAAATCATTTCCATAAATCAAAACCAATGCCGCCAACACACCGATTACCGCGACAATACCCCAGAAAACAACACTCATAAAATGATGTAAAAATTTTTTGAATTTCATAGATATAATTTTATGTTAAATGTTTTGACTTTGCAAGTAATGTTTAATAATAAAAAAACCAGCATTTGCTGGTTTAATCTTTTTATAATTCTGCGATGCCGTTTGTCGCGATTATATCGCCACCCTGTTCAAAGATGCGACCGCCCGCTTCACGAATCAATAAATCGCCAGCGGCCATTTCTGCATAATCCAAAGGATCGGATATAAATGCATCCATTTTACCCGCCGCAACACATGCCAAATCCAATGCAGGACATCCTGTTTCGCGTGCGTTACCTTGAATCAAAGGACGCATACCGGCTGTATTATAACCAATGGTTAAATCTGCAGGCTCTTTTAAATTCGAAACATGTATTTTTTCAGAATGGTATGCAGAAAACACATATGCACCATTGCCCGCTTCTGCATAATACAATCTTTCATCTATTGGGGAATAAACCAATGCGATTTTTGTTTCGCCGTTTGTACGCAGAGCCAAAGAGATAGCAAAATATGAATTGCCACGAACAAAATTTTCAGCCCCGCTTAAAGCCAACACAAATTCATCACGACCATCACCCTGTTTCGTAACATTTGGGGTTAACAGACCAGCACTTGGACGAACCAGTTGCAAATCTGTTAAAATACTTTCTTCGATTCTGACAGATGCTTTGGCCACAAAATCATGTGCACTTTTCAAAGATTGCTGAAGATGTTCAATTTCACCAAAATCATGACGCAACCCCACAGCAGTATTCTGCAAAGCCGCGAACATTTTATTTAATTCTGTTGAACCTTTGATCAGCAAATCCATGATTCACACCCAATTATTAAAATTTAAAGCCAGCAAATTTGTTTTTGAATTCTTCTGCGCGTTTACCTTTTGCGCCTTCGTTACTGCGTTGACCAGTCCATGCAGGATGATTCAAATTATCTGTGGACAAAACCAAATCTTTCTTTACAGAAGAGTACATTTTTACGGTTTTTCCGTCAGTTGTAGTAACGTTAATTTCATGATATTCTGGATGAATTCCTTGTTTCATCTTGTTGTCCTTTTATTTTTATTAACTATATAGCCCGAAGATTATACCTGCTTTTTTAGTAAAATCAAGATAAAGTTATAAAAAGGGCCTTATTTATCAATACTGCCCGATACACCCTAAAAACGAATTTCCTGTTGATTCGATAATTTTTATGAACTGATTTTGGTTTTTGCCTGAAAACAAAGCCAAAATTGTTCCCGCATCCGTTGCCAACATATCAGTCACGGTGGCTATGGATGAATTCATTTTTTTGAAAAATCCACTGGTTGGATGAATTTCCGCCGCCAACAGCTGATTTTCACCACTGATTTTAATATTTTGGTCCGCGGTGATAACCATTAACTGACATTCTGGGGAAACGATTATTTTTTCGACAATGATGCCATCACTGCCCAATAATTCGCCCCACCATCCCGTAGATTCACAGAACACAGGATAATATATTGTGGCTTCTGGATTCTTTTTGAAAATATCGGCAATATCCAGGTCTTCTGTCAAAACATCAGGCATTATGCCCGTTGTTGCATTTATAACCTTGCGCGACAATTGGTAATCCATATTACCATTTGTCTTTCTGGGCCAATAAAGAATCGGAAACTTTCTCATCAGTGTGAATTATACCAGATTCGGTTGCGATAAAAAAGATAGGTTTGTTAAATAAACCACTTGATTTTTTATTTTTTTGTGACTTTGGCTATTTTTTTGATACTTGCCCATGCGTTATCTAAATCTTTTTTCAAGGTTTGATAGTACGCATCAGATATCTTTATCTTGAACAACATCGTGGATAACTGCGGAATCATGGTCATAAACATAGCCATAAACACCCCCATCAAAACGACCGTAAATAAACTGTCGTTATTCATAGTCAATCCATCCAACAATATTTTCGAATCGTTTTGTGCTATCGCTTGTTGCAATGCACTGGCACCATTTATATCCCCAAATGCAGCATTTAAGAACATCACGGAAAACGCCAAAAATACCATAGTCAAAGCAATTCCAACAACCGCTTTGATAACATCGTCTATCATTTGGCGAATCGTTCGACCACCCTGGGGGAATATCGCAAAATTATCCTTGTCAAACATCCATGCCATCAACATCAAAGGCAGCATTATTAAATCCATTGATAATTTTATAAATACCTCCAAGAAATACAGAGGTATTGGCAATAATGCGTAAAAATACAGCACTAATATCAACAAACCCGCAAAAAATATTGGAATATTCGGGAAAATAGGTATTTTCCACAAAATTTTATGTTGGTATTCATAATTAAAGGCCATATTCATCAAAGTCCACCCAATTGCCATTCCTAAACCTGTAACCTGATGCACATTCGCAACCCCACACGCCAATTGATGTCTTAACTTTGGCGAAAAAGCCCCGTATGACGATGCCTCTGCTGATGCGGTTACTGGATCCGCCAATGCGGTTGCTATCATACATTCTGAAAATTTATTATCATCAGATACCAAATAATCAAATGATGTCCCCACAGTCAAAGCAGGTTCAATCAGAACACTGGTTATAATTCTGGGCAAAGGTATTAACAACAACCCAACAACAACCGTCAATTTAACAAGGTATGAACCGAAATTTCCCGCAATTTTTGAACCATCTTCCAATTTTAAATTTATAAAATTCGAAGCCAATCGCCACGCAACAAATACAGCCAACAATATTGCGGCCATAGGAATAACTATTTTACCCAACGCACTGTAAACACTGGGCAACAAATTAGACATAGCAACCATTACATCTGAAAATATTTGGCATGTCCAACACGTTGAAAAAAATGAAATTGCATCTTGCATATTAACTGGTGCAACTGTTCGCCATATAGAAACACCTATGATTCCAACACCGCCGGCAATAGCCGCGATTGCCAATGGTGCAATTGCCCCAGCCGTACTGGGTGCTAAAACAAATAAAGACATTAAAAATCTTTTTAACGTTTTCATGATTTTAATTATACCATAAAATATGGTAAATGTGATATAATTCAATACATAAATATATACAGAGAGAGAATGCATTATTTAAAAGCAATATTTAACAGATTGTTTTCTGGTATGCCGGGGGTATGTTTTGCCCTGGTTATCTGCGTATTTTTTCCAAATCAAGCATTCGCCAAAGGCATTATAGATTCATTTGATTTATCCCCATTTGTTCCTTTGGTTTTAGAAACCATGATGAACATGGCGACATCTTTGTATGAATATTTTGTTGGTAATGGGGATGGACTTATCTATTTATTCGTATACGGATTTTTAATTTTTTATCTGTCCATGTATTTGGTCAAAATGTATATTCCAAAACCATGGTTGGCCTTTTTGGGATCGAAAGAAGGCGGGGAAATGTGGGACGAAAAAACAACCGCTTGGTCAGTCGCAGAAAATGTTGCAAAACCATGTATTCGTGCAATTGTCGCAGGATTGATTTTGTTACAAATCAAACCTATTTATGTCACGCAATGGTTGGTTAATCCTTTTCTTGAATTCGGTTCTTTTTATACTGAAATTATTTTAAAGGCATCTAATAATTCTTCTTTGAAATCCGCTGAAATACCAGGATGTCCTGAATCTGTAAAAATGCAAGATTGGATATCCAAAGACAGTTGTGATTTCCTGGTTAAACCTGTGTATATAATTTCCAAAGAAAATAATCGCGTAATTAAATACGGATTAGATTTTATCAAAACTGGTTTGCGCGGTTTGTTGACTTTGATTCCACATGGTGGTGAAAACCTGCTGAATATAATCACAGGAATATTATTAGTTTCATCTTTTGTTGCTTCAAATCTATTTATGGCCTTGCTGATAATCCAGGGTATTTTTGATTTATGTCTATCGCTTATAATGTATCCGTTTAATGTTTTATCGTGGGTTGCAACAAAATCAGACAAATGGGTTGATGTGTTGCCTGCATTCAAACAAATAATAGATTCTTTGAAAAGAATGGTAATTATCATGATTGCATGTGCATTTATATTGTCTATCAATATTGCATTTGTTCGTGCATTGTTCAGTTGGTCTTCGTCTGTATTCACTGTTGCAGCGAACGGCACAGCATCATCAAATGTTCCAACTATATCTCAAACGACTATGAATTTTGGTGAACATTCGATTTTATGGTTATCTGCACTGTTAACATTTTTCGTGATGCAAAACGTATTTAAATTAACACGCGAAAGATTAGATTTGTACACCAAGGGTACACCACATACATTGTATGACAGTGTAACAGGTGATGCAAAACGCGGATGGGAAAAAGTAAAGTCAGTCCCAGACACAATAAAAACTTTATGGGGCGTTGGCAAAAAGGTAGCGAAGAAATAAACAAATGCAAGAGTTGGCAAATGCTTTGATTGATTCAGGTGTAAAATGTTGGGCTTGCCCAGTATTTGACAATTTGTTTGCGATAATATCTGATACCGCCGCTGCTGCATACAAACAATTAAGCATGTTTGGTGTGGCTATTTTTGTTATATTGTTCACTTTCTTTATCATAAATGCGGTTTGGAACAATATTAAAAAAGGTATGCCAGATCCATTTTTTCAAAAATCATTAAAACCTGTGTTGATAAAATCTTTGTTGGCTTTATCTATTTTGACAATGGGATTAACTGTGCCACGACTTATTTCCAGGGTAACATTTGAACCCGCTGCGACCATAACATTAGAATGTACAAAAACTTTATTACCGGCAGATTACGAAATCCCAGAAGATTACCCCGCATTAAAATTAAAAACAGATGGTTTCTTTAATCCTGAATTACGCGATACAGTATTAAAAATGATTGAAATGGGCGTGGCCAGTTTCCAAATCTATATCAAGATTGGAATCGCAATTATGGATGCTGCATTTTCACTTAAATCTTTGTTAAGCGTCGGGTCATTGATAAAACATTTTATCATATTTGCCATAGGTGTATTTTTGACGTACAATTTTACAAAACTGTTTGTAAAATATTCTTTTTGTTTCTTGGATATAATTGTTGCGATGGCAATGTTTGCGTTCTTCTTTCCTATATCCATCGTGTTATTTGTATTCAAAGATGCACCTGATTTACCGGGATGGATGAAAAACTTGGGTGGTGATTTAGGATTGGGTCAAATCAAAAAATTGATAAACGCGATTGTTTCTATGTCATCATCAATTTTGACATACACCATCATTATTTTATTGATACGCGGATATTTGAATTCCAATGGTGTCGATGCAGATTCTATAAGGAATTCTTATGAATCTTTATTCCAATTTGATTTAGACCATTCAGACGCTATGCAAATAACCTTTGCGGGTTGTATTGTTTTGATTTATGTAATAACATTTATTTCGAACCAGGTTCCAGAAGTTACTAAAAAAATATTAGAGGCTTTTGGTGTAAAACAAGAAGATTCTTTGTCCAAAGAAATGGGCGAAAACGTATGGCAGTTTACAAATCTTATTTTTGAAAATGCTAAAAAGCTTGTTAAAACAATCGCTAACCCAGAAGAAGCTCTTAAAGAAGCAGAAAAGAAAGGCGAAGACAAAAAAGGTGGGGACAAAAAAGACGATAAAAAAGAAGCGCCAAAAGAAGAGAAAAAATAATGTGGAAAGTTTGGTTGATTGAAAAAGGTATCAAAATTCTGTCAGTGCTTATCGCATTGGGTATTGGCATTTGGTATTTATCTTCGTCTATTGGTGGCGCATCTTTGTCATACACCAGTGTTGATGGTTTTATGCAACAGATATCAACAACAAATGGCGAAACCAGCACAATTAACGGATGCTTCTTATGTAATGCATTATCTGAAATGTTTGCAGTATTGGGACGTGCCACAGAAACATTCTGGAATGGTATGGTAAAAACATTATGGATATTAATATCTGTCGGCTTTGGTGTTTTTATAATTTATCATACTGTTCAATATATTCGTTCCAAAGCATCAGATAAAGCCGTGATAAATTTAACAGACGATCAACCTGATTTAGATTTCAGCAAATGGTTCGACAAAGTTGTCAAAACAGGTATTCGTAT
>JAGCOR010000020.1 GCA_017642585.1 Alphaproteobacteria bacterium | reverse complement strand
TCACAGTTTCTGCAACCTTTGGCATACGTGTTTGACCACCAACCAAAATAACTTCGTTAATTTGTGATGTTGTCAGCCCCGCATCTTTCAAAGCTTTCTTGCAAGGTTCGATTGTCTTTTCAATCAAATCAGCAACCAAAGATTCCAATTTTGCACGTGTCAAAGTTGTATTGAAATGTTTTGGACCAGTTGCATCAGCAGTCAAGAAAGGCAGGTTGATTTCAGTTGTTGTCTTGGATGACAATTCGATTTTTGCCTTTTCAGCTGCTTCTTTCAAACGTTGCAAAGCCAATTTATCGTTGGACAAATCAATACCTGTTTGGCCTTTGAATTCTTCAATTAAATATTTCAAAACGCGAGCATCAAAATCAGATCCACCCACTGCTGTATCACCGTTTGTAGATTTCACTTCGAACACACCGTCAACGATTTCCAAAATGGACACATCGAATGTTCCACCACCTAAATCGTAAACCGCGATAGTGCCATCTTTGTCTTTATCCAAACCATAGGCCAATGCCGCAGCGGTTGGTTCGTTAACAATACGCAATACATTTAAACCCGCAATACGACCAGCGTCTTTTGTTGCCTGACGTTGAGAATCATTAAAATAAGCAGGAACTGTAATAACTGCATCAGTAATTGTTTCGCCCAAATAACTTTCGGCATCTTTCTTCAATTTAGACAAAATCATAGCAGAAATCTGGGATGGGGCATATTTTTTACCGTCCATTTCAACCCAAGCATCACCATTGTCGCCCGCTACAATTTTATAAGGAACGCGTTTTTGAATTTCTTTGACTGATTCACTATCAAAACGCAAACCCATTAAACGTTTAATTTCATAGATTGTATTTTCAGGATTTGTAACCGCTTGGTTCTTGGCGGTAATACCAACCAATTGTTCACCAGTGTTTGTCAAAGCAACCACAGATGGTGTTGTACGTTGTCCCTCTGAATTTTCGATAATTTTTGGATCAGTTCCGTCCATGAAAGCCATAGCGGAATTTGTTGTACCCAAATCAATACCTAATACTTTTGCCATTTTTTTACTCCTTAAAAAATGTTATTTTAATTTGCTTGCTGTTGATATAGTTATTATGAAACCAATTTCAAGGGGTCAAATTTAAAAAAATATGAATAAGAAAAACCACCCAACAGGGCGGTTTTCTTAAACTCTTGTACAATGTACAAATTATTTCTTTGCAGGAGCAGCAGCGGCAGCGGCAGCTTGTGCAGCAGCAGCTTTGTTATCTGCTTCTTCTGGCATTTTACCACCAATTGTTGCAAATGCCAAATCTGCCATGTGCAATCCCAAAGTAATTCCTTTTGGTAAAACCAAATCAGAACCATGGATTGTATCGCCAATATTAACATCTGCCAAATCAATAGTGATTTTTTCAGGCATATCGTCAACCAAACCAACCAATGCAACTTTACGAACAGCAAAGTTCAAAACACCGCCCAATTTGATACCTTTGGAAATTTCAGTATTGATAACTTCTACAGGAACCACAACGTGAACAGGCGCTTTAACATTGATACGTTTGAAATCAACGTGAACAACTTTGTCGGAAACTGGATGATATTGAATATCCATCAACATAGCATCTTCTTTGTTGCCTGAAACAGTAATTTCAAACAATTTTGTTCGCAAAGAAGGTTGTCCCAACAACATTTCAAATTCATGTCCGTTCAATTCGATGGACACAGGTTCTTTCTTTTCGCCATAGATAACTGCAGGGATGTTCTTGTGATTGCGAACTGCACGTGCGGCCCCCTTGCCAGCAACTTTGCGAATTTCAGCGTTTAATTTAATAGCCATTTTATATCCTTTTTTGTTTTATGCGACCTCCAAGGGTGTCGCACTGGGCGATATTATTTACTAAAATCTATAAAAAATCAAGTATTTTCTTATTGTTTTCTTAAAATCAAAAATCTGGCACGGCCATAGGTTTTATCTTTCAATAATTCCCATTTGTCATTTATTTTCGGCATATTTTGATTGTTTTCAAATTCCCAAATTAAAACCGCGCCTGGTTTCGCGATATTTGTAATCTTTTTAACAAAAAACATTCCCAATTCAAATTCGGCATAGGGCGGGTCTATGAAAATTAAATCTGCATCTTTGCCAAATTTGCCAATGCACGAAACAGCATCTGTTTTTTCGATTACCGCATTTTCGTTTATGGACATTAAATTTTTCTTGATTGTTTGGATGGAAGAATCTGCATTATCAGTAAAAACAACCTGGGCACCATTATATCGTGATATACTTTCCAAACCAAACGCGCCCGATCCAGCAAACACATCCCAAACTTTTAACGGTTTAGAAAAATCAAGTATTTCCAATAACATATTAAACAACGCGCCACGCGCCATATTTTGCGTAGGGCGCGCCATATCCGGCAAAACTAACTTTTTACCGCGATATTTTCCAGAAATGATTTGCAAATTTGATTTCATGTTATAAAGTGTAAAGCATGAATTTTATGAATCAAGCATTTATTTTAGCCAACAAGGCTTTTTTGCATGATGATGTGCCAATTGGCGCCGTGATTGTTCATAACGGTAAAATCATAGCCCGTGGTGAAAACAGGGTGCAAAAATCGAAAAATCCAACACTACACGCAGAAATTGTCGCTATAAATCGTGCCTGCAAAAAATTGGGGACAAAATTTTTAGATGATTGTGATATCTATATAACCTTGGAACCTTGCAGTATGTGCGCAACCGCAATTTCTTTTGCCCGGATAAAAAACATTTATTTCGCAGCAACAGATGAAAAGGGCGGTGGAATCACTTCAAATTCAAAGATTTTCGACACAGATAAACACCTGTGGAAACCAAATATTATCCAAATGCCTGAATACGCGGATAAATCTGCGGAAATGTTGCGAGCTTTTTTTGCTCTGCGTCGCCAGAAACATATTGACAAATAATCTTTTCTGTTCTATTTTTTGTCAAAAAGCAGAGATTTAAATCATGTTAAACGATAAATGGATTATTGCAGATAAAGAATATATAAACAAAACAAGGGAATATTTATACACTCTTGTTGCGGCAGATTGTTATAAATCCACTTTTAAAACAACTCATTTGCATTTATGTTCAGACCAAGAATACAGAATTGGCGATTTCAGGGATTCCGATTTAAACCCATTAAATGAACAATATGACGAAAGCAAAACAGACATTGCAACCGTCGTTTGTTCAAAACAAATAAATCCTGTTAAACAATTTAAACGTGTTGCACTGTTTGGTAAATTTTCCGGATATTTCTTCACAAATGTAGACACAGGCAAACCAGGATTGCCAGTAAAACGTGGCGATACGGTATCTGTGTTTAAATACAATGACCCAAGGGACGAAGCGCCAACCGCAAAAGCATCAAATTTCTTGATGTTCAATATGATGTATAATCATACTACCGGTGCAAAACACCCAGCGTACGAATATATCGTAAACAACAATGAAGGTGTTTTTGAAGACGTTATTGTTACAGGCGTTAATTCTTTGAATGAAACAAATATTCCTGCATCCAGATGGATGTTGGTGGAAAGTCCTAAATTTGGGTATGTATCAATGGATGTAAAACCATCAAATTTGTTGGTATTTTCGCGCCCCGGCGATAAATTATTGGTTGAACGTATATCATCTTTCAGAGATTACACCCAATACAACGTGTTGCGAAATATCACAATCGATAATATGTTGACCGAATTGGTATTAAGTTCCCAAAGATAATTAAAAACCCGCAAAATGCGGGTTTTGTTTTATATCAACGCTTTTCCAGTCATATCTTTTGGCTGTTTAATGCCCAACAATTTCAAAATAGTTGGTGCGACATCCGCCAAACCACCGTTTTTGATTTTTTTGACCATTGGTTCAGAAACCATAATTGCACGCACTTTGTTATTTGTATGTGCAGTCCATGGGGAATTGCTTTTATCATCCCACATTTTTTCTGCGTTACCATGATCGGCAATAATCAACATTTGACCACCTAATTTTAAAACCTCTGGCACGATTTTTGATAATTGTTCATCCAAAACCTGCATGGCTTTGATTGTTGCTTTTTCATTACCTGTATGCCCAACCATATCGCCATTTGCAAAATTCATTATGACCACATCAAATTTTGATAAACGTGGAATCAGGGCATCTGTAATTTCATATGCAGACATTTCAGGTTTCATATCAAATGTCGCAACAGCGGGGGAATCAATCAATACTTTTTCTTCGCCATTAAAATCAATTGTTCTTTCTGCATCCATAAAATAGGTTACATGATTGTATTTTTCGGTCTCGGCAATACGTAACTGGGTTAATCCAGATTTAGCAACCACATCACCCAAAGTATTATTAACAGAAATATCCTCTAAAATCGCGGGACATTTTTCATTTAACCCTTCGCCATATTGTGAAAAACATAACATATGGCAACCAGTATCCAACATAGCACGAACAATTTGACGGGCGCGATCACTGCGATAATTTCCAAAAATGAATCCGTCTTTCTTGGTAATTGGAACTGCGTTTATCAATGTAGGTTTGAAAAATTCGTCTGTTATATCGTTGGCATAATTTTGTTTAATGGCATCTTCGATATTATCTGCACTGTATTCAGATTTAGCGCGTGCCAATGCATTAAACGCCAATTCGGTGCGATCCATATTTTTATTTCTGTCCATGGTGTAATAACGACCAGACAACGTTCCAAAGAACACACGACCGTCCGCAAAATATTTTGCCAAAGTCCGTTTAATCAAACGAACATATTTCAAAGCAGAACGCGGTGGCGTATCACGACCATCACCAATAAAATGCATACAAACACGTAATCCAGCATCCAAAATATGCTTTACAATAACCATTTCATCACGAACATCGGAATGCACACGTCCGTCGGACATTAAACCTGCAAAATGAACAATACCACCATCACGTTTAACATCGGATATGAATTTATTCAGTGGTTTATTTTTGTTCCAATCTTCACGTGAAAAACGCAATAAATATTGCATAACAACACGACCGGCACCAATGCAAATATGCCCAACCTCTGAATTACCCATTAAATTTCCAGGTAACCCGACCGCCGTTCCACTGGCGCGTAATAAAGAGTTAGGATACTTTTTTATCAGTTTATTAAAATAGGGCATTTTAGCCAATGCCACAGCATTATGTTCCTTTTGTTCACTGACGCCAACACCGTCTAAAATACACAGCACCACAGGTTTATTCATCATTTTCTCCATTATTTATCTTTATCGTTCCAAAATTCTATCACAATGCTTTTTTGATTGCAAAATAAAAAGAAAAATTGTATATATAAAAACAAGGAAAGTTTTCTTAAATTATAACTAACAAATAGGATTTCAAATGTCTCGAAAACCACTTGTTATCACATCAGTAGACCAACACATAGCCCAACGTTTACAATTACGCAGAGTTATGTTGGGAATGTCTCAATCTGATTTGGCAAAACGTTGTGGGGTCAGTTTTCAACAGATACAGAAATACGAAACCGCGGGCAATCGAATTCCTGCATCTCGTCTGTTTGATTTAAGTCAGGCATTGGAAACATCCGTTGCGTTTTTCTTTATGGGATTACCCGGAAATTTTCCACCTGAAACAAAAACCAATCGTTCTATGCGGGTATCTGAACAAAAAACCGACGACCCATTGGCGAAAAATGAATCTTTGCAATTGGTCAGTTTGTATTGGAATTTGCCATCTGACGAACAGCGTGCGATGATTATGAATATGTTAAAAACATTAAACAAAACGGCCGAATAGGGTTGTAAACCAGATTATTAAAAAACCGCCAAAACGGCGGTTTTAATTTTATCTTACGATCCAGAATTCGAATTGTTTTCTTCTGGTGCTTTTCCTGTAACACATGTCTTGTATTCTGTTGTATCAGCAATCGTCCAACATTGTTTATTATCATATGGGCCGCTGACCAAATATTTCTTGTCAATAATCGTACTCATTTGTTTACATTCACATGTTTCTTTGTCGAAATATTGACCAATATTACAATTCATGCATTTGCCTTTATTTGCATTTCCGTCAATATCACAAAATCCCCCCATAACTGTGTCCGCACAAGAACTGCATTTCAAATCAGTCCCAAAATTCATACCATTTTTACATTTTGGACTGTAACATGCTTGTTTTCCCTTTGATTTATCATTTGTATCAATCCATTCTTCTGATGGTTCTTTGTAATGCAATGTTGAATCATAACCGTTTGCAACAAATTGTCCCCATTCTTTGTTTTCACGAAAATATCTGCACCATGGAATATCACCACCACATGTTCCACTGGACATTTCACATTTATCATTCTTTGTGAATCCTTGGGCACACAGTGTCTTTGTCACACCATTTGCAGGTGTTGATGCCAATCCCAACGACGTAGATGTACCGTTGGTTGACAACAGTATTGGTTTTACAACCAAACCATGTTCTTTAAATTCAGTTGCACCCAAAATAACTTGTTGTAAAAAGCCACTGACCGTGTATTTAGATGCATAAAATTTAACCTGGTGTGCAGCACCGGCTCTGTTCCACCACTTCTCCGGTTTTAACCCTGTCTTCCATTCATCGTCGTGCACTTTTTTATAATTCACAGCATCACATGCCGATGCGGCACTGGTTTCGTCATGACATCTGTAACCATCATAACCGGGTTCACAAAACCAAGCACACTGAAAACTGCCCGGAACATACGGATTTTGATAATAAATCACATGTTTCTGAGAACCATACCATGTTCCTATCTGAGTCAAACAAAATTTGGCACCATGCGTTGCAATTTCGTGCGCAACAAATGCCACAAACGTTCGAAAAGTCTTATTTTGTTCTTCTTGATTATGGTACTGTGTTATATTTTTAGGGTTTATTTCAAATTCACCGACATTACTTGAACTTTCTACAATGGTATCATTAACCGTAGGTTTTCCCCACACAGAATCATGTGAATCAAACCCCATATCTTCTGTCCAATACCAACTCTCACCTGCCAAAACAATACCCGGCACAATAAGTAAAGACAAAATCAAAGCAATCTTTTTCATTTATAAACCTTATTTCAGATAACATTTACCACCAGTTATATAACCGCCCAATTCTTTACATTTATCATCATACCATTTATCTTGGAAATCGCAGGTATCTTTTGATTTATTATATGTTCCCAAAGGTTCCATATTACACATCAACCGCACAGATGGTATCAAACACAATCCCCATCCAAGCGACAGTGTACCACGATTATTGGTATAGGTTTTAAATGTAATACCGGTTCCAGGAACGGTTATATCAAATCCATGTACACCATAACTAATTCTGCTGTATTTATTTGATTGGTCTAAATTAGAACCATTTCCAACAGTATCTTTTAAAGATCCTAAATCAGAATCTGTTCCAAAAACAGCTTTCATCCACGCTGATGGTATTTTTAACACATCGTCCACATCAATTCCTGACCCTTTGAAATTATCATTACTGGCCCATACAACTCTTCCTTCACCTGTCACAGAATAACATTCCCGACTTAATTCCATTTGTAAATCACGTTTAATTTCCTTAACAATTTTACTTATGACCACAGCTGGATCTGTAATACCAGTAATCAAAGATTGATCCACATCATTTAATTGTGGTTCTGTTGGTTCTTCATCACCTTCACCCCCAACTGCATCTTTTTCTTCTTCCTTTTCTGGATCTACAATCAATTTTTTACCACAAAACAGTTCGGCTCTATCTGCCAACAATACTCGTACTTGTCCTGGTGTTCTTAATCTGCATCCCCATGGATAAGAGTGTTCACCATCTGCAGGATCGCACAATTCTTTTGCATATTCACGCATAGAAGTTTCGCATCCTTGGGCAACTTTCACAGAATCAACTGTGTTAACGTATGCCAATAAAGATTTCAATCCGCAACCACCATCTTTATCTTTAATTGTCTTCGTTGCATCATCATAGACACACGAATCGGGATTTCCATATAATGCAGCACAAGCCAACACCTGGTCTTTGCACATATCATGTGCAGCAATCGCAGATATTGCACCCGTTAATTTCACAGAATCTTCGCCACCCAATTCATTTAAATCACCAGTTTGTTTGTCATAACAGTTTTTCATTGTTTGAACGCACGACGCTTTGACATCTTCTATCTTGGCATCTTGCGCCTGGGCAATTTGAATTAATGCTGTTCTTTTAAATTCATACCACACAGTATCAGCAATAGAACGGCATGAATCTAATGCCTGGGTAACAAACATCTTTTTTTCTTCCAAGAATTTGTCAAAGCCATCATTTGCTTTTAAAACATCCGCAGTGCCATCTAAAACAATCAAATTACTCAAACCAAACAAAGCTTTGGAATAGATGGGTTCCCCGGTTGTTAAATTGATATACTGTCCAGTATAATCCAAACATCTTTCATAATTTGGTCCGCAAGCGGTTGGTTGTTTGATTGCAGTTTCAACCTTGGCTAAACAATCATTAACGTCCTTGGAATTATGGGCATGATATTCTTCCAATCTGGCTTCGCGTAAATATTTTTCAGCGGTTCTGACCGTTTGTTGCACAGATTCTTTCTTGGCATCTATGTTCTTTTCATACAAATTACAATCTTGTGTAATCATGATAGAATAGGCGGAACGTGCCAAATTAAACATAGCATCACTGTTACATTCATTTCGGGTTATTTCCATACATTGTCTGTTGGCGTTAGAATATAATTCCGCACCTTCCATGTCGGACAAATTAGTTTCAACCTTACCGCGAGTATTAAATATACTATTTGCATTATCAGAAAACGTAGAAGAACTGCCACCCCAAATATCATCAGATGAACTGCCACTGCCAAAACTGCCCAAATCTAAAACACCAACCCCCGTATCCATAGGAGTTGAATACGATTTCTTTGAAGAATATGTTTTCTTTTTACCAGACAAAACATCCGCAATATTATTCAACAATTTTTGTGATGCACTGGTATCACGTTTGATAGCAGCTTCACCTTCGGATGCAGAATACATCGCATTAACTTCTTCTGCGGTTTTATCCACAGCATTTAAATTATTATCTTGGAAATCCGCCAACATGCTCAACGCTGTTTCCAAAGCATCGGCAGTATCACGAAACACCGTAAATCTGTCACTACAAAAACAACGTCTGTATGTGTCGTTTGCCACAGCACAAAATTGATCCATACATGTTGCATACGAATCGCGACAAGATGCATATCCACCGCCAATCTTGCTGACATCATTAAAGACAGCCGTTGCACGCGCCTTGTTTGGAGATTTTGCAGCGCGAGAATATTTACTGCCCGATGCGGCCATTCTTACCACATTTGATGCAGCCGCGCGACCAACATTAACTTTCTTAGAGACCGCCGCACGTGAAGCATTTGCGGAACTGACCGTAACTTTTTCAGGAGAACGCGCACGAACAGTTGTTGAACGCGCAGTCACATTTCTGGCACTGACAACTTTGCGATCCTTTCTATTATTTTTCGCGGCGGTTCTTGCAATAACAGAAGTGGCATTGCGTCTTATAGAAGAATTAGTATCCGATTCAGTAACAACGGCTTTACTGCGCGCCGTTCCACCACGTAAATTTGGCGCCTGGTCCGCGAAAACCGCCACAGGCATGAATGTAGCAATGCAAAAAATTTTGATAAAATTCTTTATAATTCCCGCCACGTTAACAATCTCTTTCTTGTGTATTCTATCATTTTTCGGTGTATCAAATCAAGTGTTTATTCGATACAACAATTAACCGCATTTTTAACCCATTGGCCCAAACGTTTAACAGCGCTCTTTTTTTCACCTGTTTCAACTGGTTTTACAGCCTTTTTTTCGGCTTCTGGCGTTTTGCACTGTTTAGATGCGCCGTCATAAAAATCTGGGATAGATTCATGAACACCATCCAAATCAATCAAATGCATATTCAATCCCCAAAACAGAGAATACAAATCATATGCGCGTGAAAACATTTCATATGCATCTTTTTTGCGCCCCGCACCCATTGCCTTTGTACCGACTTCATACAAGCGCATAGAAGCAGCCAACAAATGTTTAGAAATGCACCAAACTTCGCCATCTTCTGGGCCAGATTTTTTAACAATACGTTCCATCAATTCTTTACGCATATTGCGAACAGTGTTAATCAAATCATAAAAACCAACTTTGCCGGTTTTTGCACCACTGAAAAAGAAATGTTCTTCCAATGAAACCAAATTCATCAAAGCAATAGATAAATCTTGATCAGATGACAAATCCAAAGGATTAGCCTTTTTTGCAGCATCCAATTTTGAAATCATTTCTTCCATAGATAATTTTTTATCAGCTTTTTTCATCAATACTTCCTTTCGTTTTCAATTAGCACAAAACAATCCCGATTTTTGGCAACCATTTGATAATTGCTAAAAATACAACCGTCATAAACAACAGCCCACCAAAAGGCATCACAACCTTTTGAAATGGGAACAGGGCATGTCCACCATTGTTTTTCTTGATATGAACATACCACAATTCCATCAATATAAATGTTACGGCACCAACAATGATACCCAACAAGAATTGATCCATACCCCACATGCAATTATCCCACCATTTTACAATTGGGTTGTCAGATGGCACAAAATATACCCCCGCCAACAAAGCCACATAAACCAACACATTTAACAAATACCAAAACCAGCCACGGACATTGTGTTTTTTCATATAATTAGCGGTCCAACCAATCAAAGACACCGTCAAACCACCGGCCCAAATACCAGTTATAATATCTTTGACCCCCAGCATACGCATACCTTCTAATCCCGCACCAATCGCGATTGTACATACCGGGCATACTGCTTCAGCAGTGGCCATCAACACCAATAAAACCGCGCTAAAAAACACAGAATATTGCAATATTTTTTTCATCTTTCTTTCCTTTGTTCAGTCATTTTAACACAAAATCAAAAACCAGGTCAATAGCATATTTTACCCTTTCTGCACCCCACGCAAATGCGCAGATCTGGCACGTGGATTTTGATTTAATTCTTCGTCAGATGGCATATAAACCTTTAACATTTTATATTCAGCAGGCTTGGTTTCCGGCAATCTGGGGTCGCCAACATTTGTAGTCCATTGTTTAAAGGTATTTTTTACCAATCTGTCTTCGATTGAATGAAATGTTACACATGCACATTTTCCGCCCACACGCAACATATTATGTACAGATTCCAATGCAGATTTTATCTGGCCCATTTCATCATTGACCGCGATACGTAATGCCTGGAATACAGGGGCAATATCATGTGGATTTTTTATTAAATCACGCAACTGAAAAGTCGTTGTCGGCAATTCTTGTTTAATAATTTTAGCCAACAACCGCGATTTTTTCACATCACCATATTCATATAATATATCAGCCAATTCGTCAGCGGATTTTTCTTTGATTAAATCAAGTGCGCTGTGTTTTGCACCTGAATCCATACGCATATCCAATGGTCCATCAAAGCGAAAAGAAAAACCACGGTCGCCATTATCAATTTGCATTGATGATATTCCCAAATCAAAAACCACATCATCAAATTCAGTGTTATCTAATTGATTTATCGCAGAAAATTCATCATTTATAAAACGAAATCTGTCCCCATATTCTTTTTTGATTTGTTCAGCATCCGCAATAACATTTTTATCCCTGTCAAAAGCGATTACATTGGCACCGCGTTCCAAGAAAGCACGCGTATAACCGCCAGCCCCGAAAGTACAATCTACAATCGTGCGTCCATGAATATCGCCCAACATTTCCAAAACATCATTCAAAAGAACAGGGATGTGTTTCAAGATTGTTTCCTCCATTTATAAAAATATCCATAAAAGATAGTGTCAAACCCATTGTTTTGATAAAACCGTTCAAGTGTTGTTCCTGCGGCAGTAACAAGAAATATTTTATTTGCCCCCTTATCATAACACATATTGATTGCGGCACTGCCTAAAATTCTGGCTGTTTCACCACCATAACGATATTGTCGTAAAACAGTGAAAGATTCAATATATCCTATATTTCCTTTGACATCTACGCTGACTATACCAATCGATTTTTCTTTATAAAAAGCCATCAGTTTTGTTTTGTATGGGTTATCAAAAGAATTTCTTTCTGTTACGGCATATCCAGGTTCCATATCGGCATAAACACCATCTGAAAAACCGTTGAAATATAAATCTATATAATCATCTATATCTTTTTTTGTTGCGACACGCATAGTAATATCAGGCAATTTGATATTTGTTGGCGATTTTGTTCCGTTAAACAACATCCACGCATCAGTGTTCAATAATTGCAAATCAGAATCAGACACAGAATAATAGTCATCACACAACGGAGTAACACAGATGACATGATCTCGATTGTATTTATCAAATTCATCTGCGGCGGCAACCATAACATCTCGTGGTTTTGCCTGACCGATTGGCACCACATGATTAAAATTCAAATCTTTTACATTTGTGCTAAACGCAGATAAATATTCGCCCCCAGATTGTAATTTATGCTTTTTAACTATATCGAAAATATCGGTTTCTATCTGATAGAAAAAATTTATAATATCCGCAAAATCTGTCATTCTATCACAACCTTGGTTCCCAAACCTGTTAAATCTTTCGCGGTGGTCGGCCCCAGCTCCACCATATTTTTCAAAACCAAAGATGCACTTTTGCCATTTGAATACAGATTCAAAACAATTTGTGTATTCCCAGGATTCAGGGCAGAAATCGCCTTTTTTACATCTGGCAAAATCGATTGGTCGCGAATATCTATGGACATTTTTCGTGCAACCCGGGCAATCCATGAATTTAATGAAACAATGGAATCAACAAATACAGATACACTGTCATCACGCACAGATGTTTTTCCTGATATAACAACTTCGGTTTCATTTTTTAATATTTCAGATAACGCGATAGCAGATTCACCAAATGCGACACAATCCATGTTGCCATGACTGTCGGATGCATTTATGGTCAATAATTCTTTGCCTGTCTTGGTTTTTCTGCGTGAAAACGAATTAACGGCAGCGGCAATCTGTACTGGTTTTCTGTCACCCATATTGGCAAGCACCGCACTGGTGGTCAATCCATATTTGTTTATCAAATGTTTATATTGATCCAATGGATGTGCCGATATATAAAAACCCAAAGCAGACAATTCATTTTCCAATTTTTGTGTAAATGTCCATGGCGTTGTCTTTGGCAAATCTTTTAATAATCTGTTATCAACAACATCATCTTCGGTGGTGTTGGCGAACAAAGACAATGTATTCGCGGTTTCACGCGATTTAGATGCATATGCCAAAATCGCATCCGCGTTCATATATATCAAAGCGCGATTTTTTTCCAAAGAATCCAGAACACCAACCTTGGCAAATGCTTCTAAAATACGTTTGTTTATTATTGGCGCACACCGTTTTGCAAAATCAGTCAAATTCTTGAATTTGCCGTGATCTTCGCGTTCTTTGATAATCGCATCCGTGGCAATTGTTCCTACCCCTTTGATAGCGGCCAGGGCATAAACAATTTTACCGTTTTTAACTGTGAACAAAGATTCACTTTCGTTTATATCAGGCGGAACAATTTGAATATTAAAGTTAGATTTAGCATCATCCACAAACACAGCCAATTGGTCAGTGTCATTCATATTACTGGACATAGACGCGGCCAAAAATTCCGCTGGGAAATGCGCCTTGATATATGCGCATTGGTTTGCAACGATAGAATATGCCAACGCATGCGATTTATTAAACGCATATTCTGCAAACTTTTTGAATTTTTCCCACAATTCCTTTGCGGCGGGTTCTTCCAATGTTCCTTCTTTCTTGCATCCTTCAAAGAATTTGACTTCCAATTTTTCCAGTTCTGCAATTTTCTTTTTACCCATGGCTTTACGCACACTATCAGATTGACCACGAGTAAACCCAGCCAACGCACGTGTTAATTGCATAACTTGTTCCTGGTAAACAATAATGCCATAGGTTTCTTTTAATATAGGTTCGGCCAATGGATGAACATATTCAATCGTTTCTTCGCCATGCATACGTGCAATAAATTGCGGAATGTTCGCAATAGGCCCAGGACGGTTCAACGCATTCAACGCAGATATTTCCAAGAAATTAGTTGGATGCATCTTTTTCAATGTCTGTTGAACAAACGGAGCATCGAATTGGAATATACCTTCTGTTAAACCTGTCTGCCATAATTCCATAGTTTTTTCATCATCAGTTGGAATGCTGTCCAAATCTATATTTATACCATGGGTTTGTTGAACCAATTTAACCGCATTTTTCAACACCACCAAAGTTTCCAATCCCAAAAAGTCGAATTTTATCAAACCTGTTGGTTCCAAATAATGTCCATCATATTGGCAAGACGGCAACGAGTTCGCAGGATCACGATATACTGGCGCTATCTGGGTGGTAGGGCGGTCACCTATAACCACACCACACGCATGTTGCCCAAGATTACGTATAGAACCTTCCAAATCTTCGGCGACTTTAACAACCTTGTTCATATCGGCATCATTTTCCAATATCGCCTTGATTTCATCAGATTTATCAACCGCATCCTTTAATGTTTTGGCATCGGACGGTATCAGTTTTGATAAATTATCAGATTTAGAGTAAGGCATACCATACACACGACCAATATCACGAACCGCACCACGCGCCTGTAAACTGCCAAAGGTTATAATTCTACATACTGAATTACGACCATATTTTTTGCAAACATATTCTAATACGCGTTCTATGCCAGTTGGTTCAAAGTCCACGTCGAAATCGGGCATTGATACACGATCAGGATTCAAAAATCTTTCAAACAACAAACCATATTTCAATGGGTCAACGTGAGTAATACCCAAAGCCCACGCCACAATAGATCCAGCCCCCGAACCACGACCCGGTCCGGTTAATATGTCATTGTTTCTGCACCAATTAATATAATCAGCCACTATCAAGAAATACCCCGGAAATCCCATACCGATAATAACACCCAATTCATATTCCGCCTGGTCAAAATAGGGCTTGGTATCCGTTATATTATGTTGTTTGATTCTTTCTTTTAAACCCTTCATAGTTGCATCACGCAACATTTGACATTCGGCCTCTAAATTATCACCAAAACGTGGCAATAATGGGTGTTCATGAACATTTACATAAAACGCACAACGTTTAGCAATATTTACAGTATTTTCAATCGCTTCCGGCAAATCGGAAAATAATTCAGCCATTTCTTCCGCAGATTTAAAATATTGTTCCGAAGATTTACGCGGTCTATCTGGATCTATAATTTTAGTTTGTCCCAAAACACAACTTAATGCATCCATGGCTTCGTAATCATCGCGGGTTGGAAAACAAACATCATTTGTCGCAACAATAGGTATATTTAAATCACGCGCAATTTGTAAAAACACAGGTTCTGTTTTTATTTCGTCCGCTAATCCGTGTCTTTGAATTTCTATATAAAAATTATTGCCGAATATATCCAAAAACCGTTTTGCCAAATCGGTCGCTAAATCTGTTTGATTATTCAATATAGACATTCCCAAAGGCCCAGTATGCGCCCCAGACAAACAAATCAAATCATCTTTATATTTTTCCAATTCTTCCATAGTGATATATGGCCCCAGATGATGATTTTCTTGGCGCATGTACATAACATAGCTTAATTCACAAAGATTCAAATACCCCTGATGATGTTTTGCCAACAAAACAATCTTGGACAAAGAAGATTGTCTTAAAATTTTTGGGTCGGCATTATGATGATTTAAAGATAATTCAACACCGATGATTGGTTGCAATTTATTAGCAGGCATAACATCCGACAACTCTGCACATCCCGACATCATATTAGTATCAGTCAAAGCGCAGGCAAACATATTATTATCTTGGCATAATTCTGGAATCCCTTTTAATACACCAAGTTTTTTATTACTGCCCACAGACAAGGTACTGGCGCCCACAGACACTTTGGAATGAACACGAAGATGTACAAAATCTGCCATGTTGTTTAACCCTTCCTTTGTTTTGAATTACCACGAAACAGTGATAATTAACTTAACTTTCCATGACAATGTTTATATTTCAATCCTGATCCGCATGGACACAGCGCATTACGGCTGATATTCAAATTGGACAAATTGTTTTCAGCAGCGCCAGCATTCAATTCAGAATCATGTTGTGCCTGTTGTTGCGCCTGTTTATCAACATCTGCGCGTGTTAATTCCATACGGCAAATATATGCAACGGACATAATCTTGAAGTTTTCAATTGTATTTTTGAACAATTCCAATGCTTCGTTTTTATATTCATACAATGGATTTTTCTGGGCATATCCACGCAAACCAATCGCGCTTTGCAGATAATCCATTTGTTGTAAATGGCGTTTCCAAACTGTATCCAGCGCGGATAACATCATTTGTCTTTGGGCCATCAACATCAATTCTGGACCATATTTTTCACATTGTTGATTATATCTATGCATAGCCAATTTGAACAATACATCATACGCACCGCGTTCAGATATTGTTTCGTCTTGTTTCCAATTATCAATATCTGTGATATCCAATGCAAATATACGAACCATATCATCATGGATGCCTTGGATATTCCAATCCATAGGATGTGCTTTCTCTGGAATATTCTTTTCACAGATTGCTTCGACAACATCGCCAATTATTTCTTCTACAAATGGTGCGAAATCTTTAGATGTCATCAAATCATCACGTTGTTTATAAATAACAACACGTTGTTCATTCATAACATCATCATATTTCAGCAATTCTTTGCGCGCTTCGAAATAACGTGCTTCTACACGTTTTTGTGCTTTTTCCAAAGCCTTGGTTATCCAAGGATGGGTAATTGCTTCGCCTTGCTTTAACCCAAGGGTAGTTAACATATTTTGTAATCTTTCAGCACCAAATATACGCATCAAATCATCATCCAAAGCCAAGAAGAATTTTGAATCCCCAGGATCCCCTTGACGACCGGAACGACCACGTAATTGGTTATCTATACGTCTGGATTCATGACGTTCTGTACCGATAACATACAAACCACCAGCTTCCAAAACAATCTTTTTGTTGGCTTCGATTTTATCGATAATTTCTTGTTTTTTCTTTTCAAAATCAGGTGCTGTTTCGTCTAATTCAGCAATCAAATCGTCCGCATTACCACCCAATTTAATATCAGTTCCACGACCCGCCATATTGGTAGCAATTGTTACCGCACCTGGCGCACCAGCTTGGGATACAATTTTCGCTTCGGATTCGTGGTGTTTTGCATTCAACACAGCAGGATTTATTCCCAATTTTTCACGAACAATTCCCGCCAATTCTTCAGATTTTTCAATAGAAACAGTTCCAACCAACACAGGCTGTTTACGTTCCATACAATCTGCAATTTGTTTGATGATTGCACCGTATTTTTCTTCTTTGTTACGATATATTTCGTCATGATGATCAACACGAATCACAGGTTTATTCGTAGGTATTGTCACAACACGCAATTTATAAATTTCTTCGAATTCGGATGCTTCGGTCATAGCTGTTCCGGTCATACCAGCTAAAGTAGGGTACATTCTGAACAAATTCTGGTACGAAATGCTGGACACAGTTTGATTTTCAGGTTGAACCGCAACATGTTCTTTGGCTTCGATTGCCTGGTGTAAACCTTTGCCAAAACGACGGCCTGACATTACACGACCTGTAAATTCATCAACAATTAAAACTTCGCCATTTCTTACGACATAATTCACATTTTTAGTGTACAAATGGTGTGCCAACAAAGATTGTTGAACATGCATAACAACAACCGCATTTTCCGCAGCATACAGATTATCGCCAACCAAAACGCCCGCTTCTTTCAACAGGGTGGTTGCGTGATCTGTTCCTGGTTCGGTCAATGTTACATGTCTGTCTTTTTCGTCGATTTTATAATCTTCTGGAACCAATTGAGCAATAACCGCATCAACTTTGTTATACAATTCGCTGGTGTCTTCTGACGGCCCCGAAATAATCAACGGGGTACGCGCTTCATCAATCAAAATACTGTCAACTTCGTCAACGATAGCATAGAAGAAAGGACGTAAAACCTGTTGTTCTTTGGTGAATTTCATATTATCGCGCAGATAATCAAATCCCAATTCTGAATTTGTTACATAGGTAATATCACAATTATATGCTGCGCGTCTGTCTTCGTCAGACATATCGTGTTGAATAACCCCGATTGTCATACCCAAGAAACGATAAACCTGGCCCATCCAGCCCGCGTCACGTGATGCCAAATAATCATTAACCGTAATCAAATGTGCGCCTTTGCCTTGCAATGCTTTGATATACAAAGCCAATGTAGCAACCAAAGTTTTACCTTCACCGGTTTTCATTTCTGCAATTTGACCGTTGCCCAAAACCATACCGCCAATCAATTGAACATCAAAATGACGCAAACCAATTGAACGTTTTGAAGCTTCACGAACAGCGGCAAAAACATCAGGTAAAATATCTTTTTCTGTTTTACCATTTTTTAACATTTCGCGGAATACATTGGTTAAACCGTGAATTTCTTCATCTGACATCAATGAATATTTAGATTCCAAATTATTTATGATTGAAACTGTTTTATCATAAGATTTTATAATTCTATCGTTTGCAGACCCCAGCAACATTTTGATTATATTTTTCATTTTTCTTCCTTACCTATACTTTTATCAAGATATCCAATACCCAGAATATCGATAATTTTACAAATTTATAGCAATTTTGCATATTCGGGTCAAGATATAATCTTGGTATAGTAAATATTTTTTATAAAACAAGTTTTATTCCTAAAAAAAATATTTTTTCTTTGCGAATTTTATGATATGATTTACCTGTAAAACAAAATAGGGGGCGAAACATGAGAACACCAGAAATCCAGAACCTGAAACCATCAGAAATTACCAGTGATGTATTCATTATAAACCCGTCCCAAATAGATTTTATATCCCAAACATTTGGCAACACGGTTGCAGAAGAAATGAATATGCGACCATTTTCACAAAAAATATGTAAAATTGCGGCTGAAACTTTGACTAAGGTTTTGTATTCAGCCAGAAAAATGGGTGAAAAATAATTTCACAAAACCATTGAAACCACTAATTTTAATGCTACAATAATATAATGATGGGTGCGAAAGAGCATAGCTGAATCAAATCACCTCTTGATTCAGAGGAAAGTCCGGACTGCATGGGACAACATAGTGGCTAACGACCACACAGGGTAACCTGATGATTAGAGCAACAGAGACGAGCGTGATTAAATTCACGGTGAAACGAGCAATCTCTATGTGCAGCAACCTCAAGCAGGATTCCAACGGCACGTCCCAGTCATTATAGGAATCGGGTAGAGGGCTTGACATTTTGTGGCAACACAATTTGCAGATTAATTATGCTCACAACCTTTAATGTGTTTCGACACGTTTCGGGCTGAACAGAATCCGGCTTATTGAACACCTGTTTATAAAAAAAAATCGCCAATCGGGCGATTTTTTTATTTTGTATTAACCTTTGCATTATTAATAAACTTGATTTTTGGATAAAATAAATCCAACAACTTTGGCGATATTTCCTTGGTCTTGTTCGGGGACAATTCATGCAAATCATCTTTTTGCAGAACTAAATCATCCTTGTCAATTATGCCCACAGACAACCCTTTACTTATCGCTGGCTTATCACGATTTTCCGCTGTCATGTGTTTTTTATCCCAATCAGTTTTGGCTAACTCTTTGTATGTAGCCAATTCTTTTTCTTTCACAACTATAATTTGTGGTGGGGTTTCGGTATATAATTTGAATATACACAAATCTTGTGGACGGTTATATTTTGGTACATTTAATTCCAAATACGCATCCATTGTCAACAGACGGGCATAATGATTACTTGAATCTGACCAATTAACCTGTTTTAAAGATTGTATAAGATCTTCTGGGGTTTTTATAAAACGATTTCTATAAGGACCTTTTAATTCCTGCCAACCAAATATACCATCAATATAAAATTTGAAAAACATACCATAAGATTGAATTTCTAAAATATTATTTGCATTGTTATCCATGTCGAAAACCTTTTTATTGTGTTGTCTAACAAGGAAGAACTTACTATAAAGCACCCAAAAGTCAAGTTTTTTACATAACTTTTCCCTGGCTGGGATAAAAGGTTAAAACCATATCTTTCCACTTTTCAAATTCGTTGCGTGGCAACATAGAAAAGGGTGAACAGGTACGGATTGCCTCTTTAACTGTTTCCAAAACATAAGCAAAAACAGGGTCTGTTTCCGCCCGAGATTCTGATTCAAACCATACCCGATCTACAACACCCGTTGGCAACATCTTCAGATGCGCCGACAATCTTATATTTTCGATATCTGGCATGGTGGTATCTATATTCCAACACCGTGTTAACGCGACACGCAAGGCATCAACCACAGATACAGTCAAGGTTCTGTCCAAAGACAACACCTCTCGATTGACTTTGACGGTCGTTTTCTTGCGTGGTAACGGCTTTGGATCCTGCTTTTTATCTTCTTTTGCAGATTTGTCTTTTTTTGAAGTTTTACTTTCATCTTCGACCATAGTCGGTTGTTTTATCTCTTTTTTTACCTCTGGTTCTGGTTTAGCTTTTTTATCTTCTTTTTCCTTTTTGTCGTCTTTTACATCCTTGTCCGCCTGGGGTGGATTTGTATTATATAATTTAGTTTCTTGACCAGAGATTTTTACATTTTTCAAATCTAATTCGACAATTTGAATACGGTTCGGTGTTACCAATTTTGCCCGTTCAACGACAACTGAAAAAGACAGCATTAACAAAGCCAACAAAATTAGATGTCCAAAAACAGACATCAAAAAATTTTCACTTTCAAATTGCGTTTGTCTTTTCATTACTTGTTATAAATCTGTGTACGCAACCCAACGCGTTGAAAACCAACATCTTTTAATTTACCCATCATAAACATCACCGCACCATAATCGGCATGCGTATCACCACTTAAAGTAATTGCCAGATTTGGATTTTCCCCACGCATCGCAATCGCGCGTTTTACGATTTCATCACTTGGCAATTGTTGGTCCAATAAATAATAATTTCCCTTGGAATCTATGCTGATTTGAATAGCATGATCATTACCAGTCATTGTGGAAACACCCGCACGTGGTAAATCTATGTCTATACCATTCATCAGCATAGGGGTCGTAACCATAAACACCGCCAACAGAGTTGTCATAACATCAATCATTGGTGTCAAAGACATATTTGCATCAGATCTGCCAGAACGTCTGCGCGACATATTTTATCACCCTTGGTTTTTATTTATGTTTAAATTCTTTGACCGTTTCATTCAATCTGTCGTACAAATCGTCAGATTTTTTGCAAAATACATTATATGCAATTGCCGCAGGTACCGCCGCAATCAAACCCAAAGCGGTAGTTCCCAAAGCAACCGCCAATCCCGGTGCAATAACACCAATACTGACTGATTGATTTATACCGATAGATGCAAAAGAATCCATAACACCCCAAACAGTTCCAAACAATCCTATAAACGGGGCGACATAGGACACCATCGCCAAAAACCATAAATTTCTGTCGAAAGGTCTGATTAATTTATCAACGATTGTTTCCATATTATCTGTCGATTTAACAGATACAGGATTTCTTTTCTGGTAATGCCAAATTCTAATTTTTTCAATAATTACCGCCCAAGACATGATACTGGCCACAACCAGAACCAAAGATACGAACAAAGTCATTAAATCACGACCACTGAACAGTGATAACAAAGAAAAACTGTTTTCCATTTATTTCCTTCCTTTCTTTTTTTCGTTATTTAAACATGTTTATTATTTCATCGGGTATTGCCTTTGGGCGCATATTTTTTCCCAAGTATGCAATTTTGATATTCATTATAGCACAAATATTGCCATCTTTCACGAATTTTTGTTCTATGTCCATAGATGCACCACCTATATTTACAAACCGAGATTCAACCTGGAAAGTATCACCCAATAATATTGGTGCCATATATTTTATATTCAATTCGCGTGCAACAAAGCCAATATCGTCATCAGGAATGATTATATCTTTTGATAATTCAAAACGGGCGCGTTCAGCAACCTCTATATAGCGCGCATGATACATAACACCTTCGGCATCGGTGTCCGCATAGGCAACAGTAAAATTAAAAATATGTTCTTTATTCATATTGATATTTTATGTTTTTAAAGTTATTTTTCAAATCCAAGATGTCTGTATCCTTCTTCTGTTACAACGCGTCCACGTGGGGTTCTTTGCACAAATCCCAACTGCATTAAATAAGGTTCTATGACATCTTCGATAGTATCAGCAGGTTCAGACAGCGCAGCCGCCAAATTATCGATTCCAACTGGACCACCGGCATAATGTTTTATTATCGCGTTGATATATTCGCGATCTATTTCATCCAAACCAACCTCGTCAATGTGTAATTGATACAAAGTCTGTTTGATAACATCAGCATCTATGACGTCTTTACCATTTGCAGTCGCAAAATCGCGTGCACGCTTTAATAATCTGTTCGCAATACGTGGTGTTCCACGTGAAGATTTTGCCAACATTTCGGCACCATGAATATCAATCATTGTCCCCAGAATTTTTGCACTGCGCATTATAATCTTTGCCAAATCGGCTGCAGAATAGAAAGACAATCTTAAATCAATACCAAATCGGTCCCTTAATGGATTAGATAATAACCCGGTACGAGTTGTCGCACCAACCAGAGTAAACGGGGGCAGGTCTATACGCACACTTTTAGCGGTTGGACCTTCGCCCAACATAATATCCAGCTTGAAATCTTCCATTGCGGAATATAAAACTTCTTCGATGGCGGTTGGCAATCTGTGAATTTCATCTATGAACAAAACATCCATAGGTTCCAATGCCGTCAATATCGCCGCCAGGTCACCTTGTTTGGTCAACATAGGTGCAGATGTCGCACGAAAATTTGTCTTTAATTCATTTGCGATAATATGAGCCAAAGTTGTTTTACCCAATCCCGGGGGACCATACAGCAAAACATGGTCCATTGCTTCGCCACGATTGCGTGCCGCCGTAACAAACACAGACAAATTTTGCTTTAACGCATCATGCCCAATAAAATCATCCAGAGTTTTTGGACGAATAGTCGCAGCCATTTCATCTGGAATATTTGGATCTAAAAAACGTTTTTCTTCTTCCATCATATTATTATAACAATGCGTTATCCGCGTTTTCACGACCAACATAGGCCTTTAAATCATTGTACATCTGGCGCAGGTCAGCAGGTTGTGAATAATCTGCATCTGAATTTTTAACACGAATTGTTTCCAAATCAATTTGCGCCTGTTTTTTCAAAATCTGGGTTAAATGTGCACCGAAAGCAGCAGATTCAGCACTTTCATTCATACCTTGCAACAACAACCCACGATTTGGACGTGGAGATAAAAATCCAAAGTCAGAAATAGTTGGGTCAGGCGATACCAACGCAAATCCAGAAATTTCAGGTCTGCGCATCATCAGTTGCAAAACATACCATGCACCCAATTGATGACCCGCCAGCCAAATTTTATCGCTGTCTTCGTTTTTGTTTTGAATCCAATCGATAACTGTCGCTATATCTAATATATTATCTGCCGTTGTACCGATTGAACCTTCGGAATCATTAACACCACGATAATTAAAACGAACCACAGAAAATCCAATGTCCATGAAAGCCCTGAACATAGCGTAGGAAACTCTGTCATTCATGTGATATTTTTGACGTGGACTGCCAGACAAAATCACAGCCAATGGGGCGGCTTCGATTTCAGATTTGTGATAAACTGCGTGTAATTTGCCAGATTCCCCAGAAATTATAACATCTACCATATTTTCACCTTATGTATTTTCTTTTCTTGCATATATTTATAGAACAAATCTATTATCATTTTCAATAAAAATATTTTTTTGTTTTGACATACCCCCGCAAAATATTTTAATATTAACACAGGTTCATTAAAATGACGCGCTTTTTATAGGCAGTATTTGTTGATGAATCCTTGAAAAACCACATACAAAGGCTAAACAGATGAAAAAAATTATTTTGTTGGTTGGAATATTTGCATTAAGCATCAGCGGGGCAAATGCCGCTGACTATGACGATTACTCATACGAAGAATTTCAAACTGTGTATAACGAAATTCCAGTTCAATCTTATCATGCATATCCTGATGATCCTAACTTTATTCCAGAATCAGAATTCATGAATATGGATGATGAATTCGATTATGATGAAATGATTTACGAAATGCGTTCCCAGGAAGTATCTGAAAATCCTGGTGTTATGTTCACAGAACGTCCAACAATTATATGTCGTGATTTTAACTGCACACGTTTGAATGACCGTATTACCAGAACATTTTTGTTCAACAGTTTATCAAATATGTTCCTGACAAATGCTCATTCACGTTTATATATATGTGAAGCAGACCCATTTTCACGCAGTTGTTTGCAATCTGGGATTTCTTTCCCTGTACGCAGCGGTATCGCTAACGCTTTGATAAAAATACCGAAAGCCACAATTTCCCAGGTTAATTTGTCCACAGGTTTATCACGTGCAACTGCAACTATGGACTATGAAATGCAGGTAAATGGTATTCAACGCGGTTGTGAACCAACAGTTATGGATATCGCAGTTCCTAATAATTCCCAAGCAACTTTGATTAACCGCGAATTTGCATGCAAATTAACCAGTGACGGCGTATCAAATGTATCTTTGTTATTGAACATAGATTATATTGATTTAGATTACGGTTTAATTGGTGGATATTATTCTATTGGAATGCAGGGTTCAACCACGGGCGGTGGTTCTGGATATTTGGTATTTAAAACAGAATTTACAACAAATGGTTCCAAATTCCGTGCTACTACATTTAACTCGGACAGCCAAAACCGCAATATTAAACCTGGCGAATATGCGGTGGAAGCTTTGGAAAAATAAAGTTTTTTATGCCCGATAATAAATTAAAGGGCATAAAGTAAAAAACAAATGGCCAAAACAATACTTGTTATTGATGATGACGAAATGTTGCAAAATGCTTTGCGTATTGGTTTACACAAAGCAGGGTTCAACATTATCAGCGCGCAATCCGCAGAAATTGCCAAAGACATTTTGAATCGCATATCTGTGGATGCTATCGTTCTGGACCGAATGATGACGGGCCAAGATGGGTTAAGTTTCTTGAAAGAAATCAGGGCAGAAGGAAATACAACACCTGTAATTATGTTGACGGCTATGTCTGGCGCACAAAACACAATTGACGGATTGACGGTTGGGGCAAATGATTATATGTCTAAACCTTTTCAATTACAGGAATTGGTATTAAGATTGAATAATATCACTAAAAATGTTGCCCAAAAATTAGAATTAAACCAATTGCCAACGGGATTAGTATTCGTAAATGATGAATTTTTCGTTCATCTGGACGATAATCAGCCCGATAAATTATTGTCTTTGTCCAAAGAAGAGAAAAAATTATTACAAAATTTGATAAATCCAATTGGTAATACCGTTTCAGCGACCCCTATGGTTGCAAAACGCTTGCGGAATAAAATAAATAGTGTATTATCAACTTTAGATATTATAACCGTTCGTGGAATGGGTTATAAAATAATATTAACCAAACGGTAGAAAAAATGAAAATTATGCCTCGCAGTTTTTTAGCCAGAACCATTTTAATGGTGCTGATACCATTGGTTGTGGCATTGTCTTTGGTAACCAACGCTTTTTTCAGTAATCACTGGAAAAGGGTACACGCCACATTGGCACGTACATTGGCAGGCGAAGTGGCGTCTATTATGCATTTCATGGACGCGGGCGATGAAAAATCCGGGCAAATGTTGGCTGATGGAATTGGAATAAATGTATCCATAAATGAAAAATTGAACAGACCAAAAGAAAACGACAATCATTCAATGGAAGCGGGCCAGTTAGCATCAGCCCTGCGTAATAAACTGAAACAACGCGCATCTATCTATATCGACAGATCAAAACGTTTATTATATATTGATGTTCCAACCAAAAACGGAAAAATTGCGACATTTGGAACATCTATGTATCGTATTTATTCAACCAGCACAGAGGTTTTCTTGATATGGATATTTGGGTCTATGTTAATTGTTTCTATATTGATTACACCATTTATTGTATCGCACACACGCAGTATCCGTAACATAGCCAAAGCCGCCAATAAATTTGGTCGTGGTATGGACGTGCCAGATTTCCAACCCAGTGGTTCCGCTGAAATCAGGGAAGCGGCCAACGCAATGATTACGATGAAAGAACGCCTGAAACGTTACAACAAAACACGTGCAGACATGTTGAACGCGGTTGGACATGATTTGAAAACACCTTTGACCCGTATGCGATTGGCTGTGGAAACAGATTCTGCAACCAAAGAGGACTTATTAAATAACATTGATCGCATGACAGAAATGGTTAACGGCTATTTGGCGTTTGCCCGTGGTGAAATGCCCGAAATTGAACAGACGGTTGAATTACCTGCAATGTTAATTCGTATTGCACGTGATTCCGCACCAGACAAGGAAATTTTATTAGATTTGCCTGAAAATCCGGTTCAATTTTATGCCCGTCCTTCATCTTTGACATCTGCATTTACAAATATTATTGAAAATGCAGCACGTTATACGAAAAAAACTTTGAAAATAACGGAATTAGATTCACCTGATTCAGTTACAGTAATAATAGAAGATGATGGTCCGGGCATCCCAGACGATAAAAAGGCATTGGCACTGCAACCATTTGTCCGTTTAGATGAATCCCGAAGTGATTCAACTGGCGGAACAGGTTTGGGATTGTCAATTGCCCAAACTGCGATTGAAAATCACGGCGGACAGATATTCCTGGAAAACAGCGAATTAGGGGGATTGAAAGTTCGCGTTGTATTACCTTTATAATTTATACGGAGTTTTATAGATGAATCTTTATAAATATGTATCAGATGAAATAAATAAAAAATTGGGATTTGTTGCAAAGTTGGAAACCCCAAAAAATCGTGATTTTGGCGATTTTTCTACAAATGTGGCTATGGTTGGTGCAAAAACAGTTGGCCAAAATCCACGCGAATTGGCAAATGAATTTGTTCCTTTGTTAAAAGAATTAGATTTTATCGCAGATGTTTCTGTGGCGGGACCTGGTTTTATTAACATCAAAATCAAGGACGATTTTTTGTTACAGAACACCACAGCACCAAAACCTATGAAGGCGGAAAAACCTTTGACCATAGATATGGATTACGGTGCCTATAATGTCGCAAAATCTTTGCATATTGGACATTTGCGTACATCTATTGTGGGGGATACTTTGAACCGCATGTTCAAATTCTTGGGACATAAAACATTTTCATGGAATCATATCGGCGATTGGGGCAAACCAATGGGATTGGTTATTGCATGGATAGAACGTTTGCACCCTGAATTACCATATTTCCAAGAAGATTTTGACCCAACAAAACCTGTAGATTATGATATAGATCCAAAAGATTTAGACACATATTATCCTTCTGCATCCGCGTTGGCAAAACAAGATCCAGAATTTCAAGCTCGCGCCCAAGAAATCAAGGCTAAATTTCAAAATGGTCATGCGGGATATTTTGCGTTATACGAAAAATTTTTGGCTATATCATTGAAATCTATGAATGCCACAGTTCAAAGATTAAACATATTGCCATTTGATTACGATTTGGGTGAACGTAATGCGGCACAATATATTGACGAAGTTGAAAAAATATTAAACGCAAAAAATATGATTTACGAAAGCGACGGTGCTTTGTGTATAAATGTTAAACGCGATACAGATAACGCACCAATGCCACCATATATGTGGCAAGATTCACGTGGTGCAGATACATATGACACCACAGATTTATGCGCTGTGTATTGTCGTAAAAAGGTTGATAACCCAGATACAATCATTTATTTCACAGATTTGCGTCAATCTTTGCATTTTGAACAACTGTTCCGTGTTGCAGACATGTCCGGAATATATCCATACGATAAATTCGAACATATTGGATATGGGACTATAAATGGCAAAGACGGAAAACCATTTAAAACACGTGATGGCAATGCAGCGGGGCTGGATGATATCTTTGATATTGCCAACGAAGCAGTCCGGGAACGTGTTGCCGAATCAGGTAAAAAATTAGATGACGAAACAATAACATCTATTGCTTTGGCTGCGGTTAAATTCAACGATTTGCTTCACGATGTGAAATCAGATTATATCTTTGAACCTGCATCTGTAACCAGTTTCGAAGGTCGTACTGGTCCATACATATTGTATACTGCGGTTCGTTTGAATTCTGTGTTGAAACGTGCAAACACACAAATCACGAAACCAGAACATTTTGATTTATCCATCGAAGAACGCAATTTATTGATTGAAATCATGGATTTTGAACACATGATTTTGACTGCGTGTGATAATCGTGCAACCGATATGGTCGCAAATTATACATATGATTTGTGCCAATTGGTGAACAATTTCTATCATAATTGCCCAATATTGCGTGACGACATAGACGAAACAACAAAGCAGGGCCGTTTGTATTTTGCTAAATTGGCCTTTGATACTTTGTCGACACTGATCAATTTGATGGGGTTGAAGATACCAAGTGAAATGTAATATACGGTATAATAATACCATATAGATTTTTCTTGACTTTTGCGCCTATTTGCAACATAATAGGCGCGTTATTTTTAACAACAACCAAAGGTAAAAAAACAATGACAACGACAAAATCGTTAAAAAAGTGCGAATTAGAAGCCAAATGGTATCTGATTGACGCAACAAATTGCACGTTGGGTCGTCTTGCTGCATATACAGCAAACATCTTGCGTGGTAAAAACAAAGCAACATGGACACCAAACATGGATTGTGGTGATCATGTTATCATTATCAATGCTGACAAAGTTGCAATGACTGGTCACAAAGCAGAAAAAACAAAATTCTTCTGGCATTCTTTGTGGACTGGCGGAATCAAAGAACGTACATTGGGTCAAATGCGTTCTGAAAAACCTGAAAAATTGATTACAAATGCTGTAAAACGCATGATGGGCCGTCGCACTGCAGTTGCTTTGGCAAACAAACGTTTGACAAAATTGCACGTATACGCAGGCGCAGAACATAAACACGCCGCACAAAATCCAATTGTTATTGATTTTGGTGCTTTGAACCGTAAAAACAAAAGGGGCGAATAATGACAGAAACAAAGAAAACAACCGCAAAAAAACCAGCGGCAAAAACAACAGTTAAAAAAGCTGCCCCTGCAAAAAAGACAGCAACAGCAAAAGAAACAAAAACAACGACCGCAAAAACAGCAACAGCAAAGGCAGCACCTGCAAAAGCAGCTGTCGCTTCTGCTAAATTGTCTTCTGCTATCTATGCAACAGGTAAACGTAAAGATTCCATCGCACGCGTTTATTTGATGCCAGGCAAGGGCAACATCACTGTTAATGGAACACCTATGAAAGAATATTTCAAACGTTCCGTTTTGCAAATGATTTTGGTTCAACCATTTGACGTTACAAAACGCGATGGTTCATATGATGTTATCGCAATGGTATCTGGTGGTGGTTTATCAGGCCAGGCCGGTGCCGTGAAACATGGTATTTCCAAAGCATTGGAAAAAGCAGAACCAGATTTACGCAAAGCTTTGAAGGTTGCTGGATTCTTGACACGCGATAGCCGTGTTGTAGAACGTAAACACTTTGGTTTCCACAAAGCTCGTCGTTCTACCCAGTTCAGCAAACGTTAATATTTGCGAAACTGTTTATTCACAAACCGCCCAAACGGGCGGTTTTTCATTTACCCCTAAACCCATTGACAAACTTATATTTTTGTGTTATATATTAGTGTGTAAGTTAACTATAAACAAAAGATGTTATGAACATGGTAAAAACAAAAAACAAATTGTTTGGATTTTTTCAAAAAGCCAAGGCCTGTTTTACGCGTACAGCCCCGGATCACCAACAAATAAACTGGGCTAAATTAGATGAACACCCTGGTGCAAAAGCCATTTGGGACAAAATAAAACCGGCAACAACACGCAAAACAATTCCTGTGGACGAAATTTTGACAGCCCCACAATATGCAAACATACGAAACAGGGCTGCTGTTGGTCATTTACAAGAAGTCATTCAATTTAACGACGATTTGTTTTTAGTCAACATCACCCAAAATATGAAACCAATCACATATTTAATGAAAGCCGATGGTAATATTTTATTAGATGCCTTTTGGGGCGATTCTGTTGCGATAAATACCATGTTATCAAACATCCCAACCCAAGAAGCAATTGACAGAAGACACGATTTTATTAACCAATTGGGCCAACATGCAAAACAAGTTTTGGATATAATTAAACCTGAAAAAGAATTAAAAATACAAAAAACTCATATAAATAAAGACCAAGCTCAAACAGTGTTTAAAATATATAACAACCAAGACAGAGATTATTACCAAGATTCCAACAACATGCATTTTGTTATAACCAAAATCAATGACAATTTCTTTTTGGTCGACCTGGGCAGAATATACAGAATCCGCGACAAAGTATTATCTTCGTTGTATTCTTATTCATCATTGCTGATGGACGCCCAAGGCAACATCTTGCATGAAATCAAAGGATT
This sequence comes from Alphaproteobacteria bacterium, assembly GCA_017642585.1. GTDB lineage: Bacteria > Pseudomonadota > Alphaproteobacteria > Rs-D84 > Rs-D84 > Enterousia. The sequence continues at coordinate 85,904 of JAGCOR010000020.1, read as the reverse complement.
CAAAGCTCGCGAATTATTAACATGGTTGATTGCAAAACAAAATCATGCCAGTATAATGGATAACGGACACAGCGGTTATACCATAGGCAAAAATTTGCCGGTATGGTTTAAATACCAAACATCCAAACACAGAACTTATTAATTTAGGAAACCCAAACAAACGAGGTTAATGATGAAAAACAAAAAAATTCGTAATTGGTTACGTGCTGGGACTTTATCCCTGACCGGATTGTTTGCACTTAACAATGCGAACGCACAAGAACCTGTAAAACCAGGTTATGTTACACAAAGATACTGTAAATTTATCAACCAGGACACAGAATTGGTTGTAAATTTCACGGATACTTTAAAAGTTCATAAAATTTACCCAGAAAAGTATTATATGTTTGGAAATAATTGGATGGCATGCGATGTCAGCCACGGTGACGGCGAAATTTTTGAATTGAGATTTAACCCAGAATTTTTAAGAACAATGCCATGGTTGCCACCAATTCAATACAATGATAGTGTCGCATTTAAATTGATGGATTTGGATAAAACATTGGTAGACCAATATTATTATTATCAAAACAAACACGATTATCAAAATCGCGATTTAATCGAACGAAAAATCATAGAAAACAGAAGAACCCTGACCGAATGGGCAATGGCGCGATTAAACGAAAGATAATACGGCGTATTTTCATAAAGGTTTATGTTGAATTTTGAAAAAAATACATGTATAATCACGCACAGCTTACACATATCCAAAGGATGAATTTATGTTTACAAAAGAAAAAATCAAAGATTTACATTATTCTGTGAACGGCAAAATTGCCGCGGATGAAATTCAAAAAATGGCTGACGAAGTTTTGACAGAATTCGGCAAAACCGCAAAAATCGCTGGTTTTCGCCCTGGACATATTCCATTAAATGTTTTACGTCAAAAATACAATGCATCTGCATACGGCGAAGCTATTGATAAAGCATTAAACAATGATATGAACAATTATTTGGCTGAAAAACACATCCGTTTGGCTGGACAACCAAAAATTGATTTAGACGGTTGGGAAATCGGTAAAGATGTCGAATATTCTATGGAATTTGATATTTTGCCAACTTTGCCTGCAATCGATTTAGATAAAATCACAGTAACCAAGAAAGTTGCTAAATTGGACGAAAAAGAAGTTGATGTTGCATTGGAAAACATCAGAAAAGCACGCAGTGTTGCTGAAAAACAAGATGAAAAATACAAAGCTAAATCCGGTGACGTCGCAGTTATCGATTTCAAAGGATTTATCGGCAAAGACGCTTTCGAAGGCGGCGAAGCATCTAAACATCATTTGATTTTGGGTTCTGGTGCATTTATCCCAGGATTCGAAGATCAAGTTATCGGTCATAAAAGCGGTGATAAATTTGATGTAAATGTTAAATTCCCTGCAGATTATCATGCGGAAAATTTGGCCGGCAAAGATGCCAGATTTGAAGTTTTTGTTCACGAAGTTCGCCATCACATTTTGCCTGAATTGAACGATGAATTGGCAAAACAAGTTGGTCAAGAATCTGTTGAAAAATTGAAAGAACACATCCGTGGCATAATCAACAATCAATACGAAGAAGCGGCACAACGCGATATGCGTAATGAATTGTTGGACACTTTGGCGGACAAAGTTAAAATGGATTTACCAGAAACTTTGGTCGAACAAGAATATGAAATGGCCAAAGCAGAACACGACCATCACAATGCTGAACACGGCCACGATCATAAATGGGATGACAAAAAAGAACGCAAAGATGCAGAACGCCGTGTAAAATTGGGTCTTATCTTGGCAGAATGGGGCACCCAGAACAAAGTCGAAGTTACACGCGACGATTTGCAGAAAGCAATCTGGGATGAAGCATCCAGATATCCAGATCCAAAACAGATTTTTGAATTTTATAACAAAAATCAAAATGCTGTTACTATGTTGCGCGGAATGCTGTTCGAAAGAAAAGCATTGGATGCAATGTTGACACGCGTAAAACAGAAAGAAAAATCTGTTCCAGCAGACGAATTATTCAAAGTGGCAACAGCAAAATAAGTTTATATTTATAAACGAACAGAACCGCCCAAATGGGCGGTTTCTTGGTTGACAACATACTACTTGACATTGGTTATGTTTTGTCTATAATAACCTTAACAAAAAACCAAAGGAATTTATTTATGTCCAGAATTATGAATAAAATCAAAGAAAACAAACATTTACGTGAAAATGGTCAATATATTATCAACAGAACTAAGTTGATAACCCCAACTGAATATCTGGCGACACGTATAAAAATAAATGATTTACCACGACATATGATAAACAAAGACGAATTTCGTAATACGTATCCGCATATTGTCGAAGAAACGATTAAGGAGCTTATCACTGACATATACAATGATAAAACACAATTATTAAAGCCATATGACAAAGAAACACCACGCAATAAATTATTACATTGGGGGGCTTTGTTTGGCACCATAGTTGATTTTATTTCAACGACCCTTCCTGAAAACAAAACATATAAATTTATTAACGACGACAAATATGATACAATACCAAAGCGTTATCGCAGTGCAATCCAAAACCACAATGGGATGCATACAGTTGTAAAAACAGAAGATTCCGACACATATGTACAATCTTTGTTCACAGAAGCAATGAATAATGTGACATCTTATGATCGTTTTGATACAACAGAATTGGACAGCACACTTCAACAAATTGAAACTATCAGAAAATTGTTACCAACAATTTACAAGAAAGACATTATTGACCGTGAAATAACAAACATCCAACAAGCTGATGATTCTATAACAGTCAAACAAGTCCTTACATATGGCGCAAAACCATCCACAGAATCCAAGGCAAAACAACAATGTATCACAGATAAAGAAGTTATTGCATTTAATAAAATATTTGATATATGTATCGCTTTGTCTAAAAGATTCTATTATGTTGCGGGCAAATCAAATACCCACGACATAATGGCAGAATACAAACGCGAAGAAGACAACAAAAATCTGGTTTTGAAAGCACAAAGACATCTGCGTACTTTAAGTCAAGTTGTAGTTAGTGCCAAGAAAAATTTTGCATCACTTGACAAACAATATGTTGATGAAACAGAACAAAAATACCAAGAAACAAGAAAACGTATTTTGTCTAAAGTTTATGACCAAATTCATCCAAATACACTGTAATTTAAAAGCCCGCGCAAGCGGGCATTTTTTTATTGACTAAAATTCCTGTTTTTGCTACAAAAAGCTTGGAAACAAACGGGACAGGGGATGTAGCAAAAACGAAAGGAAGAAAGGTCATGAAACAATATTTAGACATTTTGGATAATTGCCTGACAAATGGCACAAAATCCGATAATCGCACAGGCATCCCAACAATTCGTATTCCATGGGGCGCAACATTTACACATGATATGAAAGATGGTTTTCCACTTATCACAACTAAAAAGATGCCACCAAAAACAATCTTCGTTGAATTGGAAGGTTTTATCAAAGGAATCACCGATAAACAATGGTATCAAGATCGTGGCTGTCATATTTGGGATGAATGGGCAAATATAGACGCATGGAAACCTGTGTTCGAACACAAAAAAATGGAAGAAGCACGCAAATTGGGTGCCAAGGCATTGACCGCTGACCGCGAAAAAGAATTACAAAACGAAACTATGAACGAAACCAGAGATTTAGGTCCAATTTATGGTTATCAATGGCGTCATTTTGGCAGTCCTTATAAATGGAATCCTGATAACCCAACAGAAAACTATGACCTTAAAAATCCTGGATTTGATCAGGTTAAAAATGTTATTGAAACAGCCAAGAAAAATCCAAACGATCGTCGTTTGATTGTCAGTGCCTGGAATCCTTTGGCACAACCAAAAATGGCTTTGCCTCCATGCCATTATTCATGGCAAATCTTGATTCACGACAACAAGGTCAATTTGATATGGAACCAACGTTCGTGCGACATGTTCTTGGGCGTTCCATTTAATATCGCATCGTATGCTATGTTGTTATTGTTGCTGGCGAAAGAATTGGGCTATGAACCGGGTGTATTGCGTGGCAATTTAGGTGACGTTCATATTTATGAAAATCACATTCCCCAGGTCAAAGAACAATTAAAACGCGAACCACACAAATTGCCAACAATGGAAATTCCAAATGAAAATTGGAATGGCATATTGAATTGGACCGCCAAAGATGGATATAAATTGAAAGATTATATCTGTCACGAAAAATTACAAGGTGATGTTGCCAGATAATTAAAAACCCCACAAAAGTGGGGTTTTATTTTTAACGTCTTTTGCCGGCACGACGCGTTGCCAAATCCAAAGAAATATTACGCAAATGCCGTTTGTTAATTTTCATAATACGGGCAGGGCTGGTATTATATTCCGTAATTGTATCTTTTGGGACATATTCCACCCAAGATATCATCTCACCAAACCCATCATATTCTATGTGTAATTCTGGTTTTTTACGAACACTTGGGTATTCAGGTTTTTGTGCATTTATAAATTCAATTGCTTCTTCAAAAGGAACCGTTCTTTTTTGAACTAAATCTAAATTATTTATAACACCTGCATCACGAAATATAGCATTTGCGTATTTAGTTGAATCTTGGACTAATTTATTTATTTGTTCATCATATTCTGTTGGATTATTGATATATTCTTGGGCCTGTTGTGTTATTTTATCAACCTCTTGATTTTCAGCCACCCATTTTTGTGTATCTTCTATGATGTAATTTGCAAAATCTTTTCCGCGCTGTTCCTGACGGGCAATTTCTTTTTGTTTTTCTTGTTTTTTATATCTATGGTCTATTATGCCTAAAGCAATTCCACATGCCAATACCACACACAAAGCAATTTTGATATCTAAATGTTTTGATTTTTCTGCCATTTTTAACCTTTTTTACTTCCAACCGCTATTATCAATTTAACATAAAAAATACCATTATCAATAAATGTTTAAAAAAACTTAATATTTCTTGCTTTTTCTAAAAAAACTCTATATAATACGCTGGATTTCACGGGTGGGCGTGGAATCAGTCCGATTAACCCCACAAGACCTCGTCTTTGCTAAATATAAATATGACGATGGCAAACTTTGTTAAATTCTTATGAAAGATTTATCCAAAGATTTATTTAATCCATTATCCGGCGAAGATTTCGTCCAATTGTTTGATAAAAACTATGGCACACAAGAAACTTTGCAGGGTTATGCAACCAAAGGAACTGTGAAAGACATCCGTGGCGATTTCGCTTTCGTTGATGTTGGTTTGAAATCAGAAGGTCGTATTCCATTAAAAGAATTCGGCGCATCTGTTCCATCTGTTGGTGATATCATTGACGTTTTTGTTGAACGTTATGAATCTCGCGAAGGAACTGCAGTTCTGTCTTATACAAAAGCTCGTGCTGAAAAAGCATGGAAAGATTTGGAAAAAACCGTTGCCGAAGGTATCGACCCAGAAGGTACAATTATCGATGTTGTCCGCGGTGGTTATACAGTGGATATCAACGGTGTATTCGCATTTATGCCATCATCCCAGGTTGATCATAAACCTGTGCGTGATGCAAAATCTTTGATTGGTTTGAAAGACAAATTCCGTATTTTGAAAATGGATGCTTTGCGCACAAACGCAATTGTATCCCGTCGTGCAATCCAGGCTGATACTATCGCAGCTGCCCAGAAAGAAGCTATGAAAAACATTTCATTGGGCGCTGTATTGGAAGGAACAGTCAAAAACATCACAGATTACGGTGTATTCGTTGATTTGGGTGGTGTTGACGGTTTGTTGCACGTAACAGATTTGTCTTGGAAACGTATCAATCATCCACGTGAATTGGTTCATGTTGGTGAAAAAATCACAGTCAAAGTTATTCAATTTGATCCAGAATCTCACCGTATTTCATTGGGTATTAAACAATTGGAAGAAGATCCTTGGGAAACAGCTTCCAAAGCGTTCAATATCGGTGATACAGTTTCCGGTAAAGTTGTATCTTTGACAGATTACGGCGCATTCATTGATTTGGGTAACAATATCGAAGGTTTGGTCCACATGTCTGAATTGTCATGGACAAACAAAAATATTCACCCAAGCAAAGTTTTGCAAAATGGTCAAGAAATCAACGTTGTTGTTTTAGACATAGATCAAGACAAACGTCGTATTTCTTTGGGTTACAAACAATTGCAACCAAATCCATGGAAAGAATTTGCAGAATCTCACAAAGTCGGTGATGTTATCACTGGTCCAATCAAAAACACAACTGAATTCGGTTTGTTTGTCGCTTTGACACCTGATTTGGACGGTATGATTCACATTTCCGATTTGTCTTGGAACAAACTGGACGAAGAAGAATTGAAAAAATTCGTTCGTGGCCAAGAAGTTACTGCTAAAATTTTGGATATCAACCCAGAAAAAGAACGTATCACATTGGGCATCAAACAATTGACAGAAAGTGCTGAAAACAACAGTACATCTATCAAGAAAGGTGCAGTTGTATGCGGAACTGTTTCTGAAATCAATCCAGATGAATTGATTTTGGCTTTGCCAGGTGACATCCGCGGAACAATTCGCCGCACAGATTTGTCTCGTGAAAAAGCTGAACAAGACACATCTAAATACAATGTCGGTGATTCCGTAGAAGCATCTGTTGTTTCTGTGGACGGCAACAATGTTAAATTGTCTATCCGTGCATTGCAAACAACGTTGGAAAAACAAGCAGTCAAAGAATTTGCTAACGAAGCGGACTCTGGTTCCTTCTTGGGCGATATCTTGGGTGCAGCAATCGAAAACAGCAAAAAATAATTATTTTTAGTTGTTTTTGGCATTAAAAATCCCGCATTTTTATGTGGGATTTTTTTTATTTTATGTAATAATTATCTTAAATAACCAAAGGTAAATATTATGAAACCAACAATGTTAGTTTTTATGGGTGGCCAAGGTTCAGGCAAGGGGACTTTCGCCAATTTATTATTAAAACAAAATAATTATAAATATGTCGAAGCGGGCGATATTTTACGTCATATGCCTGCTGATTCCGAAATAGCGCAAAAAATTACACGTGGCGAATTGGTGTCAGACGAAGATTTATTTCCAATTATTTCAAAGCATATTCCAACCGACCAAGATATTATTATGGATGGGTTTCCACGCACACTGGGCCAGGCCAAATGGCTGATTGATAATTATGCAGATAAATTTGATATTCGCGTTTTGTTTTTGAACATCAGCGAAGAAACAATGTTTGCGCACATTCAAAAACGTATCAGAGAAGGTGGCAACCGCAAAGATGATGCGGATGAAAATGCCGTAAAAAAACGCATAGAATCTTTCAAATCAACAACTATGCCTGCAATACAATGGTTGGCAACAGTTGACAATGTTAAATTCTTTGATTTAAAATTACCAAGTGACGATGTAGATATTAACTTTGCTTTCATATTACAAACCATAGGATAAAAAAATGGAACGTGTTTTTAAACCAGCCCCAAAAAGAACAACAGAAGAATTAATCCCTGTTAAATCTGTCAGTGAAGAATACGAATATGTCAGAAATCATTATGATGGCTATACAACGGTCAGCCAATATCTTGTAAAAGATTCTCTGACTAACAAAAATTCAGACGTTTTAGAAATTCAAAATGCAGAAGGCGACACAAAATATTTATATTTTGATATTTCTTCTTTCTTTTAAACAACATATTTTGTTAAAACACGCGTCTGCGAGCGATGGTATACAACCCATAACCAATCAGTAATACCATTATGCAAATAAATATAACCAACGCAGTGTGGGAATGTTTTGCATATGGTAATGAGACATTCATACCATAATATCCAACAACAACGCTTGGCACCATTAAAACAATGTTCCAAATGGTCAAACGGTTAATGTAAGTGTTGGAATCAATGTTAATGATGCTTTCAAATGTTTCTTTGATAGATTTTAACATTTTGCTGTAACTGGTTACAACTTCGATAGCCTGGTTAAATTCGATTCGTGCATCTTCAGATAATTCCTGGTTATCTTCATCTTTGACGAATCCGCGCAGTTTATCGATTTTATCCATAACTGCAACATTACCTTTCAATGAAGCCATATACAACGTATAAGCGTTTTCAACTTCCAGCAATTGCATCAATTCTTGTTTGCGGATTTTTTCTTGTAATGCCTTTTTAGAATTTACAACTTTTTTATTTAATTCTTTTAATGCGCGCAGATAAGATTCAGCAATATAGTAAATAATATTCAATATGAATGTTTCGCGATTTACCATTTCTTCTTCTTTAATCTTATCCAGCAAATCACATCTTTTGCGACAAACAGTAATAACGCGTTTATCTGAATAAATAATACATAATGGTTCGGTGTGCCAAGTAGTATCCATTTCTCGATTAGCAATAGGGAAACGAACGATTATAACCTTGTAATCATCTTCGAATTCAATTCGTGGCTGTTCATCAGGGTCCAAAATATCGATAATATTATCTTCATCGATTTTATATTCCGTTAACAAACGTTCAAAATCTTCATGGTCTGGATTGCCAACATTTACCCAAGAGAATGTTTTTAATTTTTTTGTGTCGAACATGACATTCTCCTTTTGTTATTTAATTTAACAAAATGATTACTTACTCAATACGCCGGAATATTATCATAAAAAGATAAAAAATCAAATAGTTTTCGACTGGAATCCGCCATAAAAATATAAATTTTTTTATAACTATATTTTTTGCTTGCACGAATCGGTCAAATATTATTAGTATTCCCAACGAAGAATAACAACAAAACAAAGGAAGGATTAACATGATTATCGGAATAGGAATTGATTTGGTTGAAAGCGATAGATTCTTGGATTGGTCTGCCTTTAAAAAACAACGTATTTTCACAAAGAAAGAATTAGAATACGCAGATGAAGACAGTGCACGCGCTGAAAAACATCTGGCAAATTTCTGGGCCGCCCGTGAAGCCACTTTGAAAGCATTGGGGACAGGTTTCAGCGATGACATATCTTTTTCTGATATATCTGTTTCACACGACGACAAGGGACGTCCTGAATTGGTAATTGCGGGTGGGGCAAAAACAGCACTGAAAGAATTGGCGGGCCCAAACGCAAATGTTATGTTATCTATAACTGATCAAGATGATTATTCAGCAGCAGTTGTAGTGATTGAAAAACAATAAAAAAATAACAGATTAAAAAACCGCCGTTTCGGCGGTTTTTATTTTATTCTTCATATTCTGCCATCTCGGCCTGGTATGCTGCTTCTTCTTCATCAAAGAATTCATCTTCCTGGGCATACTCTTCATCAACATATTCTTCTTCGTCTGTTTCTGGATATGTTGTTACTTCTTCTTCCATTACAATTTCTTGATGAATAATCTGTGGGCCTTCGTCTTCTACGGCTTCTTCTGCCCCGTCATAAACAAACATATCGTCGCGTTTTGAGCTGGCGCCATACACAGGTTTGTTTACCACAGGTTCTTTGACCTCTACAACCGCTGGTTCTTCTTCCGGTTCTTCTTCTTGAACAACACCAGATGTTGAAACACGTTCAGGCACAGCATTGATAATTATTGGTTCTTCATCTTCTTCAACTTCTTCTGGTTCGGGTTCCGGTTCGGGTTCTGGCTCAGCGACAGGTTCTTCAACCTTTGGTTCTGGAACAACTTCTGGTTCTTCGTCTATGAACGCAGATTCTTCCTCAACCGGTGCAACTTCTACTTTTTCCACCACTGGTTCTGGTTCTGCAACCTTTGGTTGTTCTGTCTTTTCAACTGCAACAATATTTTCTGTCAAAGCAGGAGTTTTATCAGTTCCCATATGTTTCTGGTATAACCACAAAGTGAATACAGACAACCCAATCAAAATAAACAACAATACATAATACACAAATGTCGGTTTTGAACTTTCGGTTTGATTGTCACCCACAGGTCTGACCGGTGCAACATTTGTTGGTGCATTAAATGATTGTGGTGCAGGTGGAACAGGGCGTATTAAATCTTCCGCCGGCATAGTTTTTTGAGGTTCCATATTTACAACCTGGTCAAGATTATCAATGTGTTCTTGTTCTTCAATTTTGAAATCATTTTGCAAATTGTTATCTTCGTCAGGCACAGGCATAATAGAATCTAACACTGGTTTATCATTAGTATCAAATGTTGTTTCATATTCTTCTGAAACATTTTCTGTTGATGTAAACGAAGGCAGTTCAGGCACAGGATCAAATTCTAATTTAGGGGCAGGGGTTTCTGCTTCCAATTCTTTGATTTGCTCTTCCAATTCTGGTTCGTTATCTTCAATGGTTTCTGTTTTTTCAACAGAATCTTCAAATGAAATTGGTTTAAATGCCATATCATCATCAACGATATTTGGATCTGTATCAAACAAAGGCTTTACTTCTTCTTCCTGTTCTTCGGTAATTTCTTCGTCTTCATCAGTAAAATCGTCATCTAATTCTTCATCGTCTTCAATTTCTTCCGCTTGTGTAACAGCCACCTTTGGTTCAACAACCACAGGTTTTGTCTTTACAGGCATTTTTATTTCCTGGGCAGGTTGATTTAACAATTCACTGGCCAATTCTGCATCCACAGTTGCGGTCTCCAATCTTTTTTGTGCGGAATCTAATCTTTTCTTTGCACGTTTGATTTTTTCGTTTGTCGCTTCTATCTGTGATTCTGTCTTTAATATTTTAGCAGCAGATTGTTTTGTTGAAACGCGACCAATTTCTTTTTTCTGGCTGGATAATTTTGCCTTTAAAGTTTTCAAACGTTCTTGCAATCTAACGATTGTTTCTTTAGTTTTTACAATTGTAGCATTTGTTTTAGTGATTGTTTCATTTGCGATATTCAAACGGGTCATAGCACTGTGTCTGGCCGCAGAATCACGCAAAATATTTAATTGATTCAAATGTTCTTCCAAACCATCGCCAGCATTATAAGCATTTATCAAATTTTCATAGACCGACAATCCGGAATATTCAATATCTAATTTTTGATATTTGTTATCTTGTTTTGGACGAATCATTTCTAAATCTACATCATATTCCCCAGATAATATTTCGTCCCACTTTTTATCACCATCAGGATTGATAACCAACAACACATTTGGTTTATAAGAATTGATTGTGTTATCCAACACAAAAATCAAATCGTCCGAGGCATCATAAAATGCATTTATCTCGTTACCTTCTATGACATACGGACGCATAACCAATGTTCCGTATTCGGTATCATTTGTGATATTTTCTCTCTCGCCTATCATTGATGCCCCCGTTTTTTATTTTTTCTTTGGCGGTGTTAATTGATATGCCTGACGACAATGTTCATAGCAATATGGTTTACCCGAAAAAACAGGTTCACCACAGAAATGAAAATTATCAGAGTCAGGATCACCAATTGGCCAACGACACTGATTCGGTTTTAAATTTGCCATCTGTAAAGCATGTTGAATCAACAATTCATGCAAAGCCAAATCTTTCTTGGTCTTTTTAGACGCTGTCTTGATTACAGGTTTTTCTTTGACCGGTGTTTTTTCAGCGACTTTCTTTTTTGCTGGCGTAACCACGACCTTGGCTGGTTTCTTTTCCGCTACTTTTTTTGCTGGCGCTTTTGTTACTTTTGCTTTCGCAACAGGTTTCGCCACAACTTTCTTAGCAGGTTTAGATTTTTTATCTGCAGTTGCTTTGGCAACAGTTTTTGTTGACTTTTTTTCTTCCTTCTGTTTTTTAGCAGCAGGTTCAGACGCTTTAAGATTCCAACCCAAACGATTTAATTTACCAACAACGGCATTTTTAGACATGCCTAATTTTTTGCCCATTTCAGAGGTTGACAAGCCCTTGCCAATCAGTGATTTTAACTTTTTCAGCATATTGCTGTCCCAGCCTTTACTCATCTTAAAAAAATCCTTGTTTTTATATTTAATATAATTGTATCATAAAAGCGAATCGAAACGCAAGAGAGAAAACATGATTTCATATATATTTTTTTGTTTACTTTTAATCGGTGGTGCCTTTTGTGCATACCGCATGTCAACTTCGGATTTAAAGCACAGACTTATTCCGGATATATACCTGTTTCCATTTATGTTTGCAGGTTTATTGTTGACTTCATTTTTCCCATGGCCTGTTACAATCGCAGATTCTGTTATCGGTGGTTCCACGGGTTACTGTTTGGGGTTAATCATAGGGTATATTTTTGAACATTATCAAAAGAACAAAAAGACCCCACCAATTGGTATGGGCGATATCAAATTATTGGGGGCAGGCGGTATATGGCTGGGAACATTTGGTTTGGCGGTTGCAATGGCCTTGTCTTGTATATTTTCTCTTATGTGGAGTTACAAGAATCATGAAAAATATGTTCCTTTTGCACCTTTCTTTTTGATGGGTGGATTTTTATCTTTAATTATGATTCAATTTTTGATATAATTGAACGAAAAGGAAGGAATGATAAAAAAGCATCTGAAATTTTTATTATTTTCCGTGATTGGTGCATTTTGCATATTTTCTGCGAATGCTGCATCTCCGGTGTTTTCAAATTACGGCCAGATACAAAACGTTCAACATTATTCCACAAATCCATTTTGGACCCCGAATTCTCCATATAATCAAAAAATGCCACAACCTGTATATGTCCAGGGTGCTGATTTAAACACCGAAGATTGTGTCAAGGTTGTTCAATCATTGGTATATGTTCAATGTGCGGCACGTGATAATTGTAAAAACACATCATTGGCGGATATTCGTCCTGCAATAATGGTTCAATTATCTAATTTGCCTGGAAATAATTATGTTTCTGCGTGTTCTGGATATTTGGATGGCGTGTACGAATCGTATGTTGCACAATATGGAAATAATGCCCCGACAAGACAGGTTGCATTTCCAACGGCAACCGCGCCAAATCAAAATGTATACGGACCACCTGTGAATAACAATGTTCCCCAGATACAGAACCCTTATAAACAGGTAACCCCGCAGTGGCAACAGGAAATAAACGAACGATCGCAGGAGTTACAACAATTACAGCAACAAAATTCAGCGGACAGTTCGACACTGTCCGCGGTTGCTTTTCCTACAACATATGCAGATTTATCTTTTTCTGCGCGTATGGCAAATGCAGCCGAAGGTTATGCCCCATATGCTGGCAAAAGTGCATACAGAACAATAGAGATTAAATCAGAGGGCGAATGGTGTCCAGAACACGCAAATGCCCCAGAATGCGCTGCATACAGAACCAGAGTAGAAACCCAGCAACAGCAAAATCAACAAAACAATTCCGGTGGCAATCAACAAGAAGAGTATGTCTCTGGGGATACAAAAGTGTTTAGAATATGAAAAAAGTATTGTTAATTATTTTTGCTTTGTTCGTTTTTCCATGTCATGCAGACGTGTTAAGTGATTGTATAACAACAATCACAAATCCAGAGGATACCAGTGCTGAATCATGGCAAAATTTGTTGTTTGATAAAACAAAAGGTATTTTCAAAGAAGTTGATGATTCGGCTGAAATAACAAATGATATGGTCCAGGTCAAAAAAGCAGAAATTTATACTGCTATTGCTGGTCTGTTTCTCACAAAATGTCCCATGTCCAGTTTGATACGAATAATACAAACCAATGTTCAACGTGGCACACTTCCTTTCACACACAATGGTAAAAAATATGCTTTTGATTTCAGCATAGATACTATGTTTGAATATCCAACTACTCGTATGGCGATAATGGTCATGAAAAAAGATAAAGCGCCAGAACCTGGCAACACCATGCTGTTATCTGATACGCCTCAAACTGATTATTTCTTTTCCAAGTCCTGTTCCGCCCACAACCCAACATTATGGTTATCCGACAGTGCAGCGGTCAATGCTGCAGGTCAGGCAGTTTTCAGTGAATTCGGTGGCAGCAGTAATGAATTCTTCCTTGATTTTCCAGAAGGCAACCGTCGTCGCGTTTTTCCGGGATTGGTCATAATGGAAAAAACTATGTCAACCGTTGAAGAATTGGTAGTTTATACAAATCTGAAAACCGCAGTTCAAAAAACAGAAGCTTTTGCACGAAACTTAAATGGAAAATCATGCAGCGGTCAAAATTTGGGTGTTTATCTGGTCGCCATAGATTTACAGGAATCAGAATCATCCGACAGAGATTCTGCTGTTTTGTTCTCTCTTGGTGGCGGGGCTGCGGCTGGTGTCATCGTGGGCTTAGCTGCTTCTGGCCCTGTGGGATGGATTATCGGGGGTATCGCGGCCGTCACAGCAGGAATAATTTATGTTGCCTCTTATGAAATTGAGCAAAAGGATAGAGTCCAAATCTTAGCCGGGCCTTATAATATCGGTTAAAAATTTCAATTCACAATTTTCAAAACGTGATGGCGAGGGAGTAAATTTGTGATAAAAAATTTTTTATTGTTTTTATTTACAATTACTTGCTTTATTTCGCACACCCCCGCAAATGCAGATAATATTAATTTCGGTCCGGGTTTTAAAACCACTGAAGAAATTTTAATGGAATATAATCAACAGCACCCAACAGAATGTTCCTGTGCAATTTTTGCACAAAGCTTATACGACCATTCTTCCGAAGTAACAGAATATGACGATGAAGATTATGTAAGAATGTGGGCAAAAAACACTATGCAGTCCCCAGAGGTGCTTGAACAAATTTTACAATGCCCCGAAATAACATCTGTTGCCGATAACGAAACGGTTGTATTTTCACCGATTATTTATACTTTCCCGTCTAACGACAGAACAATTACCATCAATTACAGCACAACACCAAAAATACTTAAACAGTTATTATTATTGTCCACCAAGCGCAGTTTGCCAACCGACAATCCAAACCCAAAAATAGGGGATGAAAACGATCCTGCAACATATATAAACACCGATCCTGCATGGTACGCAATCATGGTTGTTGAACACGATTCGTTGTCCAATTTTGTAGGCGAAGACAAAAATAATCTGGTGTCATTGCAATACATTGTCGACAATATTGATTCAATATATCCTTCGGGTTATTACTGCACCAGCCGAAGTGCTCTCGCAAACAACAGCGATACAATTAACCAGGTCGTACATGAAGTTGTCGATATAGAAAACGATTCCAACGATTATTATGTTGCTGGCGATATAAACCTTGAATGGATTATGTACGCCGAAATCATAGCCGATATAATTATAACTGTCGTAACCTGGGGAATTGGTGAAGCAGGTATTATCGCTGCAAAATCGGGCAGGGCCACCAAAGCAGCAAGAGGACTAATGAAATCTGTCAAAAGTTTATCCAAAGTAGACAAAGTGAAAGATTATACACAAATAACGCGTCAAATCGCACAACATTCTGACGATATTGCAAAACTGGAAAAAAATATCAAAAATGCAGAACGTTATGAACGCACTTTGAAGAATATGGAAAAAGCCCAGAAATCTGGCAGAAATATTTCAAAATATGAAAAAGAAGCAAAAGAAATTTTAGAGGCATCGCAAAAAGTTGACCCAAAAATGACATCTGATGCTTTAAAAAATGCAGATAAATTACGTGATCAACAAAAAGCATTAAAAGATTCTATTAAACCATTACAAAACAAAGCTGATGATTTGGTAAAGACCAACAAAGATGTTGCAAAATATAAAGAAGAAACAAAGGCTTTGACAGATGTGATGAAATATCGCAGAGATTTGACCGCGTTCAGACGCCCACAAACTGGAAATATTTTTGCACGCTCTTTCAAAACGTTGCGTGCTGCAAGCAAAAGTTCAAAAACACTAAATAAATCAGCCAAGGCTGCGCGCGCAACAATGGGGTCTTTTTCAGCAAAAGCCAAAGATTGGTTATTCCATTCCACATTGAAAAATGGCGCCCGATTGGCCAGATTTGAACGTGATGCAGGGTTATTATACGGCGCATTGAATTTCTTGGGCGACATGTATGACCAAACATCAACCACATCAAAAGAATTTTCAAATGGTATTGAATTTAAACCGTTCTGTTTATTATCGGCTGATGACCTGGAAGGTCAAGAAAATGTTGTTAATTATGGCATGTGGTTAATGTGGCTTGGCAATACCACATCCCCAGGCGATGATGATGCTGCTTTCTTGCAAGCAACCGATTTCGCAGAAAAATTTTTCTATAAACTTGATGAATTCCAAGATGAAAATGGCGCAGAATGCTATGTAGATATTTATGTTGTTCGTCCAATCATCAGGTTAGACGAAACAAACCCGGACGATCCCCAGGGCGAACTGTTTTATTTGTTTATGAACGATACACCTTGGTCTACGGCCAAACAATTCAAGGCACAAAATCCGGATATAGACGAATGGCGCAGGCAACAAGCTGAATTACAAGCCGAAGATCCATCAAATAAATATCACAATCCCGAACAAAATGCAGAATCGGGTGAAAACAGCCCAATTGAACAACCTTTCAGTGACCAAGAAACAGAAATAAATACCAACGAATCCGTGGCACCCACCCAGGAATAAAAACATTGTTGTTTTTAAATTAAAAAAATTTTATAATAAAATTATACAAACGGGGGTAAAGGTTCATGAAAAAAATACTTTTTGTTTTAATCGCTACATTTGCATTTGTTGGTAATTCTTTCGCATACCAGGTTTTATCCACCAAAGAATTCGGTAAAAGTGATGCGAAAAACCAAAACATTGTTGTCAAATGCACAACCGACACAGGCAAAGTTTCATCTGAAACATGTTCTTTGCGCAGATATGCAAAATGTACCGACCCAGAAAAGAAAAAATGTAATTCTTGGCAACCTTGGTATGATTTAAAAACACCCCGCAAAAACTATGCAGATCGGAAATCTGCCGCATCTGCGTGTTGCAAAGCAAAAGGTTTAAGATAAAGAAAAAGCACCGCAATTATTTGCGGTGTTTTTTATTATTTGATTTTACTTCTTTGACACTGACAATATTTGGATAAACATTAAAGGCACCAATACGCCACCCATAAATCAAAGCAGAGTAGGTTTTGCCAACTTTCATTTGTGCCTGTAATTCCGTGGAACGCCATTTCCAAAACCAAAAAGAATTAACATTTTTGAATGCCCGATTGTCTTTGGTATAAATCATAAAGTTTGTATAAACCGTTCCGTTTCTGTCATTTGAATATCCATGTGTTAATGTTCCTTTCTCTTTCACAGTAAACACTACTTTTCTGCGTGTTCCCAAAGAATAAATACATGAAAAACAAGTAACAAATAAAAACAGAACTAAAAAAACTACGACTGAAAAAAATGGTTCATCATACATATATTCCCCCTTGTATTGATGAATATATTATACCACCAGAACGCGTCATAAACAAATGCTAATCTTAAAAATTATTTCGTGTTGATTTTTTTAGACCCGGGAATTTGTGCCAACAATTTTTTAACTTCGTTATAATTGATTGTTGTTTTTTTATCAATTTGTTTTGGGTTCCACATAACTGTTTTATTTACAGGTACGGATTGCTGTTGTTTTTGTTTATCTTTATCCATATCACTTTTATACAATGAAATCATCAACCATACCACACCAGCCCCAATTCCCAATGGCACAACATAGTTTATAATAAACAATGCTGTTGCTTCAAAAACATCATCGGAATCTCCCATATACCATTTTTTGAAAGATTTTCCGTCAAACATAATATCTGATAACAATTCAAACAAAATCATTTGTTACAAACCCTTGGTTATTTCAATTTCATAAAATTATCTGCCATCTGTTTAGCAGTATAAAAATCTAATGTCGTTTTATTTATTTTTTTAGGTGTAAATAAAACTGTTTTTTCTGGTTGTTTTTTACAATTGCAATTTTTATTTCCATCACATTTATGAACGCCAATTAAAATACCTACAACTATAACAACCCACAAAGCAGGCAGACCATAATTCATACAAAATTGAATAATATCTTCGACCTGTTCATCTAAATCTTTTTGTCTGAAACTTTTTGACATACAAAACCTTTTTGAAAAATGGTGGATGAGATTGGACTCGAACCAACGACCCCCACGATGTGAACGTGATGCTCTAACCAACTGAGCTACTCATCCCTATAAAAAAATCTGCTTCATAAAGGGCAGATATCAAGTTTTTGGTGGGGATAGTGGGACTTGAACCCACACGATCGCAATGATCAAAGGATTTTAAGTCCTCAGCGTCTACCATTCCGCCATATCCCCAGGACTTTTTATCCGACATCGTCGGAAATATTGTGGTGGAGCTGATGAGATTCGAACTCACGACCTCTGCATTGCGAACGCAGCGCTCTACCAACTGAGCTACAACCCCTTTGCCTTTTTAAACATATGGTGGGCATAAGAAGACTCGAACTTCCAAGGTATTGCTACCACTAGTACCTGAAACTAGCGCGTCTACCAATTCCGCCATATGCCCGTTTAAAGCACGATGAATAATAAACTATATTATTAAATTTTGCAACAAGAAAAATACGAATTTTACAGAAATTTTTGTTATTTTACTTGCTCAACACCACACATTTTTGATATCATTTACACCAGAGATGAAGAAAATTCTTGTATTTGTTTTTTCTTGCCTGTTCTGCATATGCAATGCGGAATGTGCTGTTCGTGGCGAAAATACTATAAGTCGTGGGAAATCCGCCCAAAATACAGTATCAACAAAAACTGTTAAAACCAGAAATGTTCGCACACAAACAACACCAAATGTGACAAATCGTTCATCACGAAAATCAGCTATTGAAACAACACCACGAACACAATCTGTATCTACACGAACTGCGGTCAATGCACGCGCATCTGTTGCAACACGTAATGCAACAACCAAGCGTCAAAATGTTATTGCACGCGCAACAACGGCGGAACAGGTGCAATCTGCGGCATCTGAAACAAAAACAGGTTTGGAATACGAACAATGCAAAACCGCATTTTTTACATGTATGGATCAATTTTGTGAGCTGAAAAATGATAATTACAGACGTTGTTCTTGCAGTAACCGTATATTTAATTTCCAAGATGTTTCCGACAGTTATAAACAGGCCAGTGAAAAATTAACTGAATTTTCTGAAAATTTAGATGTGGTTGGCATGACTAAAGAGCAGGCCACAGCCATGAAAACTGCATCAGAGGGCGAAGATGCATTAACCGAAGATAAATCTGCATCAAAACAATTATTACAGGCCATTATGAACGCTATCAAGGGTGAAGATGCCAAGGTTGGCGGGAAATATCAAAATTTGAACAGTATTTCATTATCCGAAGATTTTTCAAATGCTTTTGGAAATGCTGATTCTGGACAAATCATCGCCTCTTATAACGGTGCAACATTATACAAGGCTGTTTTTCCCAGATGCAAAAACGTGGTCCAAGAAGATTGCAATAAAGCATCTTTGCAACGCGCGATTAACGCATATTTAATGGCTATCGAACAAGATTGCAACACAGTAGAAGCTGCATTAAAAAATCAACAAAAGAAATTAAAAGCTTCCACTTATCAAAGCAGTGCTATGTTAGATTTGGCACGTATTGAAAACAGACACAATCATAACGCAGATGACATTGCAACATGTATGACCAATGTGGAAGCGGCCATTCAAAGTGAAGAAGTATGCGGTGAAAAATACCACAAATGTTTAGATTATGGTCAATATATCGACATAACAACTGGCGCACCTATAACAGGGGTTATTGATTTTTATAAACTGGGATCGTTGTTGACATTTAAAACCGCAGAAACGATTGAAAATCAGCATTTATCTTTGAATTCTGCCAACCGACAATTTGTTCAATTTTTTGAAAATAAAACAAAAAAGTTTGCCAAGGATGCTTTGGATAAATGTTCTGAACAGGCGGATACAGTTTGGCAACAATATCTGGACAGGGCTTTGGTGGACATATATTACATGCAACAATCCAAGGTTACTGAAATCAAACAAAGTTGTATAGATTTGGTAACTGCATGTTACACCAATCAAAGCACATCTATCGCAACAGCAATGGCAAATTTGACTGGCGATTACACCGTATTGGTAAATCCATCTGTGATAAATTTAACGACACAAATGTGTTCTGATTATATTGATTCTTGCAATAACATGTTCGGCGAAGAAACTATTACTGCATATATCAATAACAAAGATAGCACAGATTCAGAAACCGCATGTCGTGCGGTCGCTCAACAATGCTTTGAAAAATTTGGTGGTACCAGATATGAAAATTTGTATTACACACAAAGTGGATTATTTGTTCCGGGCAGCGCGATAGATTGGTTCACTCTGTACAGTTATAGCAGTCAAAATGTCGATGGCACATATAAATTGGCCAGAGATTTGGTTGATAAAGATACTTCAAATGAATATGTGCTTGTATCCCCATGCGCCCAAGAATTATATAAAACAGAAGGGTGTAATTCACTGGAAATGCTTGAACGGGTATTTGGTGGATTTAACAAATATACAATTAATGGTCAATCATTTTATTCTTATACCAGTGATGTATATCAAATTGTTACAGACAGTGAAACAAATAAAGAAACAACATATTTTTTCCCAGCCCCAAACAACACACCTACATCTGATGACAGAATAACACGTTCCAAAGGTGTGGCCACAGAAACATATGCAAATATTATCGACATATTATCAACCCAATGTGCCGGTTTAAAGGGTAAATTCTTGGAACACCAAAATGTCAGCAGATATGGTTATAACTCAACCAATTCTTGCAAAATCAATTCTGTAGATTCCACCAGTACATTTTTCATAGGTTATGATTTGGAAAATACTTTGAATTATTGGTATCATTTCATACCAGAAGAAAATATGTGTCCAGAACATTATGCTACCAAGATTGATACAGATTCATGGGGCATTTGTTCTTGTTGGGAAAACGGCAGATATCGCAGTAAAAACGGCACAACCCAGGTATGTATGCCAATAATACCAATTGCCCAAGTCTCAGAAGATTCATCTGATCCTGTTTGTTCTGCAGAATTGTTGGGGCAATCATTACCAACAGATTTGTCCACCCAAGAACACGGTTGGTGTCAACAGAGTGTTTCTAATTCAAACGGTGTTATTTGTCCAACAATGGTGACAACTGTATCCAATTCTTCTGTGTCCTGTAAATTTGGAACAAGCTGGACAAATTCTCAAAACAACCAATACCAATTTGGTCAATGGAATTTACAAAACTAATAACACCAATATTATTTTAATATATCTTTGGCGATAATATCGGCAGCTTTGTGTCCACCGTGTTTCCATTTATTATCGGCACGCGTCAATTCATCCAACATATTTGCACGCACAGATGGCAAAGTTAATTGCTGTATGGAATCTATGATATTTGATGGGGTCGCTTTTTTACCCAATAATTCAGGGAAAATAGTTTTATTCATCAACAGATTTACCAGAGAGACCCATTTTATTTTTAATAAAATATGTGCCAACATAGTTGTAAAGAAATTCATTTTATAAACGACTATGGTTGGTATGTGCATTATTGCCAATTCCGCAGATACAGTACCACTGGCGACAACTGCAATATAAGTGTTTGCGTACAGATCATATCGTTTGTCTGCCGGGACAATTTCTGGTTTTATATCCCAATTTTGAATATCTTGCTTTATATATTTATCAGTTGTTTCTACGGTCGGTATAACATATGTATAATCTGTGAAACCGCATCTGGATAACATATCTATGGTTTCATGAAATACGGGTAATAATTTTTTTACTTCTGACATACGACTGCCCGGAACAAAGGTGATGATTTTTTTATTTTCGCCATTTGATTTGTATTTATCCAAACCATCCGCTATTGGATGACCAACTGCAACTGTATCCAATCCGTATTTGGTAAAATAGGGTACTTCAAAATCAAAGAACGCATACAATTTATCAAATATTTTTGCATATTTTTTCGCACGTTTTTTACCCCATGCCCAAACCTGGGGGGCAACAACATGATAAAATTTTGTTTTGTTTAATATTTTTTGTTTTTTTACACCCTTTACAACAGCTTTAGCAAATCCAGGGGAATCTATGGTTAAAACAATATCAGGTTTTTCTTTGGCTATCGCATCCACAGTTTGTTTAATACGATTTGTCAAAGTCCGTGCGTGCGCCAATACTTCGAAAATGCCCATGACGGCCAAATCAGAAATAGGGAATAAAGTTTTTAATCCCATATCAGCCATATTTTTTCCGCCGATACCAATGAATTCTACATCTGGCATTGCATGCATTATCTTTGCACCCAACACATCCCCGGAAACTTCACCTGCAATAATAAAAATCTTTAAATTGGTTTTAGTGCGAGTCATTTTTTGACGTTCCGATACCGCGTTTTGAACGATTTTCAATAAAATCTATCGCATCCATAGCATATTTGTTATTTTTAACTTCTTTGCGGATTTTATTTATTCTTTCCAAAACCGTTCCTTCGGTTTCATTAAACACAGCAGAATACACAGAATGTATTGCGTGTAAATCTTCGTTTGTGAAACCATGGCGCATCAATCCAACACGATTAATAGTTCTGTAAACTGCACGTGCGCCATCATATATAGCATATGGTAATACATCATTACCAACACCACTCATACCACCAATAAATGCATTGCGTCCAATATGTGAAAACTGCAATACCATAACACCGCCAGACAATATTGCGAAATCTTCAACTTCCACATGGCCTGCAACTTGAACCAAATTGGACATAACAACGCTGTTACCAATTTTGCAATCATGTCCAACGTGTGCATTAACCATAATTTGACAATCATCACCAATTTCTGTTCCATCCGATGCAGGGGTTCCAGAATGGATAGTTACATATTCACGAATTTTGCATCTTTTGCCAATGCGTAATCCAGTCATAGCCGCTTCATCTTGCCATTTTAAATCTTGGCTCATAACGCCCAACACTGCAAAAGGGTATACAATAGAATCATCACCAATTGATGTTTTACCACCAATCACAACATTTGAAACCAATTCAACCCTGTCGCCCAAAACAACATTTGGACCGATAATACAGAAAGGACCGATTTTACAGTCATTTCCTATGACTGCACCTGGTTGAATGATTGCACTTGGATCTATAACAGTTGCCATATTTTTATTCCATTTTGTTATAACCGATTAATTTCGAACCAAATATACATTAAATCTTTGAAAAATGTTATTCAATAAATATAACAAATTATAACAAACTCAAGAAATCTCTTGCTTTTATTCCTGTCGCAGTCATAGCAGCATAGGTTATACCGATGGCACTTATCACTGGGCAGATTATGATTATTCCAAACCCAATTAAAAACAAAGAAAATGCCTGTTTTGACAATTTGGAATCTAAGTTCTTTGAATGATACACAGACAGCATTTCCAACAATGCCACCGCACCCATCAACCCTATGAATACAGGAATAGATTCAGTTGATATAAACAACACCAAAGCCAACAGCGACAAAATACGGAAAAACCATTTTAATTTTACATAGGCGCTTTGATGCACTTTGGATCGCGCATGCACATATTTTGTAACCAACGCAGTTACACCACATAATGCAACAAATACAGCGCTTAATAAATGAACGACAGTTAAATTGCCCAATTGGCCAAATCTGAAATATTCAGGTTGCATTAAAACCAAAATCAAAACCGCACAGAACATAATTATATTCCAAGGAACCAGGGCAATATTTTTTTTGAATCTGCTTCCAATAATAAAACCACAAACAACCGCGCTGATTTGCAATAAAATACCATACCAATTATGAATTGCAGAAAAACCAGCCATTAACAACAATAAACCAAACAGTGCCAACTTCGTTTTTTTATCGCGTATTTTATTAGCATAACCCAACATAGTATATTTTTGGGATACGATTATCATCAACAACAATAAAACAACGGCCAACAATAAAGGCAACAAAGATATGCCATCCCTGATTACCGCGTAATTGCCACCGAATAACATTAACCACAATAAAACGGTGGAAGATGTCCAAAAACTGACATTATTATCAACATTTTTGTCGTTCCAACCCAATTTTGTAACGAAATCACGGCCATAAACGACAACCATAACGAACAAAGGCAACATCAACAGCCCGATTACCAAGAACAAAGGACTGAACAGGGCCGCATTATTAAAAGAACTGATTGCAGTAGTAACAATTAACATATCATTAAACATAAACTTGCCTTTTCGTTTTTATGAATTATGATATAGGTATGTCTGAAAAACAAGCAAATTTTACACTGCTTAATGGACGGGTTATTATGTCCAACAGTATTTATAATCCAACATCAGATGCAGTTTGGTTGGCTGCGTTTGCACCAACAAATGTGAAAACCGTATTGGATGCAGGTATTGGAACGGGTGGGGTATCTTTGTGTTTGTTGACCCATTGCCCAGATGCCGAAATCACGGGCATTGATATTGCCCCAGAAATGCTGGAAGCATGCAAAAAAAATATCGATTTAAATAATAAAAATATAAATTTGATTAACGCAGACATTTTAACCTGGTCGACCCCAGACACCTTTGATTTAGTTATTACAAATCCACCTTACTTTAATGGGACACCAGCTAAACATAACGCCCACCATAACGCAGATATTCAATCATGGACAAAACGTTGCGTTGCACGTGTAAAACCAAATGGGTATTTTTGCACCATAGTTGACGCACTGGTTTTGGACAAGGTTATATCGGTTTTATGTGATAAACACATGGGCAACATACAAATATTGCCATTATTTGGGGCTAAAAACACCGCAGAACGTGTCCTGATTCGTGCTAAAAAGGCCGTAAAAACTGGCACAACCGTATTTCAGGGCATATCCATGAACACTGACGCAATTTTGCGCTCTGGCTTGACTATTGATATGTTTTTGGCTACACTAAGAAAACTATGATTGATTTTATAGCAAGATATTTTTCGTCATTTTGGGCGTTAATCACTGCACCGTTTCGTGCGGTATGGCGTTTGATTGAAATATTATTTCCCGCTCGTGATTTCACAGTTATGAACACAGACGGTAATGTCGAAACCTATCAACAGGGCAGTTTTTGGCGCTTTACAAAATTCTGTGTCGTTATCACTATGTGTATATGGGCATCATGGTCAACATATATTTATGTGTATCACAGACCTTTGTTGCAAAAACGCACCCAACAATTAGAACAGGTAAAAAACCAACATCATCGTCAAATGGTTGATTTGAAAACTTATCTGCAAAAATACAATGATTTGACCCGCGATTTGAATATTATTGATGATAAAATATTGAAAGCAGACAAAGGCAAGATGTCTGACAAAGAAAAAGATAATTTATTAAATTCTAAATCAAAAATTATTGGGGAATTGGATTTCTTGCAAACACGTATCAACGAAGTGATGGGCAACGAAGATTATTCGCCTGAATTTGAAAAAATATCTGCGATGTCCATAGAATATGAATTAGTCAAAAACGAAAATACACTTATCAAACAACGCGATGAACAGATTGTAAAATCTTTGGAAGAAATCACAGATGCCGACAATCAAATCGTAGATATGGTATCACAAATAACATCTGATAATATCGCTGATTTGCAAAAACAAATGAAACGCATCAATACCAGCATCACAAAATTGGGCTTAAATGAAAGCAAATTGACAGAACAAGCCAACAAATATTCTAATGCTTTCATTGGGGATGCTTTCGTTCCATTAAAAGTTGATAAAAATGCAAATCCTAAATATCAAAAAATCGCGCAAGAACTTGAAAAATGGCATGGTTTGAACCGCCTTGTTAAAATTTTGCCAATTGGTGCACCTGTTGAAAAAACAGTTATCACATCAAATTACGGCATGCGCCAAGATCCATTTACAAAAAAGAATAAAAAACACAAAGGCATAGATTTTGCGGGTAAAGTAGGGACTGAATTATACGCAGTTGCGCCAGGGCGCGTAATTTCTGCTGGGGAACGTTATGGTTATGGCACCACAGTCGAAGTTGATCATGGACTTGGGTTCACAACATTATATGCCCATTTGTCAAAAATAATGGTTGCGCGTGGTGATTGGGTCAGACCTGGTTCTGTTATTGGTTTGGGCGGTTCTTCCGGTCGTTCAACAGGACCACATTTACACTATGAAATAAGATACAAAGGAACACCTTTTAACCCAACAAATTTTGTGAAGGGAAAATAAGAAAACAAATTCAAAGGAAAGGAACGGAAAATGTTGGCATTTACAAATTCTAATGAAAAACAAACCCCGACTATCGTTGGCGCGGGTTGTAATGTCAAAGGTAATATAAAAACCGATCACACTGTTCAAATTCACGGCACAGTTCACGGTGATGTTTCAGCAGAAACAATCGTTATCGGTCGCGGTGGCAGTGTTATTGGAAATATCAAAGCAAATACTTTGTTTTTACATGGTAAAATCGAAGGCGACGCGTCAGTTAACTATGTAAATGTTTTTTCAAATGCAAAAATGGTTGGAACATTGTATTATAAGACCATAAACATAACTGGTAACACAGGATTGGAATGCAAATTGGCAAAGATAAAGGAAGAAAAAAAATGAAGAAACCAAAGATTTCAAATATATATATTGCCGCAGATCACCGCGGTGTTGGTGTGAAATTATATTTGTCTGAAATGTTGATGGCTGCGGGTTATCAGGTTGTCAATCTGGGTACAGACGATTTGAATACACCTGTTGATTTTCCAGATATCGCAGAAAAAATGGCGAATGCCATGTTGGATGATGCCGATGCACGTGGTATTTTAATTTGTGGCACGGGTGCTGGTATGGAAATCGCGGCAAATCGTTACAGACATTTGCGTGCTTCCAGATGCGAAAGACCTGAACAGGCACGTGATGATCGTTTCCATGATGATATAAATGTTTTGGCTTTGGCTGCCGATGACATAGACATAGAAATTGCATTTTTATGTGTCCAGGCTTTTTTAGAAAGCCCATTTGATAATTGCGAAAAACGTGTTCGAAGATTGAAAAAAATATCCTAAACAAAAACCGCCAAAATGGCGGTTTTTTTATCTGGTTTGAATTTTCATTTCATCATGTATTCTTTGGTTTACATGTGGGTTATATTTAAAATATTTGTTTGAATTTGGGACAACATAATTTGCCAAAGAATCGCCAACTTTCAATTCGGTTTCGGAAATAGTATTTTCCCAATCAAAATCTGGCCTGTGCTTTGCTTTTTTTACTTTTGGATTGTTGCAAAACCTTTGTGCATACGGACAGAAAGAGGGCACAGCATACGCATCATTTAATGTCAATCTGGTTACGCATTCGCCACCCAAAACCCTACAATTTTCATGACCATTATCGCGATTTTGCATTTCTGGCGCATAGCATTTACATTTGTGGGTATTTTTGTCCAACGCAGCGCATCTGACGCGGGTTAAATAAACATTGCCACAACTGTCATGATATTTCAACAAACAACACATTCCGCATTGTTCACATATTTTTTCCCATTCTGGGCTGCCTTCGATAATGTTATTGTTTGTCATAATAGTTTTATCCTTGTTTTTTCTCCTATATTATATAGCACAAAAATATAAATTGTCAATATTTTATATATAAAAATAAAAACCTGCCTGAATATTCAGACAGGTTAAAACTAATCTGTTTTTATTATTTTTTTACCACGAAATTAACCAATTTCTTTGGAACAACTATGGTTTTGATAATTGTTGCACCGGTTAATTGTTTTTCCGCCACGGCTTTGGCTTTTTCTACCAAATCAGCTTCGGTTATATCGACGGGGACAACGAAATCTTTTGCACGTTTTCCGTTCACAGAAACAACAATCGTCATATCTGTATCAACCAATTTAGATTTATCAAATGTTGGCCATGGCTCGAAAACCAATACATCTTTGTGCCCCAATTTTTCCCACATTTCTTCGGTCAGGTGAGGGGCAAACGGATTCAACAATTGAATCAAAACTTCATATGCACGGCGTGGCATTTTACCACCTGGGAATTCATTGATAAATTCCATCATTGCAGAAATAGATGTATTGAATCCCATATTGGAAATACGTTCTGTGACATCTGCAATCAATTTGTTAACCAATTTATCCTGGTCTGGTGTCAAATCATCATCTGTCAAATTATCAGAGAAATTTTCAACACGTTTCAAGAATCTCTGAACACCAGCCAATGTTCCTTCGGTCCAAATCACATTGTTTTTCCATGGTCCCAAAGACAACACAGTCACACGACCGACATCGGCACCCACTTTGTCTATCAATTCGGCAACCATAAATCCGTTACCGCGTGATTTAGACATTTTATAACCGTCATTTCCCATCAATAATCCCTGGGCAGTGCGTTTTTGATATGGTTCTGGGGTATTTACCAAACCTAAATCAAACAATGCACGATGCCAGAATCTTGAATAAATCAAATGACGTGTGTTATGTTCGTGTCCGCCGTTATAGTGAGTCACAGGCATCCAATTTTTCATTTTTTCCGTTGAACAAAATTCTTTGTCGTTGGACGGATCAATGTATCTTAAAAAATACCATGAAGATCCAGCCCATTGTGGCATAGTATCTGTTTCGCGTGTTGCATGACCACCACACACAGGGCAGGTTGTATTAACCCAATCTGTTGCACGCGCCAATGGACTTTCGCCTTCGTCTGTTGGGCTGTAATCTTCTATATATGGTTGCAACAATGGCAAAGATTCTTCAGGTACAGGTTGCCATCCGCATTTTTCACAATAAACCAATGGAATAGGTTCACCCCAATACATTTGGCGTGAAAAACCCCAATCTTTCAATTTGTATTTTGTTGTGCCACGCGCAAAGCCATGTTCTGTGCCGTATTTAATAGCGGTTGCGATTGCTTCTTCTTTGCCCATACCATTCAAGAAATCAGAATTGATATGTTCACCGTCGCCTTCCCAAACTTTATCAGGTTCGCCACCCGCCAACACAGGAATTATTTCCAAACCAAATTTCTTTGCAAAATCCCAGTCGCGTTCATCATGTGCAGGCACCGCCATAATTGTTCCATATGCATAATCTACCAACACATAATCAGATGTAAACACAGGAATTTCCGTATTTGTAAATGGATTTATTGCTTTGATTCCCTTTAATTCAACACCGGTCTTTTCCTTGGTCGCATCAGTTCTTTCGATTTCTGTTTTTGCAGCAGAATCTTTGATGTATTTTTCGACTTCTTCTTTGTTTTCAATACGACCCGAATCCAACCATTTTCTTAACAATTTATGTTCAGGTGCAATAACACAGAATGTCACACCGAATATAGTATCAACGCGTGTTGTATAAATAGTCATAACATCATCGCCAACACGAAAATCAACATCGGCACCATTTGATTTACCAATCAAATTGATTTCATCTTTCTTGATTCTGTCGTCAAAATCTAAATCTTTCAAACCGTCCAGCAATTTTTCTGCATATTTAGACAATGCCAGATTCCATTGTAATTTTTCTTTCTTTTCAATTACACCTTGGCATCTTGGACATTTATTATCTTCCAATTCTTCGTTTGTAAATGTAGTTTTGCAATTTGGACACCAATTCATTGGTAATTCAGATTTGAAAGCCAAACCAGCTTTGAAGAATTGAATAAACATCCATTGCGTCCATTTGATATATTCAGGATCAGATGTCGCAACACGCGTTTCAGGATTCACAGACCAACCAACACGATCAATCATTTCTGAATATCCCTTTACCAAATCTTTAGCAACATCAGCAGGGTGTTTACCAACCTTGGCCGCATATTTTTCAGCAGCAATACCCATTGCATCAAATCCCATAGGAAACAACACGTCATAACCCAAATGACGACGGAAACGTGCCATAACATCCATACCGCTGTAATTCAGCATATGGCCAGCATGCATTCCCGCACCAGACAAGAAGGGGAATTCCACCAAATTATAAAATCTGGGTTTTGAACCATCGTCTTTTATCGAAAAAACGCGTTCATCACGCCAACGTTTTTGCCATTTTGCTTCGCGTTCAAGTATTTTTTTGATATCGTCTGCCATAATAGAGCCTTTTGGGTTATAAAAATCACAAGAATTCTATACTACCATACACAAAAAATCAAGATTTTATACAAAATCTATGCGACAGAAAAATTTTATATTATTCGTTTTTATCCTTGGAAATTTGAATAATATATTTTTTACCATCTTTGATGAAGAAAGCAGGGTATTTTTCATTATCAACAACACGCAATAAATTAAATTGTTCTGCAATTGTTTTATTTATATCTAATTCGCTATCCTGGGGGCGCCGGCGGGGATAGAATGTTTCGTGTCCAGATTGTTTACGCCCATTTGATATAATTTGTGGATAATTATCCACGAACTGCAAACAAATATCGACGATTTTATTCCCCATTAATTTTTGCCAGTCGTCTATTAATTCCGCCCCATCCAGTTGGATATTGTCCGTAATATACACAGGCCCCGAATCCACTTGCTGGGTTGCTTCAAACAATGTTAATGGGATATTGTTTTTTCCTTCTATAATCTGCCAAGTTGCAGGCGACCAACCCTTGCCATGTGGTAAATCACTGGCATGAACAACCAAATTATGCTTGCTTTTTTCCAAATATTCTGGTTCCAGAATTTCCAGACAACTTAGCAACAGTGAAATATCCGCATCATGTAATTCTGTTTTATTTGAAATACAATGAACAATATGCCCTCGATTTTCCAAACATTCTTTAAGTTTTTCATCAAAAGGATTCATCCAACTGTTTTTAGTAGTAAATATATTTATTGTTAATTTTTGCATATAAAAAAACCTTTTTATTTTCAATCACACATTTTCATCGCTTTGATAATATTTTCGACAATATACATCTGCATTTCTTCAGTCAATTCTGTGTGATATGGTATTGTCAACAGAGTTCTGAATCGTTCATACGCCTGTGGAAAATCTTTTATATCAAATCCTATATTTTTGTACGCGGTCATCATTGGTAATGGTTTGTAATGCACATTACACGGAACACCACATTCTGCCAATATATTATACATTTTATTCCGCTTTTCATCACCCAACAAAGAACATGACGGTATAAAAATCGGATATAAATGCATCGCACTTTCATAATTTGGCCCGAAATGCAAAATCTGTTGTTTTATGCCATATGGAGCACACATATCTTGGATATATAAATCATATCGTGACGTCACAGCACGGCGTTTTTCACGCAACTCATCAATTCTGGCAATCTGGCCTAAACCCATCGCAGCATCAATATTTGTCATAATATGGTTATACCCAAACGATGCGATATCATATTCCCATCCTTTGCTTTTATTCCGTGATGTTTGGCCATGATCACCCAACAATCTGAATTTTCGTTCAATTTCATTATTATCCACCCCAGAAATGTTTTTCCAAACCACCGCACCACCTTCGCCACCCGTCGTAATAACCTTGACGGCATGAAAACTAAAACAAGTAAAATCTGCAAACTGTCCACAAACTTTTCCATCTTGTTGAGCTGTGAAACTGTGTGCTGCATCCGCAACAACCGCTATACGCCCAATGGCAGATTGAATATCAGAAGAGGGGTGGAATACATTTTTGTGTGCTATGCATATTTTATAAAGGGTATCATAATCACACAATTTACCGCCATAGTCCACGGGAATTATGGCTTTGGTCCGTTCTGTAATCAATTTGGCAACTTTGTTGTAATCCATTTCCAAACCGTTTGGTGCCAAATCAGCAAATACGATTTTCGCCCCAGTGTTACGAATAACTTCTGCTGTGGCAGAATAGGTGAAAGGGGTGGTAATTACTTCATCCCCAGGCCCAATACCCAACACACGCAAAGACATTTCCAAAGCGGCAGTACAACTGTCAAAACAAACCGCCTTGTCGCAACAACTTAATTCTGCTATCTTGGTTTCAAAATCACGAACATAATCACCAAACGTTAATTGGTGCGTATCAATAGCTGATTCTATGATTTGTTTTTCTAACAATCCAACATCAGGATTGGCAAATCGGATTTTATCCATTTTTTTACACCTTTGTATCAAAATAATCTTGAAATTTATAGTTGTCAAATCTAAAATCCTATAAAACACAGTCTTATTGTCAAAATATTTTTGTCAACATTTATAAAAAATAGGGATTATTTGTCAAAATTATCAAATTCTGTGATTATATGATTGCAGTTATGTATCATTATCCAACGCTAAATATAATTAGTTAACCATCAAAAAACATAAAAACCGCAGAAATTCGGCATTTTTTTAGAAATTTTTATAAAAATTTGAATAAAATTACGAACAACAAAAATAGCTGTAAAGCCCAGAAAACCGGCATTTTATACGTTTTAAGCACATGAATCAGGGCGAATTTTACCAATTTTTCGCCCATACCGCCCGATGCCCAATTTTACCCGATCGATTCTCAGCGACCTGGACATATAAATATATGCTTTTTGAAATTTTGCTGGCTGACAGCAAAAGGGCTGTTTTTACAAAATTTTTATTCAATCGATTTTCAGCGAGCTGAGCATACAAATATATGATTTATAAAATTCTGGTCGCCAATAAAAAACAAATAAAAATTATTTGAATTTGTTTTTGTGTGTATAAAATTCAAATCTAAACCATATAACACGTTGTTTATACATATAAAAAACAAATATATTAACATCCATAATTATACCACCTTTAACATACCAAACTATACATAATATATATTATGCGCCTTTGTATAATATATAAAATCGACTGCCCTGGGGGAAATTGAAAATATAGAAAAAGATTCCTGATTATGATATAATTGAAGCCAAAAGGAAAAAAGAAATGAAGAAAAACAAAGATACGCATCGCTCTGTGGAAAGAACTTTAAATTTATTAAGATTTGGTTGGTTTTTTAATTTCTTTATGATGATCACCCCTGTTATCGTTTTGGTATATACCCAGAAAGGCATCACAGTTGGCGATTTTTTCCTTATCCAAGCCCTGTTCCGCGTTTCTGCGTTCTTGTTTGAAATACCGTCTGGCTATTTATCGGACAGATTTTCCCGCCGGCGCATTTTAATTCTGGGTGTAATTGTCCATATGTTTGGTTATGCCACATTGGCAATGGCTTATGGTTTTTGGCAAATCGTATTGGGTGAAGCAATTTTAGGGGTTGCCAGCGCCCTGTTCTCTGGCACTTTGGAAGCATACACATACGATTTATTAAAACGCGATAATGCACAAAAAAATTTCTTGAAAGAATTTGGCTCTATTACCACTTACAGCCAAGCAGCATCTTTTAGTGCAGCCATATTGGGTGGAATTTTATTTCCAATTATCGGTGGTTCCGCGATTTTATGGACAGAAGCCCTGCTTTGTCTCATAACAATTGGGCTGTTATTGTTTATCCCGGAATTGACCGAAGTTAAACGCAAAAAAGCAAAGAACAAATCGGACATAGCCGATGTAGTTGGTATTACATATAACACTTTGAAAAATCCAAAATTACGCAATTTTATATTGTTTCCGGCCCTGTTTGGCGGATTTACAATCATTTTGTTATGGATATTACAGCCAGTTATGGAATCAGCCCATATTCCACTGGCTCTGTTCGGCGTATATTTCGGCATCAATCAATTTTCGTGCATTGTTTTTTCAAAATTCGCATATAAAATTTGCGCAAAATTGGGCGAAAAGACAGTATCTTTATTGACGATATTTTCTATCATTTTGGGCGCAGTATTAACATTGATTGTATTAAATACAACGAACATGATGATTATTTATCCCGCCTGTGCAATTATGGCGATTGTTCCGGCAATCAGAATATTAAATAATCTGCAATATAACACTTTGATTCACCACGACATAGATTCAAAAGAACGTGGCACAGTATTATCAACGCGTGCAATGGTTGGAACTGTGTTTGGTGCAGTAATGTTATCATGTGCGAAATTATTGTTGGATAATTTTGGAATGGAACCAACAATGATTTTCACATTACTTATGACTGCATTATTATTCTGGTCGTTAAACAAAGTGAAAAAATATTTGAAATAAAAACGCCCTATTTTTGGGCGTTTTTTATTATTCTTTGGATTTATTTTATTTAGATTTTTTCTTGCTTAAAATCTTGCGCTGACCTGTGGAATCTGGCGCACTGACGGTTCCATCAGCTTCCATTTTATCCATCATGTTTGCAGCTTTGTTATAACCGATACCCAAACGACGTTGAATATAAGAAATAGAAGGCTTCTTATCTTTCAAAATCAAACCTTTTACTTTCTTGTACAATTCTGGTTCAACAACAGATTCTATTTGTTCAGGTTGAACATCAGAACAACAATATGGGCATTTAGTAGCCAATTTGCTGATAGATTGTTGGCAATATGGACATGCTCTTGTTTTCACAGGTTGTTTTGCACGTGCCGAATTAACAATCTTTACAAAGATAAATATAGCAAACATTGTTATCAAGAAACTGACAACCGTATTCAAAAATGTTCCCAAATTCAAAGTGGTCGCACCTGCTGCCTGGGCTGCCGCCATAGTTGTATATGTTGCGCCAGCTTCGCCCCCACCCAAAACAAAGAACCATTGAGAAAAATCAATTCCGCCGATTAACAATCCTATTGGTGGCATGATAATATCTTTAACCAAAGAATTAACAACGCTGGTCATCACAGAACCTACGATGATACCAACAGCCATATCGATTGCGTTACCTCTGCTTATAAATGTTTTAAATTCTGATAACAGTTTCATTTTTTTGTCTCCTTGTTTTGTTTGTATTGTTCAATTGCACCTAAAACTTTATTCAAAGTTTTATGAATATTCTCATCTCTTGTTTCAACCATGATATTTGCCAAAGCATATGTATCATATCTTTCTTTGATTAACTGGGCCAATATTTCACGACTGTTTGTGTTTAATAACTGTGGACGGGTCTGTCTGAAATTAGTCCGTTTAACCAACAATTCCAAATCTGCGCGCAACCAAACAGATAATGCTTTGTTCAAAACCATTTCACGCACAGCGTCAGTTATAAATGCACCCTCACCCGTTGATATCACTTTGACCAAAGGTGGTGTTTCGATTAACCGTTCAATAACTTTTTCTTCCACGCGTCTAAATTCTTTTTCACCATACATGGCAAAAATATCAACGACACTGCACCCCGCAGCTTTTTCAATTTCTTTATCAGAATCAACAAATGGAATACCAAGATTTCTGGCCAATGCACGACCGACACTGGTCTTGCCTGCCCCCATTAAACCAACCATAACAATAGGTTTATCCAACTCTATTTTTATCTTTGTTCTCATGCAAATCATTGTATATAAAAATAATAAAGCTGACAATAAAAATTTCATAAAAGTCATAAAAATGTGATATAATACACATATAACCAAGAAAAAAGAGAATTTAATATGTCCAATCAAAAAATCTTTGCAACTGCTTTTTTGTTAACATCTGTATTCGTATGTTCTGCAAATGCGACACCTGTGTGGGTTAACAATGCATCTGCTATAGATATAAATATGCTGTCGGAACAAATTATGTCATTTACACATAATTCTGATAGGTTATCTGATTTTTTCAAAAGAATAAATGAATATGGGACTATGAATCGGTTGAACGAATATGGTGGCGATGGTTTTGATAATTCCGCCATATTGGCCAGTCATTCCCAAAAAGGACAATTATTAAAAGGCGTCTGGATTGACGCCAAACATATAAATGCAAATGTCCATTATTCAAATCACAGATCTGCCAGAACCAGATATAATTTATTTGGATTTGGTACAACAACAAAAGATTTAAATTTGAAATATGGTGATTTATCTTTCGGTGCTTTTGTTGCAGGAATCAGCGGAAATACAGCAGGAACAGATACATACGGAAATTCATTGGGAATATTTGCCAAATATAATTACAAACAATTTGATGCAGGCCTGATGTTAAACAATGGTTCTGTGAATAACAAACAAGAACACATCAATTTTAACAACGCATGGTTTAATGTTGCAATGGATGCACATGTAAAATTCAAAATAGACAACACATTATATTTTCAACCGGGTATCTATGCGGGATATACATGGGTTTCATCGGATGATTTATACATTGGCGGACAAACGGTTACATCTAAAAATTCTATGTTCTTGAATGTTGCCCCATCGGCCAGATTTGTAAAACATATTATAGACGATTGGTATGGTGCAATGTCTGTGAAATATGTTGCAACATTTAATAACTCAAATGATATTTATATAAACAATATCGCCATGGATGGCATATCTGTTGATGATTACACCCAAATCAGCACAGACGTGGAATATAATTACAAAAACTTTACATTTACTGGCGCGATTCAAAAACAAATCGGCGGATTTGATGGATGGGCCGGCAATATAAAAGCGAAATATTTATTCTAAAACAAAAACGACCCGAACGGGTCGTTTTTTTTTACCAATATTGTTTGTCCCCTGTCAGTTCTTTATAAATTTTTTGAATCTTTACAGATGGATTTTTTATCATACATTCCCACAACACCAACAAATTCCAAGGATTTTCTCTGTCATCGTTATAATGCCAAGAGTTTTTCCAAGTATTAAAGTATACATCGTGCAATTCTTTACATCTGTGCAATGCCAAATCTTGAATTGCATCATATTGATATTTTATAACCCCAACCGAATACGGATTTTTTCTGACACTGGCTTCTTTGACTTTCTTAGATGGGTTCTTCATATATGTCAAAACAGGTTCAGTGCCCCATTTACAACAACCCGTGTCATAAAAAGGATCTTCGTGTTCAACAAACAACAGCCGCATTTGTTCCATAACATTTTCCCCAAAGGTTGGAACACCTAATTCTTCGATTCCTTTAACCAATGTATCAAAACGGTAACTTGGTATTGTATTGATATGTTTCGTAAGATATTCTGGTAATTTTTTGAAATGAATATCTTTGATTGGTAATTTGCCGTCCATAACCGCGCTGACTTCAAAATCAATATCGCGTTGATTAAAAGGCACAGATTGCACCGTATTTGCATTAGCATTACGCAAAATTGATGAATCTGGATTTTTGACATAACGTGCTTTGCCTTTCTTGAACAGAATTTCTTGCATATCGCGTGTTTGTTTCTTGACATACTTAACCAATTCAGGATGACTATATAACACAAAACAAATTTCTGGTTCACTTAATACTTTTTCAGCAGGATTATAATCCACGATACAATTGCGCATTATATTTGCCAGATATTCTGTATGTTCTTTAAATTTTTTCTGAAATTCCAAATTATCACGCATTTGGCGCATTGGCAATAAATAGCCATATTTTTCACGAACGCCCTGGAATTCTTCAATACTATTCGTAATTTCTTTTTTATACAAATCACAAAATTGAACTGTCTTTGGATTTACCCAGCCAACCATTTCATTAGTGCGACAAAATGAAATCGCTTTACATGCTAAAAACATATCACGAAAACGATAAAATTCTTTTTTGTCTGGAAACAGATATTCTTTGTATTCTTCTTTGCTGTACGTCAAAAATGTGGTTCTGTCTATCATGAACAATGCCTTTGGTTAAAACATTAACCAAGAAATAACACTGATTCTATAATTTGTCAAACAAAAAACATTATTCCATCATTGCCAATCTTTCCAATTGGTCGGCGGAAATCAAGGCATCTATCATTTCATCCAGACCTTCGCCACCCGCCAAAATATCGTCCAATTTATACAAAGTTAATTTGATACGATGATCGGTTACGCGTTGTTCTGGGAAATTATAGGTTCTGATTTTTTCGCTGCGATCACCAGATCCAACCATACTGCGACGAGATGCGTTCGAAGCGTTCATTTGTTCGTTGCGTTGTTTTTCATACAAACGGGAACGCAACACAGCCATTGCGGTTGCTTTGTTTTGCAATTGGGAACGTTCGTTTTGACATGTTACAACAATACCTGTTGGAAAATGGGTTATACGAATCGCAGAATCTGTTTTGTTAACGTGTTGTCCACCTGCCCCGGAAGCACGATAAACATCAATACGAATATCTTTATCTTCGATAACAACGTCGATATCTTTTGCTTCTGGCATCACAGCAACAGACGCAGCAGATGTATGAATACGACCTGCCGCTTCTGTTTCAGGAACACGTTGAACACGATGAATTCCAG
The DNA here is from genome assembly GCA_017642585.1 of Alphaproteobacteria bacterium. GTDB lineage: Bacteria > Pseudomonadota > Alphaproteobacteria > Rs-D84 > Rs-D84 > Enterousia. The sequence continues at coordinate 47,666 of JAGCOR010000020.1, read as the reverse complement.
ATTCAAATTTCATACGCGCATATGCACCCACACCGTCGATTTTGAAAATGATTTCTTTGTATCCGCGAAGCGAAGTTGCATTTTCTTCGATGATTTCAATTTTCCACCCATGACGCAACGCATAAGATTTATATTGATTGAACAAATCACCTGCGAACAGCGCAGATTCTTCGCCACCTACCCCTGCACGAATTTCCATAATAACACTGTTATCGTCCGCGTCATCACGTGGCAACAACGCAATCTGTAAATCACGTTCCAAATCAGGCAACACATGATTCAATTCGTCCAATTGTTCTGCCGCGATAGATTTTAATTCAGGATCGTTCAACATTTCTGTTGCGTCTTTGATGCCCTGTTGGGTTTGCAAATATTTATCTATCAGTGGCAAAACCTCTGACATCTGGGAATATTCTTTTGACAATCTTGTTAATTCATCGCCAGAAATTTCCCCAGAATTCATTTTGGTTTCAATATCTTTTGCGCGTGTTTGAATATCGCGTAATTTTTGTTCAATAATCATGATTAACCCCTGATGACTTTGATAGCATCTGCCACAGACAAAATTTCTTGATTACCTGATGCCATATTTTTAAGGGCAACTTTGTTGCCTGCAACTTCGTCATCACCGATAATCATGCTGAATTTCGCCATGATTTTATCAGCATATTCAATTTGGTTTTTGAATTTTTTATCGGTATCTAAATATGCCACAGATGGAATTTTTTCATCTCTTAAAGTGTTCAACACAGACATAGCATATGGCACGTTTTTATCGCCCATGACCAATACTGCAACATCAGTACCAGATTCAAAACGAGATAAATCAATTTTGCCCATTTCCATCAAAGCGACAAATATTCTGGAAAAACCGATAGCAGCGCCAACACCGATAATTTTGGTTTTGGAAAATTTACCAACCAAATCAGCATATCTGCCACCGCCGGCCGCGGTACCCAATTCTGGATAATTTGTTAATCCAAATTCAAATACCAAACCGGTATAATAAGCCAAACCGCGTGTCACAGACAAATCGATTTTTGCATTTTTTACGCCCATCACGGACAAAGTTTGCATAAATCCATTTATCTCTGCAATCGCAGAATCCAAAGCCGGTGTTTTATTTTGTAATCCGTCATACCCGTTTTCGAAAACAGAATGTATTGCCTGTTCTTTTTCAGGGTTATTCAAAGTATCTGCAATGCCCGCAACAAATTCAGCAGGTTCCATTTTGTCTTTTTTATCAATCAAAACGAAAACCGCTTTCTTTTGTTCTGCGTCCATTTCCAACCAATCGAACAACGCATCCCAGAAAGGACGACTGCCAATGCGGACATAATTATCGCCGATAAATTCAGATACAGAATTCAAAGTGCGTTGAATCACAGAGATAATTTCTGCATCATAATTTGTGGACAGAGTATTGATACCCATAATATCCATGTCCATTTGATAAAATTCGCGATAACGACCACGTTGACGACGTTCCCCGCGGTAACGTTTTGAAAATTGGCTGGCACGAAAAGGGAAAGTCAAATCATTCAAATGACCAGCGACATAGCGCGACAGTCCAACCGTTCCGTCATAGCGCAATCCCATTTTTGTATCGCCGTATTGAAACAGAAACATTTGTGTTTCGATTTCATCCCAGTTATCTTTGTCTGTCAATACCTCTGCGCGTTCAATGGCCGGCAAATCCAGCATTGAAAAACCACATTCGCGCAACACATTCAACATACGGTATGAACATTCGTCAAAGCAACGTTGTTGTGCCGGTAGTAATTCTATGAAACCCGACAAAGGTTTTGTTGGTTTTAAATCCATTTTTTTATTCCTATGGTTAATTAAATGGTTAAATCTTAAATACTGTTATTATAAACAGTTATTGCACATAAAAATATATAGACGCTAGAAACACACACCCATGCGGGCGTGATGCAAGATATTTGTAAAAAATACAAATTGTTTAATCATAATACATAATTGTAATCTAATTTTTTTTATATGCAATAAAAAAACCCGCAATCGCGGGTTTTTTATTTTGATTATCTGCTGTAACCTACCTGGAATTCATCACCCCAATCAGCAATCTTTTGACCGCCAATTGTGCAATTCAAAGCATCATAACCTTTTTCCAGTTGTTTCTTTTTGATAACTTTGGCAGATACGATACCACCGACAGTACCTAACACAATACCAGCTGTGGCATCTGATGCCAAACGTGCAGTATTAAATTGACCATCTGCATTCTTCCAAACACTGGCTGAGCTTTGAGCGGTCTGGAAGAAAGATTGTAAACTTGATTTTGCTGCTTCAACTGCGGCATCATCTGGTCCGTCATAAACGACACTACCTTTTTCAGCACAGAAGCGTTGCATCAATGTGCTTGCAGTAATAAGGTTGTTTGTCAAAGGCAATACACACATACCATTTTGGTTCACAGAAACGCCATCTGTTGAACTGAATGTAAAGCTCCAAGATTGTGCTGCTTCCAATGATGCGCCATTTTTGCACTTAACTTTGACACCAAAATTATAATTACATGTGACACTGGTATTTACGTGTGGATCCGGATTGTGTGGATCTGGATTATGTGGATCCGGATTGTGTGGATCTGGATCATGTGGATCTGGGTTTGTCACATCAGTGCAATAACCCGTATTTCCATTTCTTATCCATTTCTTACCATTTGGCACTCTGGTGTTACTGTTACCACAGATACATTTACCAGTTGCAACATCACCTTCCCAATATGTCAGATTTCCAGCTTTGCAGCATGCCAAACGTTCTGGATATGCGCCATATCTTTGTTCACAAGTTTGACGATTTTGTCTTTGTGATTTTTTGACACATGTCCATTTTTCGTCATCCCATTGATATTCAGGATTTGTACATTGACAATTACGTCCTGTTTGCATTGTAGTCAAATGAACCTTTTCATGGATACAACAAGCAATCAATTCTGGGAACCCTCTGTATTGTGTTTCACAATCTTGTTCTTGTTTCATATCACGGCAACGTGAATCGCTACTTGCATCTATACAAGAATTTATAATAATGTTAATATCACCAATACTTGAACTAGAAGAAGAACTACTACTGTTGCTATTGATATTGGTGTTGGTATTGCTGTTAGTTGGATCGGTATTTTGATTCTGTTGCTGAGGAATTTCTTCAATCCAAATACATGCAGCGCCACTATATTTTCTGACACCTGGTTTTAATTCTATACCATTTTGTGTAACTGCGTCTTTGATATACGATCTATATCTATGATCACTTTTCAAAGAAGCCTGTTGGACAGGACTGTCTCCGCAAACATGCAAATCAATCTTTTCCCAGCTATCATTAAAAGATCCCACGTTACATTTATAAACTTCGACACCATTTGTTACGATTGTCCCCTGTGGGCATTCCCAATCTTCACCAACTTGGTGTTTATCACATTCAATACAGTCACCATTATCGAAATAGATATATTCGTCCGCTCTGTAATGACGTGCCATTCTTCCACCCAATCTTCCGCCAGCATAACCACCAGCGACCAATCCGCCCAAAGCACCCAATGGGCCAAAAATAGTTCCCGTAGCAGTACCTATTGCGGCACCAGTTCCCAAACCAGCGGCACCTAAAATCCATCTTAAATCTCCTCTTGCCCCACATTTAGATCCAAACATCCAATGATCTCTTTCATTTACGACTTTACAAGCACTGACAACGTCACCTGCAGAGGCAGTATTAACAGCCCCAAAAGCGATTGTCAAAGCTGCGGGTATAACAAAAAGTTTTTTCAAAGACATATTTTTTCTCCTATCCTTTTGTCATGATTATATCAAAAAACAACCATTGATTCAACACCTTTTATGAATAAAAATTTCAATTAAAAATACTTATGCAAACTTCCACCGTTTTTTGATAACCATCTTTTTGCTTTTTCAACACCGAAACCATACAGTTGTGCCACAGTTGCCCAAAATTCCGGTGAATGATCCATATGTTTGGTGTGCGCCAATTCATGCATAATAACATATCGCATCACTTCATATGGAGCAAAAGCCAATCGCCACGAAAAAGAAATATTCTTGTTCGAAGAACACGACCCCCACCGCGAAGTAGTATCACGCAAACTGATACGATTCGGCCAAAATTCACGTGGCGTTGTTTTTATAATTTGCTTTACAGATTTCAAAAATTCATTTTTGATAAAATCGCGAACACGTCTTTCAAACATATCCGCCCCGCCCCCAATACATAATATCGTTTTGTCGTTATCCAAATAATTATCTGATTTAAATTTAGGGTTATGAACCAAAGATACTGTATGTTCCAAAAATTCTATGTTGTCCCCAGGCATCAAATGTTCTTTTTTTGGTGCGGTACTAAAAATCTTTTCTATCCATTTACGTTTAGATTCCAAAAATTTCAAAACAAAACTGTCCGATGTTGTCCATGGCTTTGATATATGTATTTCAAAATGCGGAGTGGTTTTTGGTCGCAAAGTTACATTACGCATTCCGCGCCGTGTTTCTATGACCACAGGAACCTTTTCCCCATTTGACAAAACAAAAAACATATCGGATGACATTATTTTATGTACGATTTTATTTCACTTATTATTTTATCAACATCAAATCCATATTCGTTATAAACTGTATCTGCTGGCCCCGAAGCACCAAATTTATCAACACCGATAACCGCATCTGCAATTTCAAACCAACTGTCTGGGACCGATGCTTCTATGGCGATTACACACCCACGCAATATTTTATCTTTGTATTTATCATCTTGGGCTTTGAACACGCCAACATTTGGCATAGATACAACCTGGACATGTTTGAACCGCGTGGCAATTTCAACCGCCAACGGAACCTCTGATCCTGTCGCAACCAATGTAGTTTTTGCGATACCTGATTTTGCAGGATATATCACATATCCCCCGCGCGAAATTTCTGAATCACTTGGTGTTGGAATTTGCTTGAATTTTTGGCGCGACAAAATCAGCGCAGATGGATTTTTCAAATCACGAATCATCGCGTTCCATGAATATGCAACCTCTGCCATGTTACATGGGCGATAAACCTGGAAATTCGGGATTAACCGCAAAGATGGTAATTGTTCAATTGGTTGGTGCGTTGGACCATCTTCACCAACACAAATACTGTCGTGTGAAAAGACATAAATTGTTGGCAACCCAGACAGCGCAGCAATTCGAATTGCGGGGCGCATATAATCACTGAACGCCAAAAATGTTGCACCCACAGGACGAACACCACCGGCAACTAAACCGTTCATCATCGCGCCCATACCATGTTCGCGAACACCATAATTTATATAATTTCCATTGAAATCACCAACTTTGATATCTTTGGACACAGATGTTTTAACGCGTGTATTTTCCGCCAAATCAGCAGACCCCGTAACCAAATCTGCACCCGCCCGCATCAACAAATCAAGATACACACCCGACAATTCACGTGTGGAAATTTTTTCCGGGGTTACTGGTATCTTTACACGTGGCAAAACCGCGGTCATTTTATCAATTTTTGCCTTTGGCCGACTGGCAACTATATCCCATAATGCAACGCCGTCCGGACATGTATTTTTTGCAATCAAATCTAATAATTCAGTATCAGACAAAGCATATCCATGCGCCCTGTGATCATTTTCCAAAGACGATCCGCGACCTAAAACATTTTTGCATTGGATAAACACAGGCATTCCAGATTTCTTCGCCCTGTCCAAAGCATTTTCAATAGATGTAATATCGTTGCCACGCACAGACATAACATTCCAACCCATTGAACGCATACGGGAATTTACATCTATATCAATTTGGGCGACACCGTCTATGGACATTTTGTTGTCATCCCACAGGACTATCAAATTATTTATTTTCATACGACCTGCAAATGCCAGCGATTCGTATGATACACCTTCGGTTAAATCGCCGTCTGAACAAATACAATATGTAAACCCAGATATTCCGCGAATTTTTTGAGCCAAAGCCAAACCTACCGCATTTCCTACACCCTGGCCCAACGGCCCAGTTGTTGCATCAACACCGTCAATTCCATATTCTGGATGGCCGGGCAATCCGCCAAATTTCCTGAATTTTTTTAAATCACCAATTTTATAGCCCGATAATTTTAATACAGAATACAACAGAGCACTGCCATGGCCGGCGGATAAAATAAACCTGTCCACGCCAGAGCGTAAATGATTCGCAAAAACGCATGTCATCATTTCCGCCGCATCCAGCACAATTCCAATATGTCCGCTGTGTGCAGACAAAATCGCACCCAGCGCGCAAGAGCGTGCAACATTTGACATTTGCTGTAATTGTTTGGCATTGAATTTCATTTTATGATATTATATCACAAAAAGGATATTAAATAAAATGCTAAAAATTTGGACAGACGGCAGTTGTTTAGGTAACCCAGGACCAGGCGGATGGGGATTTATTGCTACTGATGGTGTGAATATTGCGGAACGTTGCGGTGGCGAAAAAAATACTACCAATAATCAAATGGAATTGACTGCTGTTATTCGTGCTTTGACGGCTGCAAAAAAACACAAAGAAATTGAAATTCATACCGACAGCCAATATGTCAAAAATGGTATGGAATCTTGGATAAAAAATTGGAAGAAAAATAATTGGCGGACCGCAGATAAAAAACCTGTAAAAAACAAAGAATTATGGCAGAAATTGGATGAATTGGCATCCCAGATTAAAATTCATTGGGTTTGGGTGCGGGGTCATAACGGCGAAGAATTTAATGAACGCGTTGATGATTTGGCGCGTACTGCGGCCGAAAGTTATAAATAAAATTATCTTCGTTTTGATGCTGCAACCAAAGTTCCCAAATCATTTGGTGTAAATGTTCCACGCACACGAATTGGAACATTGTATTTTTGTGCGGTTGAAACACTGCGCGGGTGCAGAACTTTTGCACCGTTGTTTGCCATTTTCAACATATCGTCATACGAAATGAAATCTAATTTTTTGGCATCTTTTACAACATTTGGATCGGCAGTATAAACACCATCTACATCGGTATAAATATCACAATAATCGGCTACAATCGCCGCAGCAATCGCAACTGCAGATGTATCTGAACCTTCACGTCCTAATGTTGTTATATCGCCATGTTCGGTCATGCCTTGAAAACCCGTAATCACAGGAATAACTTTATATGGAATACTCCACGTATTTATATGCATAATTTCTGCATCACCGAAATTATCGTTTGTTATAATTCCCAGTTGCATAGCATTAAAACTTTTTGCAGGAACACCTATCGAATTTAATGCCAATGCCAACAATGCGACAGATGTATTTTCACCCGTTGATAACAACGCATCCAATTCACGCAAATTCGGTTTGTCGGTGATTTGATGTGCCAATGCAGTCAAAGCATTTGTCGTTTTTCCCATAGCAGAAACAACCACTGCAACATCCGCAGTTTTACTTTGTTTTGCTATTATGTTGGCTACATTTTTAATTTTTGCTATATCGGCGACAGATGTTCCACCGAATTTCATAACAATTTTCATGTTTTGACCTTTCTACATTACCCTTTGAACCCAGTGGCGACAATGAACATTTCCACAGAATCTTTGCGTGAAGATGGCGGTTTTATATGATGCACATCTTCGAAATGTTCTTTGATTTGTTTTAACAAATCGTTTGTTGTACCACCCGTGAAAGATTTAGCAACAAACGTCCCCCCCTGCTTCAACGCATGTAATGCAAAATCAAAAGCATATTCCAACAAAACCATTTGACGTAAATGGTCTGTTTTTTTGTGTCCCACAGTGTTCGGTGCCATATCAGACATAACAACATCCGCAGTGCCGCCACCGATTTCATCATGTGGAATATTTAATTTATCTTCCAACCAACGCAACGCTTCATCGGTTGTAAAATCTCCCTGGTAAAATTCAACCCCGTTAATAGGTTTAATTTCCAACAAATCCATAGCAAAAATTCTTGATTTTGGAAATTCGTGAGCAACATATTGCGACCAAGAACCCGGCGCTGCACCCAAATCAACAACAACCTGGCCATCACGAAAGAAATGATATCTGTCATTTATTTCTATGATTTTATATGCAGCACGCGCACGATACCCATCTTTCTGGGCGCGCGCAACATAAGGATCGGCCGCCTGACGTTGAAGCCATGCAACCGAAGATTTATGTGCTGCAATTTTTTTATTTAATATTTTCATTTCTTTGTGTACCGGCTATTCGATAACATATCATGATGTGAAACACATTCGCAACAGTATAAGCGTCTTTCGCATTCATGTAATCTTTTTGGCTGACATAATATAAAACTTCTGTCATTTTTGTATGTGGATTATATGTTACACTCGCAACATTAACATCCGGTTCTTCGATATGATATTTAAACAAAGGGTTTAAGGTTAAATTCCCAGGATAATTGACCGTTACACCATATCCCACAGACATACTGTCATTACCGATTGGTTTACACATAGACCATTTTTTCAAACGCAGTGAAAAGAAACATTTCCCCACCCCATTTGCTTCGACAGGTTGCGAATTAACGATTTGTTCTACATCTTTTTTGAAATCATTGGCACGCGCCATAGAATCAGGCAAAAACAAACCATCACGAAAAATATAATCAACGGATGTTTTATCATCACCATAAACTACATTGCCAAATTTGCATCCGCGTTTAGTTGGAAACACATCAATTTTATTTGAACGTTTTTGTTTAATATTTGACCGACCATTATAAGTAACAGTAACCCGAAAACCCTTTAAAGTTTGTGGGTCTTTCAAAACGGTATAAACACCCGACACATTAATTGGCTGTAAAATGTCTATCCGTTTTTTCATGCTATTACCCCCGTTATCAACGCCCCGCGTGTTGTTGTCCAGAATTCATTTTATTTTGAATTTCTTGCTTGAATTGTGTTGCGCGTTTTTCACAACGTTTTTTGAATAAACCGCTGTTGAACATATATCTGATTTGCGTGATATCTCTGGTTGAACTGTAATCACGATATATCATTTCTGCACCACGAGGACAAATACCATATCGTCTGCACAATTCTGGCTGATGCGCCAAACCTAATATATTTCCTTTGAAATTGATGGTTATGCGCCACCCTTCCAAATCTTGGAATCTGTCATACAAAGGTCCAAAATGTTTTATTTCAATTGGGACAATATTATAAGATTGTTCACCAACCCGAACGATACCTTCCATTTTATTTATTTCCCCCTGGAACACCACCGGCTTGTTGCATACGTTGCATAACAGCTTCCATACCGCCCATACGTTGAATCATAGCCATTTGTTGTTTCATTTTTGTGTATTGTTTGATGATGTGTTCAACATCACGAACTGTGCATTTAGCGGTTTCAGCAATACGATTTTTAGCATTTGCAAATACACGTTCTGGGTCAGCACGTTCTTCGGCTGTCATAGCTTCCAAAATTCTGATTTGCATATCAACACTGCCATCTGCAATTTTTTCCTTCATAGCAGCCACAGCATCTTTCATGCCCGGAACCATTTTCAATAATCCACTGAAATTGCTCATCTTTTTGATTTGTTTTAATTGTGCCAACATATCATTCATATCGAATTGACCAGACATCATACGTTCAGCGGTAGCTTTCATACCTGTTGGCATTTTCACAGATTCTGCTTCTTTGTTTTCAGTTTCTTGAGTTGCTTTCTTTTTTCCAAATCCAAACATTTTTCATCTCCTTGGTGTTTGTTTTTATATTGTTTATATTATTTGCTTTTTTTCGGTTTGTCCAGATACTTTTTAAGATATTGACCGGTCAAAGATTCTTCATTTTTGGCGATATCTTCTGGGGTTCCTGTTGCAATAATTCTGCCCCCACCTGCACCACCACTTGGGCCCAAATCTACAACCCAATCGGCTGTTTTTATAACTTCCAAATTATGTTCTATGACAATTACGGTATTTCCCTGGTCGACCAATTCATGCAACACAGACAACAGCGATTTTATATCCTCAAAATGCAATCCTGTTGTTGGTTCATCCAATATATATATAGTTTGACCAGTACTGCGCGCTGCCAATTCTTTGGACAATTTAATACGTTGGGCTTCACCACCCGACAAATCTAATGAACTTTGTCCTAACTTTATGTATTCCAAACCGACACGTTTTAATAATTCCAATTTGCGTGCAATTTGTGGGACATTGATGAAAAATCTGTATGCTTCTTCAACCGTCATATTTAACACATCAGCAATAGATTTGCCTTTGTATTTCACAGCCAAAGTTTCGTCATTATATCTTTGTCCATGACATTTATCGCATTCCACATAAATATCAGCCAAAAAATTCATTTCAATTTTTATTTGTCCATCACCCTGGCATGCTTCACATCTGCCACCTTTGACATTAAATGAAAAACGGCCGGCATCATATCCGCGTGCTTTGGCTTCTGGCAATCCAGCATAAAATTCACGAATATTATTAAACACCCCCACATAAGTTGCAGGATTACTGCGTGGACTGCGCCCAATTGGTGATTGATCTATGTCAACAACCTTGTCTATGTTTTCTATGCCATAAATAATATCATGTTCACCCGCTTCTAATTTAGAATTATACAACACACGCATAATCGCAGGATACAAAGTATTTAATAACAAAGTCGATTTACCAGACCCCGACACACCAGTTAATGCAATAAATTTACCCAATGGGAAATCAACAGATATATTTTTAAGATTGTTTGCACGTGCGCCTTCTATTCTTATGAATTTTCCATTACCTTCGCGGTGTTTTTTGGGAACATCTATCTTTCTTTTGCCTGATAAATATTGTCCAGTCAAAGAATCTTCGCATTTAATAACTTCATCTGGAGTTCCACATGCAATCACATTTCCACCATTGATACCTGCACCGCGACCAATATCAACCAAATAATCAGCAGCCCGCATCATATCTTCATCATGTTCCACAACAATCACAGTATTATCTTTGTCGCGCAACATTTTCAGTGTTTCTATCAATTTATCATTATCACTTTGGTGCAAACCAATTGATGGTTCATCCAATACATATAATACCCCCGATAAACCGCTGCCGATTTGGGATGCCAATCTTATACGTTGTGCTTCGCCACCTGACAAAGTTCCCGCCATACGCGACATAGTTAAATATCCCAACCCAACATTTTTCAAGAAATATAAACGGGTCGTAATTTCGCGTAAAATAATACCTGCAATTTCGTTTTCTTTGTCTGTCAAATGTTCAGGCAATTCCATAAACCAACGCAAAGAATCTTCCACAGACATTTCGCAAACATCCATAATGTCGCAATCATTTATTTTTATACATAATGCTTGGATATTCAAACGTTTACCATGACATTCAGGACATGTTTTTTCTGTTTGATATTTTGCCAGATCTGCACGCATAGATTCAGAATCAGATTCGCGCAATCTGCGTTCCAAATTTGGAATTACACCTTCGTATGGTTTTTCATAAACATACCCATTCCAATTGATTTTGATTTCTTCGTCCCCAGTACCATACAAAATAATATCTTTTTCTTTTTGAGTTAATGTATGCCATGGTTTTGACAAAGGTATTTTGTATTTTTTATGTAATGCATCTATAACATTTTCATATTGGCTTAACATGCCACCACGTGACCACGGTGCAATTGCACCACCTAATATAGATTTCGAAGGATCAGGCACCACTAAATCAGGCGATATATTTAATTGCACACCCAAACCATCACAAGCACTGCACGCGCCCAATGGTGCATTAAAAGAAAATAATCTGGGTTCTATTTTTGGAACAGTAAAACCACTGACCGGGCATGCGTATTCTTGGGAATATAAAGTATCTTGATTTGTATCTAATCTGCGAACAATTACCGCACCTGGCACCAGACGTAAAGATGCTTCGAACGAAGAATACAAACGCGAACGAAATTCATCGGCATCATCACCCGATAAATCTGCATCAGGCATCGCAACACGGTCTATGATTATGAAAATATTATGCTTTTTATTTTTATCCAACGGTGGCACAGATGACAGTTCATATAATTCGCCATCTATGATTGCGCGTTGGTATCCCTGTTTAATCAAGAAAGCAATTTCTTTTTTGTATTCGCCTTTTCTTTCACGAACCATTGGCGCCATGATATAGAATTTAACCCCATGTGGAATTTTCAAAGTCCAATCAACCATTTCAGCAATAGTTTGCGATTTAATTGGTAATCCCGTTACAGGCGAATAAGGAACCCCTATACGCGCCCACAACAAACGCAAATAATCATATATTTCCGTCACAGTCCCCACGGTTGAACGTGGATTTTTTGATGTAGTTTTTTGTTCTATGGAAATTGCTGGGGATAAACCTTCGATTAAATCAACATCAGGCTTTTTTTGCATATCTAAAAATTGACGCGCATAACTGGACAAAGATTCAACATATCTGCGTTGTCCTTCGGCATAAATAGTATTGAAAGCCAATGAAGATTTTCCGGATCCAGATACACCAGTCAACACCACCAATTTGTTCTTTGGCAGATCCAAATCAATATTCTTAAGATTATTTTCGCGCGCACCGCGAATTTTTATAAATCCGGTCATGATATCTGTGATATAGTTACGACAGCAATAATTTCAATGTCTGGCAACAAAATTACTGGGCAAAACCAAGTGCTTTCAACGCATCTGGGGACATAGAAACACCTGTCTTTCTGGTATTTGCTGGGCCTAATTTTTTGATTAATTGACCATCAACCCAAACATCTATTGCCCCTGCATTTCCAAATGTTCCTTTGAATTTATCACCCAATGGCATGTAATACACATCACCTGGCACTAACACACGGGAAAACACAGTATCACCACGTGCATTTTCAATCTTTACCCAAGATTCTTTTTCGGCCTGCAACACTACGCGTGATTCCTTGCTTGCTTTTTCATTAAATTTTTCACGCACAGGATATCTAAAATCTGGGCCTGTAACTTTTTGTTCCACAACTTCTTGTTGTTCTGGTTGTGCCACAGATTCTTGTGCTTTGTCTGCACCGCCACTTGTCAAAACCAAAACCAAAGCAATTATTCCCAACACAGCAACAAAACCAGATGCAAACCAAATCCAATGTTTTTTGATATATTGAACAGCCACTTTAACGAATTTCAATCTGTCTTTCTTGACTGTTTCTGTTGGGCGATTAGGTTTTACAACCTCTTTCTTCACAGGTTCTGGTGTTTCTGTTTTTTCTTCGATTGGAGCTATGCCCAATTCTTGTTTTAATTTTTTAATAACTACTTCTGGATCCAAACCTAATTCCACAGCATAACTGCGCGCAAAGCCCAAAATATACACATCTTCTGGGATAACACGATAATTACCTTCTTCCAATGCAGTTAAAAAATCTTCCCTGATGTACAAAATTCTGGAAATCGTGGCAATTTCACGTTTTCTGCGACCGGTTGTACGTGCATTACGCAACATTTCCCCTGCGGTCATTTCTGCGATTGGTGATAAAATTTCTTGTTTTTCTTCCATGGTCAAATCCTTTAATACCCATATGTTATGATAGAAACATGCGATTGTCAATTAACATGCCAAAATTCTTTTATATTTTTTTTGAGATCCCCTTCATCTAAAATTTGATTGATTTTTATGCGAAATTGGGCGGAATTTGGCATACCTGCGGAATACCACATAACATGTTTTCTGAACATAGGAATACCAACTTTGGCACCATAATAATCTATCATCAAATCCAGATGTTTTAATACGATTTCACCAACATTTTGTGGGGCATCTATATTTTGACAAATTTGACCGAAAATCCATGGTTTTCCCAACATAGCACGTCCCAACATAGCCCCAGAATATCCCAGTTTTTCAACGCGTTCTATGTCTGCAATATTTGTTAAATCGCCATTTGCTATGATTGGTAATGGCAAATTAGATATTTGTGGTAATTGCGATTGGCCAGTATATCCTTGGGCGCGGGTTCGACCGTGCAACGCAACAAATGCAGCCCCAGATTGTGCCGCAACACTAACCAAATCCAGCCAATCTTTATGTGTTTCATCCCATCCCAATCTGGTTTTAATCGACACAGGAATTTGCACAGATTTAACACATGCTTCTATGATTTTTCCGGCCAAAACATGATTTTTCATTAAAAATGCCCCCGCCCCTGCACGCGTTGCAACCTTTGGCACAGGACATCCCATATTTATATCAATCCATTTGGCGCCGGCATCTTGTAATATTTTTGCAGCCGTTGCCATTAATTCAGGTTCTGCCCCAAATATTTGTGCACCAATATTTCCTTCATCGGCATAATTATCAAAATTTCTTATACAATTTTTATGTTGCCCAACCAAAGAATGACATGATATCATTTCGGTTACCAACGAAACATCTGGGGAAAACGAACGAATAAGCTGACGAAAAGGCTTGTCAGTAATTCCCGCCAAAGGTGCAGCAAAAATTTGATTATTCTTAAACATTTGTGATATAATAGACGTTATGAAGGAAAAAATCAAAAATTTCTTTATATTTTTAAGAGATGCCTGGGTCGGTGGCATGGGTGGAAAAATCGGCATTGCTTTGATGCTTTTCTCTGCCTTTTTATTCGTCAGAATATTCTTTGGCGACACCACACCGCAAAGTTGTATTAAAACCGCAATTCGTTTGAACCGCCAGGAACAAGAATTAAAAATCGCCAAAGAAAATTTGGAAAAAATGAAAAATCACGTTTATTTATTACAACATCCAAATACATCTTCTGATTACATAGAAGAAATGGGGTTAAAGACATTAAATCTTGGCGACCCCAATTTCAAAGAATTAAAATATTAAAATTTCAAAATCAGTTTAAATACACTATCGTCGCGTTAAGATAGAACGCAAACATCAACCATACAACATATGGCAACACCAACCAAAATGCAGGCACGCTGATTCTGAAAAACGCGCGCGCCATAAATATAGCAATCACCAACAATGCTGATAATGTTACCAATGCCAATTCAGGCATCTGGGCACCAAAGAACACGTAAGACCACATTAAATTTAATATGATGTTGACCGCGAATAAAGTATATGCACTTACTTTGTCATGATGATTTATAACCTGGTGTTTTTGCATTATTAAAAACAAAGCCAAACCAATGAAAAAATACAACAAAGTCCACACCGCGCTGAACACCCATCCAGCAGGTGTATAAATTGAATTGTTTAATGTGTTGTACCATGCATTTTCACCCGCAGAAATCGGCGCTACCATTACACCTAAAATTCCTGGCAAGAAAGACAAAAACATTGCCAAAATAAATTTAAAAACTGTCATCGTTCTCTCCTTTTGTTTCTTGTGCAAAATTATACCAGTAATAAAAAATTATACATATTGGAAAGATTTCTTAGGAATCGATGCAAATTTATGATATAATATATGGCGAAGTAATCGTGGCATGCGGTTGTTTCGGTTGTCTAACTAACAAGAAAATCGCCTTACGGCGATTTTCTTAATGTTTAACCCCATATTTTCCGCGGTTTACAGGTCGATATGATAATGCCTCTGCCAAATCAGACATAATAATATTGTCATCACCACGCAAATCAGCAATCGTTCTGGCAATCTTTTTTATGCGATTATAACCACGCGCAGACATACCCATTTTCTCTGCTGCTGTATTTAAAAATGTTGTTAATTCGTCGTTTAATACAACATATTTATCCATATCTGCACCATCCAGCAATGCGTTGACATAACCTTGGCGTGACATTTGTTTTTCACGTGCCATAACAACACGTTTGCGAATCGTTTCACTGGATTCAGCCGGTTTATCCACATCGTTTTTCATTTCCCATGGATTGACCGCATCTACATCAACATGCAAATCGATTCGGTCTAATAATGGCCCAGAGATTTTATTTTGATATGCTTCTGCACAACGTGGCGCTTTAGAACAAGACAACGCCGCATTTCCCAAATGCCCACACGGACATGGATTCATAGCCGCAATCAATTGAAAATGTGCAGGATATGTAGAATTGCGTTTCGCACGCGATATAACTATTTTCCCTGATTCCATAGGTTGTCTTAAAATTTCCAATGTTGCACGATTAAATTCAGGCAATTCATCTAAAAACAAAACACCATTATGAGCCAAAGATATTTCCCCAGGTTTTGCATCACTGCCCCCACCTGCCAACGCAACAGGACTGGCGGTATGATGAACACTGCGGAACGGACGATTTGAAATCAAAGATTGGCTGTCCAATTTACCTGCAATCGAATAAATGATAGATGTTTCCAATATTTCTTTCGGGGTCATTTCCGGCATAATCGAAGGCAATCTGGATGCCAACATAGTTTTGCCCGATCCCGGTGGTCCAATCATCAACATTGCGTGTCCGCCTGCGGCTGCGATTTCCAGCGCACGTTTTGCACTTTCTTGGCCATGCACTTCGGATAAATCACCAACTTTGACTTCGGCCTCTATGGGTTGAAACGCAGATGGCAAAGGTAAAATTTGCGTACCATGAAAATGATTTATTAAATCCAAAACATGATTTGGGGCCAATATATTTGAATGTCCCGCCCAACGTGCCTCTGCACCCTGGACACCAGGACAAATTATTCCCAAATTATTATTATTTGCCCAAACACTTGCCGCCAAAACACCACCAGTTCTGACAACTGCACCATCCAAACCTATTTCGCCGATAATAACATATTTTGACAATTCATTTTCAGGCAACACACCCATTGCACATAAAATTCCACACAAAATTGGTAAATCAAAATGCGAACCTGTCTTTTCAATATCCGCAGGCGACAAATTCACAGTCAATTTCTTTGACGGTAAAGATAAATTCAATGCGGACAATGCATTGCGTATTCTTTCCGCAGATTCTTTGACCGCCCTGTCCGCCAAACCAATGATATTAAATTCAGGTTTTGCGAATCCTGCTGACAATTGAACTTGGACATCTATGTGTGTGATATCCATACCATTAAAAATAACTGAATTTAAATTTATCATATGGTCATATTAAAACTTGCACAGATTGTTTTCAAGGTCTAAAATAACGACACGAATACAAATTAAGGTTAACAAAAATGCCTCTTAAAAAAAGAAATGCCGCACGCGAATGGTTTGACACAATATTTTATGGTGGCCTGATCGCTATCATTTTCCGCAGTTTATTATTGGAACCATTTAATATTCCATCTGGTTCTATGATTCCGTCATTACATGTTGGGGATCATCTGTTTGTTCAAAAATGGATATATGGATATTCCAGATATTCTTTTCCATTTGGTTCTTGGAATTTATGGAACGGACGTTTCTTCACAATCAAAGAACCTGAGGTTGGCGACATAATTGTATTCAGAAAACCAAATGCAAATATTGAATATGTCAAAAGATTGATTGGAAAACCTGGCGATAAAATTCAAATGAAAAACGGTCGTTTATACATAAATGATAAAATCGTAGAACGCACCGATCCACACCCTTATGTAATTGCCAGATTGCCAAAATCATTACGCAGGGTTGGTTTTTATAAAGACGATATGTCTATCAAAGGCAACAAAATTTGGATTGATAATAAACCTGCAGATTTTAATTACACAATTGAATATAAACCAGATGAATTATGTAAAGCGCAACCATATGAATGTGGTGTTATCAAAGCAACTGAATATACTGAAATTTTACCAAACGGTGTAAAACACAGTATTGTAGAAATAACAGATAATTATCCTTTGGACAACACAGAAGCATTTGTTGTGCCTGAAAATCATTTCTTTTTCATGGGTGACAATCGCGACAACAGCGCGGACAGCCGAACCGAAGCAGTATCTTATGTCGCACGCGACAATTTATTGGGGCGCGTATGGTTTATTTGGTATTCCCACAATTATTATTCACCTATGATTGCTGTATGGAATTGGGGTGATAAAATGCGTTGGGACAGATTTGGTATGGGACGGAAACAATAATGAAATTGAATTATAAATTTAAAAATAAAAAGTTATTGGAATTGGCTTTGACCCAAAGTGGTATCGATTCGAAAAACAATAACGAACGTTTGGAATTCATAGGCGACAGGGTTTTGGGTCTGTCTGTGGCGGAAATTTTGTATAAAATGTATCCAGATGACAACGAAGGTGGCCTGTCCCGTCGTCATGCGACTTTGGTTTCTGCGGAAACATTGGCAAATGTTGCACGCGATATTGAATTGGAACAACATATTCGCCATGGTCATATGACTGGCGGAAAAATTGATAATGTTTTGGCGGACGCAATGGAAGCGGTCTTGGGCGCAATATTTTTAGATTCTGATTTTGAAACAGCGCGCGCAATCATCACAGATATATGGTCGGGATTGGCTGCCGCCGAAATCATTGCACCAAAAGATGCAAAATCAACATTACAAGAATATGTTCAAAAACGGGATTCTGGGGCCCTGCCCGTGTATGAATATCACGAACCTGTTGGCGTTTCCCACAACCCAGAATTCACAGTTACGGTTTCCGCAATGGGTAAATCTGCAACTGGCGTTGGCTCTTCAAAAAAGACAGCCAGTTTGGACGCAGCCGAAAAACTATTAAAAATTCTTGATTTTTAAGGTTTTGGTTACTACAATCGCAACAAAGTAAATAAAGGAAAAAATTATGTTCTCTGTTTTATTAGTATTATTAATCATCGTTGCAGTTTTGATGACAGGTTTGATTTTATTACAAAAATCTGAAGGTTCTGGTATGTCCGGTTCAACCGCTGCATCTATGTTTGGTGGGGCTTTGACTGGCTCTGCTGCTGGCAATTTCTTAACAAAAATGACCGCATGGTTGGCAACATTGTTCTTTATATTGTGTGCATTGTTGTCTTTGGTGGTTGCAAAAACAAACGTTTCCAGTCCTGAACAATCTGGAATCCATAATGAATTGGTTGCACCTCAGGTGGAAGAAACAGCCACAGAACCAATTGATATGGAAAGTTTGATAGAAAAAACAAAAGCAGCTAAATAAAAAAAATACAGATTTAAAAAATCCCCAATTAAATGGGGATTTTTTTTATTTTCTTTTCGCAGTTTTTTTACCAGCTTTCTTCGCAACTGGTTTTGCTGGCTTTTTTGGATCTGGTGTTTTCTTGAATTCTTGATATAACAACACAATGCATACATACATAACCAATGCAGACACCGCTGTTAAAACGCCGTTCAAGAAGTGACCATCAGCAAAATGCATAAACAAAATAAACGCAGCCAATAAAACAATCGAATAAATCGAATTTTTTACCAAAACTGTGAATAATTTATCGAAAAATTTCATTTGTATTCTCCCTTTGTTTTTACCCTATGGCATAATTAATTATAACACAAAAAATAAAAAAGCCACAATAAAAAAAAGTGCCTGGATTAACCATGGCACTTTTTACAGAACAAATACCATTATGTTTTTATAAAACAACTTGGCCACCAATTCTTGCTTGTTTTGGCAATGGGCCAAAAGAAGATTGGCGATTAACATAAATATTACCTTTGACTGTGAATTTGCCACAGAAATTTAATCTTTCGACATTGCGAATGAATAAATGACCTGAAATTTTAGCATCACAAGGCAAAGTATATTTACGCAAATTTTGAACGAACAAATTACCATTGATATCTACACCGTTTGACAACATTGGTGCATCAGGATAAGAATCAACGATAACATCACCGAACAATTTTTGTTGTGGCAATTCTTTGGCAGGCAAAGAAATTTGTTTCACAACAACTGGTTTTTTAACACCAACAACCTTAATTTTTGGGGTAATACCTGTTTCTTTATCAGCCTTTAATGGCAACGCGGTATTAAATTTTCTTTGAACTACTTTACGATTATCAACTTTATTAGATTTTGCTGTTTCAGTTACAACAACATTATTATTTTTTGCTGTATTTACCACATGTTTTTTGCAACAAACGACATCAACAATTAAACTGGTAAATAAAACAATAATGGCGACTAACAAGGTCAAATTAATCATACCGACAATATCGATAGATTTCAACCAACGCCATAATGCTGTACACATACGGACAATGAAATTCCATATTTTTTTCAATACTTTCACAGGGAACAAAATAACTTTTTTAACTTTGTTCCAAAATGCGCTTTTACGTGTTTTACGTGTAGCGGTTTTCATTTTTTGTGCTTTGTTCATATTAAACCTCTTGTTTGTAGTTACCCATATTATAGACAATAAAAATAATTTGTCAAGCATTTTGTCAAAAAAATTTATCATATATAATATGATATAAAAAACCGGCCAAAAAGACCGGTTTTGTTATTAATCTATCGTTGACATTTATATTGGTCTGGAATTTGTATTCTGGTAATTATATTTCCATCAACTTTGATTCTGTCCTGCCATAAAACAAAATCAACCTTTTTAACCGCTGTAAACAGTGTCTTATATTGCGGAAATGCATCATCAAACATTTGCACAATCAATTTTGCATCATTTGATTCCATATATTCCATAAACTGTTTTTGATATTCCAAATACATATCCCATGCTATTTGTTTATTGCCGGCAAAATCTAATTTTTGTGATTTTATAAATTTGAAACCAAAATGATACCATCCAACAATACTGTCATAAATTGGAATATTTTGGTTCAAATTATGTAATATTTTGGAACTGAATGATATCTCACAAAAATGCGATATTTCGCTGATTGTGTCAAAGATTTCCCGATGGGACATATCTGGGGTGGTCAACGCATCCTGAAAAGCATTGAAATACGCAGGATAAAAAGGCGCAACACGATGACTTAATGCATAAAAATTTCGATACAGATGTTGAAAATGTTCATCATCGGCCACATTTACATGTTTTTCTTTTAATAAATACAGCAATTCTTGATAGCGTTCTATTCCCTGGGTTAATTCCGCCCTTTGTAATATTTCAGCGACAATGCGTTCCAATTCTTGTAAATTCATGAATTTTTCCCTTTGGTTGCTATAAAACACCATATAAAAAAATTTAGACCTTTTGCAAGGCCTAAATTTTATTCCTGGCGCGCCCAGCAGGACTCGAACCTGCAACCCACAGATTAGAAATCTGTTGCTCTATCCAATTGAGCCATGGGCGCAACATGTCGCAGATTTTATAATATATTTATTACAAAATCAACAACTTATTATTTATTTACTACTTTCAAAAATACCTTTTTGCCACGTTGAACCATAATTGATTCTTTTGGTTGCACAATGTATTCTTTGTCAGTGATCTTTTCGCCGTCGATTTGGATACCACCCTGTTATATAACCTTTATTTTCTCTTTCGTATATGATAGCAAATTTAACCAAAATTTGCAAATTATTCCCGTACCAATGGCGAATAAGTATCCCATAAAAATACATTACGCAAATTGCGCCACGCAACAACAGAAGGTACCAACCCGCGACGCAAACATTCGCGCACCATTACCATTTTGAATCTCATTCTGTCCAATTTTCCGTCTTTGAACAAATTTGGTAAATTTTCAATATAGCATTTGCATGAATATTTATCATAAGAGGCAGGTTTCATATTAAAACTGACACCACCATTGTACAAATACACATAATCTTCAATTCCAAAATATTTATCCTGTAAAGCGACTATTTTTTGGCCGACCTTTAAATTTGGTTCTGCTTTTGCAGGCAAATCAATAGTTTTGGAAACAGACATTTTTCCTTTAACCGTTGCATCACCTAACTTAAAGCATTTTTTACTTTGTTTGCCAATAACAACAGAACAGCCAAAATCATCACAAACTATATTTTTAATTTTGTATGATTCCATGCGTCTACCCCTTTTGATAAAAAAATTCGGGATTAATCGGCAGATTTTTTCTTTCTGACAACCAATCCCGAAACAAAAACATATTATTACAATAAATTTTATTGCAACATTTTGGCAACTTCATCGGCCAAATTGTCTTCGCGTTTTTGGATGCCTTCACCCAATACATAATACGCGTAACCGGCCAATTTACCACCATGTTCTGCGATAACTTCTTTCACAGTTTTTGATGGATCCATAACGAAAGGTTGTTCTTCCAATACGGATTCGCCATAGTATTTTTTAATACGACCTTCAACCATCTTTTCAACGATGTTTTCAGGTTTGCCAGCTGTTGCGCCAGATTCAATGAACACTTTCTTTTCACGTTCAACTGCTTTTGGATCAACATCTGCGATTGTCATAAATTCAGGTTTGTTTGCAGCGACATGCATTGCAATTTTGTTACCAATTTCGTCGATACGTGGATCATCACCATTGATAGCAACTGCCACACCGATTTGACCCATACCTGGGACCAAAGCATTGTGAACATATGTGTAAATGTGATCACCATCAACTTTGGCGATACGACGTAAACTCATATTTTCACCAATTGTAGAAATTGTTGCAGCAATATCATCTTTCACTGCATTCAAAGTTGCATCGAAATCACCAGCCAATTCCATTGCTTTGTTTGCAACATTTGCAACTAATGCTTGGAATTTGTCGTTCTTGGCAACGAAATCTGTTTCTGCGTTCAATTCAACAACGCAGCCCATTTTGTCGCATTTTACAACAGTTACCAAACCAGATGCAGCGACACGACCGGCCTTGGAAGCGGCTTTGACGATACCTTTTTGGCGCAACCAATCAGCTGCAGCTTCGATATCACCGTTGTTTTCGACCAATGCTTTTTTACAGTCCATCATACCTGCGGATGTTTTTTCACGCAATTCTTGGACTAATTTTGCTGTTACTTCTGCCATTTTTATCTCCCATTTGTTTAATGTTTTTGTTGTTCGTTCATCAAAGTATCAATAATATTCATCAAACGAACACGCGCCAAAGAATGTCTGTCCCATTGTATATTTTTTGGACTGACGGCGTTCACCACAGGCCCAATAATTTTCTTTCTTGGGCTTATGGCAATTGAACCGTATATTTTACCGTCTTCACCCAAACAATCGAATACAGTCATAATTCCATAATGGTGCATTGTTCCAACTTCAACAAATTTCACCTTATGTTTTTTGCCGTTTTTTGTTTGGATAGTGGCTACATCTTTGGCATATTGGTTATATTCCAAAAAAGGAATCATTTCTTTATCTTGAACTACATTTAATTCATGTTGTACGTTCATAAAATTACCTTTTTGAAATAACTATTTGTCTGCTTTGTCTGCCAATTTGCTGCGACGAACTTCGCGAGCTTCAGAAGTTTTTGATTTTTGTTTTGCTTCTTTCACTTTGATGTCGTGTTCGTATTCTTCAGCGGCTGCTTCTGCATTATCAGATTCAACCTTTTTACCGGCAGCGCCACCCAATCTTTTTTCAATACCAGACAAGATAGCATCTACGAACAAATCGCAATACAATTGTGTTGCACGTGATGCGTCATCGTTTCCTGGAACTGGGTAATCGACTAATTCTGGGTTTGCGTTTGTATCACAAATAGCGATTGTTGGGATGTCCAAATTCTTTGCTTCATGAACAGCATTCAATTCACGTGGCACATCGATAACAATCATTGCCTGTGGAATTCCGTGCATTTCCAAAATACCACCGAAAATTTCACGCAATTTAGCAACTTCTTTGGTCATAACACCGACTTCTTTCTTGGTTAAACCCAATTTGTCAGCATTAGCAATATCATTTTCCATCTTTTTCAAACGACGGATACTTTGTGAAACCGTTGTCCAGTTTGTCAACATACCGCCCAACCAGCGATTGTTTACATAAAATTGACCACAACGTTCAGCAGCATCTTTGACGATATCTTTTGCTTGATGTTTAGTAGCAACAAACAAGATTTTTCCACCAGCTGCTGCGATTGCTTCCAAAGCAACCAAAGAGCGATGCAACAAAGGTGCAGTTTTATTCAAATTGATAATATGAATTTTATCTTTAACGCCATAAACATATGGTGTCATCAATGGATTCCAGCGACGTGTATGATGTCCAAAATGAACACCCGCTTCCATCAATTGTTTCATAGTAAAAGTTGGCAATGCCATGATTTTATCCTTTTTTCTGTTGTTATCCTCGGTCAGTAGATGTAAAAAACCAGATGTTCTGGACAGAAATTATATCCACTGCCTGTGTTCTTCGCACCAAGGTGCGTGCCACCATATTAAACAATATTTCCCACAAAATCAAGAAAAAATTAAAAAAAATTTACCTGACTCTTTCAAAAATACTGACATCGCCCAATGCTTGATTGAAACTTGTTTTTTTCAAGAAATCACCTGCCCTGCCCACGGGGGTATTTCGCAGATTATTCAGATTTTTTATACAACAAATCGAAATTGTGTATATAACTGAACGATACACCGATAGAAGTATTAGAACCACAATGTTCGGCCTGACGTGAATGCGCCCTTCTGTATTTTATGTATGGTCCCATAGTCAAATCGCCCCAGATATTAGTATCCAAACGGGCGACCGCATAAAAATCGTTCTTTAAATCTTCGCCTTCATATGCAGAAAATGACAGGTATTTTCTGTAATATCCATCAGACGAGAATTTTACACCATCTCTGATTTGATATTCAATACGCCAACCTGTTTCGTATGCAGATTTATTAACTTTGTTGTCTGAATAAGTAAAATCATATTCGTACACACCCACAATATATAAACTTTTTATAATATCATGGTCAAACAACGAAAAACCGGCATTTGGACGGACAACTCTGTTTCGTGGGTCACCGGCAAATTCTGTTTCGTATTGTGCTCTCATAATTGGGCCCAATTTAAAGGAATCAAAATCCCAACATGCATATGCTAAATCCGAAGACAACAATATTTTATCCGCGCTTTCGTCAACGGTACTGGGTTCGTTATACGGTTTGATGGTCTGTTTACCATATTCCATAAACACAGAATTATCCCATTTGAATCTGTCAAAACCATATTCCAAAGAGACATCTAACACACCTTTGACATTTTCTTGATTGGTCGCTTTCAACGCTGCAACCGTAGAATTTTGATATTCCCCGGCATTACCGATTGTGGTTTTGGTCCAATCCAGCCCTATTCTTCTGATGTTCAAATTAAATTTATCATCTTTCGGGGATTCTTCTGCCATCGCTATCATTGGCAATAACATAAACAAACAAAACAACCTTTTCATGTTTTTCCTGCCTTAATTTTTATTTCCAAATGTGTAAAATACCGTCATTGTCTGAATATTTCCAACCCGCACTGCGAACCAAAACAGTAAATTTCGATCTTTGGTTTAATGGCATTTTTGCCAAAATCTGATTACCAGACATAACCACAGTTTCTATTTCTGTTTTCATTTCACGCGCAATTCTTTTTAATTCGGCCCAATCATTCAGCCCATTAGACAACGATATATACATGGAAAATTTTTCAGCGACTTCGGTATTTGGTATCCAATTTTGAACATTATTTTGTCCCAACCATTGTTTAACCGCACCGCCATCTATGTCCATAGTGATGTTTGCAGAATAGCCCGTTGATGATATATGTTCATTTGCAACACTGGTCGATACAATAAAATTAACCAAATCATCATCAGATGTATTTTTCAGCGATTCAGTTAACGCATCTGGATCTGCATATTTTGATAAAACTTTGAATAAAACCTGGCGTCTGGCATCATTAATTGCTTCGCTTTTTGCTTTTGTTGCCGTATCACTGGTTTGATTCACAGTGACCACAGCAGATAAATCAACTGCACTGGCAACAAAGGGCAATAAACAAGCAAAACAACTTAAAACAAATAATGTTTTTAAATTAAACCTCACGCTTTTATACCTTAAAACTTAACGTTTACACCAACGCGTATACCCATAGATCTGTATACAGAATTGATTTCTTTGTCTGTTTTCAACTTCCAACCGTCAGATTCATAACCTTCGATTGCAGCCATCTCTTCTTCCAAGACGCTTTGTTGATATTCAGTCAAAGTACCATTATTCATACCTTCGGTATATGCATCTTCATAGGCATGATACAAATTCAAATAGTATGTACTGTTCAAATAAGTATTCGCTGTTGCCTTTGATACAGAATAATAATCATATGTAAACCCAATTGTCAATGACATAGAATCAGAAATGTCTGTTATCCAATTCGCATTTACCCCAAAATGGATTGCATCACCCAAAGTTGATTTATCTTCAACACTTTTTGGATGTTCCCAATCATAGCGATATGGTTGGTTACCCTCTGCTGTGTATATAGGTAATCCTAATTCGATACCTGCAGTAACCGAATTCATACTGTCAATTTCATATTCAGCATCCAATGCGATATATGGACCCGCCCATGTTGTTTCATATTCGTGGCTGGTTCCAGATTGTTCATAATAATATGTTCCACCAGTATTAACCCCAGCAACAGTAAACCCTGCAATACCAGGCGCCTGGATAACATCGGATAAATTACCATCTTCATCAATTACACGACCTGTGATAGTAATTTGCCCAGTCGTAGAATAAAACAGTAAGAACGGATCACATTGTATTTCGCCCAAATATCCGGAAATACATGTTACATATGGATGTGCATCTGTGGAATCAAATATATCAACTGCGACCCCATAATTTTGTTTTGTTGTTAATTTATATTTCAAATATCTGTACCCAACAGATGGTGTAAATTTAACACGACCCGCAGTAAAGAAATCAGTCAATCCAAATGCCGCATTAAAACCAAATTGACTGCCACCTTTACTGGTTCCAACAGACAACGCATGACCAGATTGAGTTCCTATGACATTACCGCTTTCATCTGTCCAGCTCATAATACCATACCCCCCCTGGGAAATATCGTCATCAACCATTGGAGATTCATCATATTGCACACCATAACGACCACCAACTTTGATTTGCATAGGAGTGCTGTCCCCGAAATAATAAGTTCCTTCGGCACCAATAACATTCCACATCAAATTATCATAATGTAATTTTGATTTTGCGCTGTTCATATCGAACTTCCAACTGGCCAGTTGATGTTCAAAACCAGCATCCAACACAAATCCCTGTTTTTCAGAACTTGATTTTCTGGTTGCAGTTTTTGTCTTTTTGGTTTTCTTCACCGTTCTGGTCGTAGTTGTAGTTGTGTTTTGACCATACGTAGACGCATAGCCATAACCACGACTGGATGCATAATTACCAGTATTACCATAACGCTGTTGATACAGATTATTGTTATAGTAAGTTCCCGCAGCACCAGCAAATTCAGGCAACACAGCCACTAAACAAGCACCTAAAAAAGCAAAATATTTTTTCATCATGATAAAACCTTTGTCTTCCTTTCTGGGTATATTATATCATAAAAACAGTTGAAAAAAAAATACTTTTGTAATAAGGTTCAAAAAAAATATGTGGGCGTGGCGAAATTGGTAGACGCGCAGCACTAAGGATGCTGTGGAGCAATCCTTGGGGGTTCAATTCCCCCCGTCCACACCAATACATTTTTTATTCGTAAAAAACACAAAAATTTTTAATTTTGTGCTTGCCCAAAAAATTATAAATTTGCTAACATGAATCTAAGGAATGAAAAGGATTATACCGTTTTTCGTTGTATGCCTTGGTTTGTCTGTATTTCAGACGACATCTGTTTACTGTGCAGAAACGGTTCGCAACACATCAAAACGCGATGTTGTTAATAATATTGTATCTGCCACTACTGCGGGTTCACGTGCATCTGCAAAACAAAATTCAAAAAAGACAGAAAACACCCGTTCCGTATCAAAAAATCAAAGGAACAATACACCTTCTGTACAAAGCAGAAAGACAACGTCTGCAACCACCAACAATGACAGAAAAAACGTAAAACAAAGACCAAAGGTTTCTGATTCAAATAACAAACAGCAAACCAGAAATATATCAACCACACCACGTGGTGTAACACTATCTCGATCTGGCACGTCAACAACACCTGTCAAAGCCAGCACCAGACGCTCTGTTACCAACGCAACTGTTTCATCACGTAATGTTCGTGCCGCCGAAGTTAACGAAGAAAAAATATCGGACATTAAATCACGCGACATATCAAAATGTAAAACGGTTTATTACGACTGTATGGATGAATTTTGTGCCACAAAAGATACAAATTTACGCAGATGCGCATGTTCGTCCAGAACCCATGAATTTGACAATTTGAAAAAGCAACTCAGTGCGGCCGAAACAAAAATGTTGGATTTCAACCAAAGATTGTTATTGGTCGGCATGGACAAGGAAGATGTTGCTGTTGTCAAAGTCGCATCTGAAGGTGAAGAAGGATATTCCCAGGCAGATACATCTTCATCTGAAAAATTGTTAAAGAAAATAACCGATGCTTTGAACAATTCTTCTGATTCAAAAATCAGCAACAGTTTATCCCCTGTTTCCTTATCTTTGGACACCGACAGCGCATGGGACACCATTGATTCAACATCTGGAATATCTACATCTGCGAAATCTGGATTGGAATTATACAATGCTGTATTACCAGTGTGTTTGGAAATGGCAAAAGAGGTTTGTTCCGAAGATGAAATCAACATTATCCAAGATAATTATAAATTGGCCATACAACAAGATTGTAACACTGTCGCCAAAGCGTATAATACCCAATATAACAATGCCATTGAAAAAATTCACGAAAGTGGCGCTTTGTTGGACATGGCACGGTTAAATGCTTATCAACAAAGAAATTCTGATGATGTATTAACATGCAAGAAAAAGATTTTGGCTCAATTATCAGATGCTTCTGTTTGTGGAACAGATTTATATAAATGTTTGGATATTTCGGGACAATACATAAATCCTGCGGATGGCTCTGTATTTTTATCTGAAAATTTGTATGGCATGACAACATTGTTGACAGAACCTTATGGCGATCAAACATGGGCCAGCATGACACAAAATTCACAATTTGTTTCATTTTTGAATTCTAAGAAAAAGTTCTTACAACCCGCCATGGAACAATGTCAAGATGTCGCGGATACTGTGTGGACTGAATTTTTAAGCGATGCTTTGGCACAAATCAAATTGGCACAAAACAAGAAATTAGAAGAAGTCAGACAAAGTTGTGTTACATTGGTAACAGAATGTAAAACCGCTTCAAAAGAAAACTTAAGTGAATTTGATTCACGTGCACTGTCAACATTTGGTGTGTTAACAGATACAACTGTAAATCAAATATGTGCAGATATTGAATTATCTTGCGTCAGTTTAATGGCTGCATCTGGTGGTGGCTCTGCTCAATGGCAATCTGGGATGGACGGCATCTCTGCAGAAACATCATATGATACAATCATTGAAACATGTACAACCGTTGGTAAAGATTGCATCATACAACAATGCAACGGAACTTCTGGTAACTTTGGTTTATGTGAAAATTTTGGATCCAGACCAAGACGTTCTATATTAAACCGCAATGTATGTTGGCAAGAAGTATTAGATTGCATCAATCAATCCAGTAATTTAGCTGCTATAAACCAACAGATAACCGATGAAACACGTGAAAATTATTACACCAGTATCTACGAAATGGATGCCACTGGTTTTCAAACAGTTCCGGACATATGTTCAGAATTGTCCGAAGACGAGAAAAAAGCATGCTATATTGCCGAACAAATTTGGGGTAATTGTGAAAACGCACCAAATTCTGCAATTACAACCAATACCAGTTTGATTCAATCACTGAACGGTGGGTTTATCAGTGAAAATAAAATTTTGACACCTATCAGTGCCGACAGAACAACTTTGTTATCTTGGTTTGCAACAAACACAGGTACAACAGACAGTATTGACGGTTGCAGTTCATATAATTGCCCTGTGAATTACAAATATGATAATGGAACCTGCAAAGAAGTTATCACATCCAATAATATAACAACAACTAATAACGTTACGATATCAACAACAGATCAAATTTTGTATGTGTCAACCGACGAACCTGTAATAACCAATGATTGTCCACTGGGTAATGCGGCCAAGGATAAATTCGGAAACTGTTGTCCTGAACATAATGGTGCCGCATATGTCGACAATGGCATCTGTGTTCACCATCCTGGCCAGAGAGCACTACTTATCCAAGAAGGAATTTGTTCTACCACTAACACAAACAACAGTACTGATTATTATTGCTGGGACGGCTCTAATTCATATTCGCTATACTGTTTAACAACCGTGGACGAGAACCATCATTTGCCTCTGAATGTAACATCAGATGCAACAACATCTATATTCAGCCTGCAATGTGATGTAATCGTGTTGGTAGATAGATATGGCAATTATATTGCCCCACAGGGTATATCTAACCACGAACCATATATGTATTATAATAATAATTCACAGAGACAATGCAGACGCAAATATATAAATGGTGCATGGGGATGGTATAAGGATGGATCAACCACAGAACAGTGTGATGACGGTATATCACCCAAACCAACGAACCATCATACATTCAAGATATCGTATCAATAAATATTTAAATTTCTAAAGATTCTATAACCGACTGTATTTGTTTTAATTGGTCTTTGTCGAATTTACCCAACACCCAATCCACAGGATCAATTGGCGAATCGAAATCACGCGGATGACCGATACCTATTCTAATGCGTTTATAATCTTTGCCCACAGCGGCATCTATAGATTTTATTCCGTTATGTCCGGCACTGGAACCACCCACTTTTTCGCGAAATTCGCCCAATTTAATATCCATATCGTCATGAATAACAATCAAATTTTCCAATGGAATTTTATAGAAAGCCATCAAAGGCCCAACCGCTTCGCCACTGTTATTCATAAAAGTTTGGGGTTTTACAAAAATAATTTTATTATCCCCTATTTCACAATGTGCGGTTAATGCCTTTTTTTCATTTTTCCAAACTGCATCCGCAGGGGTTAACGCATCGATTGCCATGAACCCAACATTATGACGTGTCTTGGCATATTCGGCCCCAGGATTACCCAAACCGACTATTAAAAAAGTTTTATTTGCTTGCATGTTATAACCTTTGTTTTATACTATAATATCATATAAAGGAGAAAAATATGAAAATAAATTCATTATCTTTAATTTCAACACTTGCAGTATTAACTTGTGCATCCACAGCGAACGCTGGTGTAATTGCAGATTTTTATATTGGGGGTATGGTTGGTGCGGGCGGACAAACCCTGTTTACCAAGGATAATCATGACAATTCTACATCCAGATTATTGGGTGCAATCGCAGGTATGGATATCCCTGTATTCAGAATTGAAGCAGAATATAACTATATTGATTCTTCTGATTTGAACACAAACGCAGCAATGGTTAATGCGTACTTCAAAGTTCCATCTACAATCATTTTGCCTTATATCGGTGGTGGTATCGGCATGGTGTTTAATGGTGATCATACTGTAACAACTGGTGGTATCGACACAACATTTGATATTAAAACAACCGCTGCCTACCAAGGTATGTTGGGTGCAACAATCGATATTTTGGCAGTTCCTTTGAAATTCGATGTCGAAGGTCGCGTATTATATGCCCCAGATATTTACAAAGTTCCAGGCACAAATATCACACCAGATATGATGGAATATAATGTTCGTGTAAAAATGCGTTATATTTTCTAAGGAAATGAAATGCTGACATTAATTGACGGAAATTCTTTGGTATTTCGTGCCTATTACGGAGTCCATGCAAATTTGACCCGGTCGGATGGCATGCCTGTGGGGGCGGTATATGGTTTTTTCAATATGATTTTACCTATACTGGCAACCGCCAAAGAAAATGATTCTTTTGTATGCGTGTTTGACGCATCAAGAATCTCTTTCCGTCAAGACATTTACCCAGAATACAAAGCGAATCGTTCTGCCCCACCCGCAGATTTATTAACCCAATCAGAATTGATTAAAACAGGTGTTCATGCAATGGGCATACCTGTTCTGTGTATCCCCGGGGTCGAAGCGGACGATGTTATCGCAACAATCGCTACTAATAATTGTAATAACGAAGGTGGCACCCGCATAATCACCAGCGACAAAGATTTAATGCAATTGGTATCAAATTGCACGTTTTTGTATGACGGTATGAAACAACGCGAAATTCACGAACCTGAAGTATTTGAAAAATTTGGTGTTGCCCCAAACCAAGTTATTGATGTTCAATCTTTGATGGGTGATTCAACTGATAATGTTCCGGGCGTTCGTGGTGTTGGTCCAAAAACCGCCACAGAATTAATCGCTGAATTTAAAACTCTGGATAATCTGTATGCAAATTTAGATTCTGTAAAAAATGAAAGAATTCGCAACCTGTTATTAGAACATAAAGAATCTGCATACATTTCAAAACAACTGGTAACTTTGAAACGCGATGTTGATTTAGAAGGGTTAAATATTCAACCATTTAAATTTAATTATAATGCAACTATGGATTTCATAACCACCAAGATAGAAAGCAAATCTTTGGTGGCAAAAATAGAAAAATTATTTGCAAAATACAAAGACATTCCTGATTCACACCCCGTGCCAGAATATGCAAAATCTGTTTGTCCTGTGGTTGATATTCCCACATCAATCGAAGATGAAAAACGCACATTACCAGAAATGAATCTGGTTACTATATCGACAGAATCAGAACTGGATGAATTTTTATCACATGTAACAAATGTTTTGGCGTTTGATACAGAAACCACCGGTTTAAATCAAATCACAGATAAAATTGTTGGTTTATCATTGGCCTATGATGAATCTCACGGTGCTTATATTCCAATCAGACACATATCAAAAAGCATGGATTTATTCGGTTCTGACACATTGGCACCAAAACAATTATCTGTGGATGTTGTTTATAAAAAACTGTGGCCCGTATTCACAAATCCAAACGTTGTTAAAATTGCACATAATCTTAAATACGATTTACATATTTTAAGCAACGAAGGTTGGGATGTTCATCAAATTAAACCTTTTGATGATACTATGCTGTTGTCATATATATTGCATGGATCTTTACATGGTCATGGGCTGGACGAATTGGCGGTGAAATATCTGGGACACAGCAATATTAAATTTGATGATTTGTTTGATGAAAAAACAAAAGATTGCGACAAACATTTTGAAACTCTATCTATAGATACCGCCACAAAATATTCAGGCGAAGATTCAGTTGTTTGTATGGCTTTATACAAATTGATGCGTCCGCAATTGAATGCGAATCCTGATTTGCGGAAATTATATGAAGAATGCGATTTACCTTTGTGCCCTATTTTGATGCAAATGGAAAGAAATGGTGTATATGTCAATCGCGAAAAATTAAATCAATTATCTGGCATTTTCCATAAACAGTTGTCTGATTTAGAGGCAGAAATTTATCAAATTATTGGACATGAATTTAATATCGGCAGTCCAAAGCAAATATCAACTGTATTATTTGATGAATTGCATTTGCCAACCGATAAAAAGCGCTCCACAGATGCAGATAAATTAAATGATTTGATAGATGAACACCCTGTCGTTGAAAAAATATTGAATTGGCGTTCTGTATCTAAATTGGCTGGCACTTATGCTGATGCCTTGCCACATCAAATTGCTGGGGACGGTCGTATTCATACCACATATTTACAGACCAGCACCAACACAGGTCGTCTGTCCAGTCGCGCACCAAATTTACAAAATATACCTGTTAAAACAGAATTGGGTGAAGAAATCAGGAAATGTTTTGTGG
This sequence comes from Alphaproteobacteria bacterium, assembly GCA_017642585.1. Lineage (GTDB taxonomy): Bacteria > Pseudomonadota > Alphaproteobacteria > Rs-D84 > Rs-D84 > Enterousia. The sequence continues at coordinate 13,925 of JAGCOR010000020.1, read as the reverse complement.
CGTCGCCTGGCAACACCTTGATCGCCATAGATTATTCACAAATTCAATTAAGATTATTGGCAGATGTCGCAAATGTGGCGGTGTTCAAAGAAACCTTTAATCAAGGTTTGGACATTCACGAACAAACCGCACGCAAAATATTTAACATTCCAAATAATGAACCCGTACCACGCGATTTAAGACGTGCTGCGAAAACAATTAACTTTTCTATTATTTACGGAATATCTGCATTTGGTTTATCAAACCAATTGGGCATTTCCAGAGAAAAAGCCAAATCAATCATAGATTCCTATATGGATGGATTACCAGAGATACAAGAATATATAACAAATATAACTAAATTTGTTTTTGAAAACCATTGTGTTTATACCCCTTGGCACAGAAAAATTGAAATTCCAGAATCACGTGTACCACGTCTGCGCGGTTATGCAACACGCGCCGCAATCAATGCACCCATCCAAGGATTCGAAGCCGACATAATGCGTCGCGCAATGGTGAATATCTATAATAAAATAATTGAACCAAACAACGATAAAATCAAAATGTTATTACAAGTTCATGATGAAATCATATTTGAATGTGGCGAAAAAGATGCCGAACACTTTTCTAATTTGATTAAATCAGAAATGGAAAATGTAACAAAGTTGTCTGTGCCTTTATTGGCAGAATCAATAATATCAACCGTATGGGATAAATAAAAAAATTATAATAAATAAAAAAACACCCACAATCGTGGGTGTTTTAATATCAATCACAAAATTATTTCAAAGCTTCGATAATTTTGGAGTATGGAATCGCACCAGGGAATGATTTTGTACCAATGATTAAGAATGGTGTTCCTCTGATTTCGAAACGTTCTGCCAAATCACGAACGTTATCCAATTCCATAGCAACTGTGTCGCCTTTCATGTCGTCTGCTAATTTCTTTGTGTCCAAACCGGCTTCTTTTGCCAATTTCATGACATTAGCTTCGACAGCTTTAGCTGCTTTTTCTTGGTCTTTCTTATCTTTGCTATATGCATTCTTAGCTTCTTCTTGACCATAATATTCTCTATCCATCAACAATTTATCCAATGCAGCTGCTTTTTCATTGCCTTGCAATTTTGCAGCGATAACAGCTTTCGCTGGTGCATCAGACAAAGCACCGTGGATTGAGAAGTTTTTCAAAACTACGCGAACATCATTGCGTTCTTTCAAAACACGAGATAATTCAGCGTGAACTCTACGGCAGAATGGGCAAGAATAGTCAGAGAATAAGAAGATTGTTTTTCCTGCATCTACATTACCTGCGATTGGAGCAAATCCAATCATATCGTCCATATGTTTTTCAACAAATCTGCGAAGTTCTTTTGATTTTTCTGCTTCCTGTTGTGCTTGCATAGAAGCAACCATTTCCTGCAAGATTTCAGGATTTGTTTTTGTTAAATACACAGGTGTCCACAAACGGCACACGCAACCTGCAATCAATGCAATAGCGACTACAGATATTAATCTGTGCATGATGATACCCTGAACAGAAGCTTTCTTGCTGTCAGATCTAACAATAAAGCTGCTAAATACAAACAACGCAATTGCCAAAATCAGGATTAAGATTGTCCAAGTCATAGTTTTCTCCTTTGTGTTTGAACAGTGTGATAATAGAAAAAAAAACTTACCCGCGCAACAAAAAAAACGCAGATTTTAAAATATTTTTCTGGCGGTTGGAACCTCAACGCCTTGGATGTTGCAAATATGGTTTATAAACATGCCCGTTACCATCAAAGAAACAGGCAATTTATACAATTTATCCCGGTATGGTTCGCCACATTTTGCACATACAGCCCTGCCCGTTTTTGGCGATAAATAGCATAAATTTTCGGTTTTTTGACACCCAGAACATTTTGTTAAATCAAGCCCGTATCCCAAATTGCCCAATAAATTGATTTCCCATTTTAAATATTCATTGTATGGGTCTGGGCTATCTATAATTTGTTGTAACAACAAAACAGTATGTTCATATAATTCATTGTACGATTCGCGTTCCGGTATCAAAGTATATATTAATGCAAATGCAGAATTCATAATCTTTAATAAATCAGCATTAAACATCAAAGGCGCAGCCAAATTTTTTTCTGCTTCCCAATGAAACACCCCTAATTGTGAATCCAGCCTGGCGTTCCACGAAACATTGCCAATTTGCCCAACCAATGGTTTATTTTTCTTGGCCGATACAGCACCCCGCAACATACCAACCAACACCCCAGAATCTTTTGTAAAAATATGTGCAACAGCATCCCGTTCTGAAAACGGTTTTATATTTATCAAAATTCCATAGGTTTCAATTTTCATATTACGATTATAAATAAAAAAGAAAAAATGATAAATAAAAAACGCCCGATTGGGCGATTTTTATTTTGTTATGAATCTTCTGTAAACTTTTTCATTAACTTCGACAGGATAATGCCTTTTCAAGAATTGAGAATAATCATCCATAACATATTTGCTGGACATTTTTTCCAATTCTTTACGGATAGCTTCTTTCTTTTTGCTGTCTGGTTTTGGCATAACGTTTTTACCGATATGCAAAACATAGAACGCATCATTATCTTCGACAATTAAATTGTTTCCTTCTTGACCTGCAAATGTTGCAGTCAACACAGACAAAGGTGCGCCCTCTGTTCTGGTAACTGATGCAGATTTAGTGTTTTTCAATGAACCGTTTTTGTTCAAATTGATTAACATATCATTTGCAGCAATATATGCGTTTTTACGTTGTTCAGCTTTTTTCCATTTTCCAATGATTTCTTTCTTGGCATCTTTGAAATCTGCATTGTGTTCTGGAACAACAGTGTCAACACGCAAAATTGCGAAACCTTCTTTCAATTCCAACAATTCGCTTTCAACACCTGCTTCCATAGAAAACAATTTTGCAACCAAATCATCTGTTAAAATTTTATCAGACAATTTATCGCCACGTTTAACATTGTCTATTTTAACAAATTTTGCTTTGTATTTTTCAGCAGAATCTTTCATACTTTCGCCTGATATAATCATATCTTCAATTGTCTGGGCCTTTTTGAAACCTTCGTCGTATTCATCAGGTTTGTTATTATCAGCAGCCACAAATACATAAGACACAGAACGTGTTTCAGGAACAACTTTTGGATTTTGCACATAAAAACTTTGCAATTGTTCTTCATTTGGTTCTGGAATTTTAAAGTCAGCAAATTTAACACCAATATATTTAATATCGCGTGTGGAATATCTGGCATTATACATTGCATCAACCGCAAATTCAGGAACAGCCACAGGAACATTTGTTGCCCCAACAGTCATTTGACGCAACATACCACTGCGCAAAGCATTTATGTAATCTTGTTCGGTCAATCCTGCATTTCTTAACGCAGAATCAAACATCCAAGGCATAAATTCACCATTTGATTGGAATTGTTCTGTTGCACGAATTTCATCTACGATTCGTTTATCAGAAACAATAAATCCCAAATCATATGCACGATTAGCCATCAATTGATTCATTGTCAATTTTGCCATAACATTTTGTGTTAATTCTGCAGATTTTGCAGGATCGGTATATGCCGCACGTTGTTCATCTTTGGTCATAGTTGCCAATTGATTTGAACGTTCTTCGTTAAATTGCTGTAACGAAATTTCAGCATCCCCAACATGAATCAGTGTCGTATCACGGGAAACACCACCAAAAATCCATTCGGCAGCCCCCCAGCCCACAAAACTGAAAATTAAAACAAACATCAAAACTTTCGCTAACGGTTTATCCGCTGCATTACGTAAATATTCTAACATTTTTTCACCTTTTGTGATACCATAGCAACAAACAAGACAAAAAATCAATAAAAAAGGAAAAGAATATGCAATTTATTATCGGTAACTGGAAAATGAACGGGACACGGAAAGAAAAAGACACTATGACCGCCGCAATATCCCGTAAAAAAACATCTGCGCGGGTTATTTTATGCCTGCCATTTACATTGTTATCTGGCGAAAATCATGGTGTTTTGATTGGCGCCCAAGATATCAGTGAACACGATAATGGTGCATATACTGGCGATATTTCCGGAAAAATGATTGCTGAAACTGGCGCAAAATATGTAATGGTGGGACACAGCGAACGCCGTTCAAATCACGATGAAACAAATAAAATGATTAAAACAAAAGCGGAAAACGCAATCAAAAATAAACTGATTCCTATAATTTGCATCGGGGAAACTTTGGCTGAACATAAATCTGGTGCAACAAAAGCCGTCATAACAAAAATGATGAAGGAAACCCTGCCAATATCCGGCAAATTCATTGTGGCTTACGAACCGCGCTGGGCGATAGGAACAGGTTTAACCCCAACCCCAGAACAAACTGCACAAATTATAAATATGATTTATGAATACCTGAAAAAACACAACCAGGGCACATCACCAATCGTATATGGTGGCAGTATAAATGCAACCAACGCAAAATCATTTATATCAATTCCACATGTTAATGGACTATTAATTGGTGGTGCATCCTTGAAAACTAAAACTTTCTTACCTATAATAGATTCAATCAGTTAATAAAAAACAACAGGATGACAGTTATGCCAGAAAATCAAGAAGATAAAAAAACAGTTGATATAGAATCTGTATCGGTCGCGGATGTTATGGATAAACAACAAAAAGCCGAACAAACTGAGGCCGAACCAGAATTGGACGAAAAAGATAAAATCATAGAACAATTAAATACTAAAATTGCAGAATTGAATGACAGATATTTACGTGTTGCGGCTGAATTGGAAAACACACGCCGTCGCGCAACTTTGGATATTGAATCTGTGTCGCGTAATCGCGCAATGAGTGTTGCTGAAAAAATATTGCCGGTTATGGATGCCGTTACCGCCGCTTTGAAACACAACCCAGATGACGAAGGTATTAAATCTATGGAATTGGCATTGCAAAACGCATTTGCCAAAATTGGCATAGTTAAAATCGAAGCTATCGGCGAACCATTAAACCCACAATTTCATAACGCAATTCAAATGGTTGATAAACCAGACGAAAAAACACCAACCAACACGGTCGTTGATGAAATGCAGGCGGGATATATGTTTGGCGATACGGTTCTGCGCACTGCAATGGTCGTTGTATCAAAATAAAAAATCAAAACATAAAAATAAATACCGCCGAATTGGCGGTATTTTGTCAACAGGGGAAACTGTTATTCCACATACGCATCTATGATTGGTCGCGATTTGTTTGTATCCAATGGGTATTTTTGATACGAAACATTTGTGAAATCTATCGTGTTCAAATCAAATCTGCGAATAGTAGGATTATACATAGTCGTGTAATACAATTTGCCATTTGTCATATCTGTAACCGAAGTCCATTGGGTCGCAGACGGAATATCTGGGACTTGCTGTCTGTTTTCAAATTGTGCGCCTGTCGGTATGGTCAATGCCTCTAATATCACGAATGCTTGTTCCACTGTTTTTTGCGCGGTTTCCAGAACTGGCGCACTGGTTTGTAAAAATGCAGCACGAACAAATCTGGATGGCGGCGTATAATCGCCCGGCAATCCTAACAGGCCTGTTCCATGTCCCAATGGCGAAACCATGATATTACCAAACCCATGTTCATCAACCCCGCCAGCATGCAAATTTATATAATTATCTAAATTAGTTATATGCCAACTGTATTCAGGTGAATTAGTCAACACACCCAATTTGTTTTCTGTTACCATAGGAATACCGTTTATGTATTCTATGACGATTTGATGTCCTGTTTTATCAGCAACGCGCCAATGCAGTGTTTCTGCACGTGGATCGGTGGATGTAACACGAACAGTTGCCAATGCTGCGATGACATCATCAACCATTTCAAAATTTCCCAACACCCACGCAACAAATTCTGTATCAGAAATTGTTACATCTTTGTCCGCCGCATTATACAGCGGATACGAACCAAATTGTGGGAAATAAAACAGCCCCGCAGACAGCCCTGCTTCGTTCAGCCCTTCGATAACATAATCTTCGGATGCCAAACCAACATAACCATAATAGGCACTGTATTTCATACCATCATGTGTGCCGTCTGGCAATGCAGATTGCTTTTCATATCCGCGTGGAATAATTATGTAATCACTGGGGCTTTCGCCGTTTGCCCATTCTACGCTACGTGCAACAATATTTGCACCGTCAGCAGATTTTAACGTGATTCCTGTACAGGAATCTGCTTGATGATGAATTCCAACCATTGCCAGAATCATCGGTAAAATTAAAGTTTTCTTTGTCATGATTTTTATTGTATGTTTTTCAAAAATAAAAACCATAAGAACGTATTCCAAACACTAAAAAACCGCCAATTTTGGCGGTTTTTTTTATTTTTCTAATTCATTATATTTTTCGCGCTCTCTTTCTAACACATCACTTAACCTTTTCCATTCTGCATCCATACCTTTTAACCCAAATGCAGAAAATCTGGCATACACATCTTCAATAAAGTCCGTGTTTTGTCCAAAAAAATTTGTATATTTCATTCTTAACACTATTTTTTTATTATCACGACCCATAATGCGCGATTCGTGTTTTTCTGTTTGTACATTATTCTTGCTAAACAAATAACGCGCAAAATCAATATCTCTGTCGTCGTTCAAAATATAGTAAGCATATGTTTTTTTAAACAAACGTCCCTTGACAACCCAAGGTCTGAACAGCGCGCACATAACCGCCAACAAACCAACTTCTTCCTTTTCAGTGCCAGAAAAATCAAACTTTCCATCACGGGACTTTGTATTATTTGTGTTCATAATTATACCTTTGTTATTTGGGAAATATTTTACACACAAAAATTTGTTTGTCAATTTGTATTATATACCCACCCTGTGTTGAACTTTGAACATCAACACAGATTCATTACCAAATACATTGGTATTGTTTGGGTTAACACGGTACATAAATTCAACACCCGCATCGGTCAAAGCGCCCAGGGCTGTTTTATATGTTGTACCAAATCTTAATTCACGATGTTGTGCAGACACGTCAACATATTCAGTATGTGCATTATTCATTGCAATATCATAAGAGCCATTATTTTCCACAACTTCAAATTCTGCGTATCCATACCCCATACGACCATCAACCACCGCCAAAGGCATCGCAACAGTCAAACCAAATCCGCCGACATCCAAACCAAATGCAAACGCATTAGATTTCAAATCCGATAAATTAGTTATCAGCCCACCTATTTCATCGGCGCGTGTATTTGCAAATGTTCCGCGCAATGATAATTTTACATTATCAAATGGTTTATAGGTTGCAACTGCATCGACATATTGGGTATTACCACCACGAATTCCCAACAACCCGTCTGAATATACACCCAACACAGTATCAGATTCATGCATCATACCAAACGACAAATCTAACGACACTTTGTCATTTTTATATTTTGCATCCAACGCACCACCATTTACAAACCCCAAACGACCCGGTTCAAATTGAGCGGATGCCACGGGATCTGTTTCCAACAAAGATTCATCTGTCACAGTTCCAGAAAACGCACGTGCCCCAAATCCAAAATTACCTGATTTATATATACTGCCCGTTGACAAAGCATTTGAAGCCAACGCCAACAATCCATTTGCACGACCATTAAATCTGGATTCGCCATCTGTTAAGTGATGTTGGTATTCAGCATTTATATCAAAATCTTCGGATACAAATGCAACCTTTAAATTATCCAATCCACCATAATTATCGTTATAGGCACGTTGAGACACAGCCATATTGATTTCCAAATTACCCTGTCTGTATGTGTTATCTTGATTTCTGGAAACATTAAATTCACCCAACATATCGCCCATGTATAAACCATGTTTGTTTGCATTGCTGTTTGCGAAAGTTGTTGTCCAAACACGTGGCAAAGACAAAGAACCATCAACACTTTCCAACACATCATAGAACGAAGTTGTAATTGCCCCCCGCCCCGTCAAAGAAAAGATTGTTGATGCACGTGAACTGTTTGAAGATGTTGCTAATTTACCCCAAATCTTGTTTATTGTACCAGTCGAAGAAACTATGTTATTCACATTACCATTATAATAATATACTGAAAAACTTGGGTTTATCGCACGTTGTAAATTGATTAAACCATAACCAAACACATCTTTGAACGCGGCCAAATATTCATCATTTGTTAAACTTGTTTCGTTATATTCATATGGCAGTGCATACATTTCTTGCAAATGCGCAACCAATGCATCTGTGGAATATGAAGTCCCAGAAGTGCTGGCCGCCAAATATGGCCCATCTGCAGTCAAAGCCAACAATGTAAACACTTGGTCATTTGTCATATACGAAAATGCAGATTTTACAGAAGCCACTGCCCCTGCTGCAGATGCCGTTGCCATTTCTGCCGTTGGACCAGATGCCGCGAAACACCATGGATCAACACCAGATCCCGCAACCCCAGACCCCGCAATTCCGCATTTACGCGATGAATACCAATTAGAATCTGAATCAGTCCACAATGACAATTGCAATTTGCCATATCCAGAATTGATTCCATCCCCATACCCGGTTATAGTTGATGCAGATGATGTCCCATCAGCATGTAAAACACCAACAACCGTCATGAAATTATGATTTAAACTACTGCCATATAAAATTGGTGCATAATTTTCAAATGTCGCATCCAAAGTGTCCAAATATTGTTGCCCGGTAGAACCATCTTGCAATAAATAATCCCCAGCTGGCATTATCAACATAGGTTTTGATGAGTTATAACCCAAGAACATATTATTTGCAACTGCACCTTGTGCAACAGGTGTATTTACCCCATCGTCATATGTTCCATAATTATTTGTAATCAATGCAGAATAAAAGTTTTGCAAATCTGTATAGTGAGCCAAACTTGCTGCTTTGGTAAATGTCTTTGTCGTTATATAAGATGTTTGTCTGGACACAGGTATCACATTTGTATTTGCAATCACATCCACAGTTGTTGCCGATGTATCACCTGCGACACTGTATATTCTGCCGACTGCATCTTTAATGGCTGAAAAATTAGTATATGCCACAGATGTATTTTTTTCCTTCTTAACATAAATATTATTAGAAGAATCAACCGCATATACCGCATCTATATCATTGCCACCATTTATATTAACATAAAAATAACCATCTGTTCCAACATAGATAGCAAAATCAGTACAATTGGTCGTATTATTACATTGTGCCAAAAACATTTGCGAATTTGTTGATAAATCAAATGTATGACCATCTATGGTTACTGTTGGTTGCACCGCAACTGTGGTTTGGCTTAACGCGGTTACAATGGTATATGTATTTGTCCCTATTTCTAAAATATCATTCACAGACAATCCATCCGACGCATCTGCATCTGTGAATAAACCAATACTGGATTGTGGCCCGGTTACTTCCTGCCATTGTGAACCATTACCAGTTCTGTAAATCGCCAACTGGGCATTTGGAACAAAACCATATAAATCGCCATCATCTGCGGAACGTTTTCCTTCCCATCCGGCGACAATTTTTGCAATTGCAGAATCATTTACATCTGCATATGGATTAAATGCGGAACCCGAACCTGAAAAATCAAAACCGCTGATTTCAGTTTCAACGCCATTTGTTAAATTATTATTCAAATATTTATCAACCGTTGGTGTGGCAGATTCTGCCCCAGTTCCAATTGCATATGTTATGCCGTCTGCTGAATCTGCAGACCCCGCAGGATTTATACCATTTCCGGTTATCAACGCAATACGCGCAGGGCGTGCCTGGGCACCATCTATTGCGGCTTTCAATGGCGCATTTGTCGAAGAATCACGGAAAATATTTTGTCCCATATAACCACTGGCCAAAGAATAATATCCGTGCATCACCAATAAATAGTTTTGCAACAAAGGATTCAACCCATCTAAAACATAATTATTTGTTGATGATGTTCTGAAATAATTAAAATCAGTTACACGCAACGCACTTTCGGATTGTGTATCCCATGTATTTAAATTTTCAGTTATATCAAATGAGGTATTCACATTACCATTTGAATCAAGATATGCCGGTCCATATGGAACAGTAAATTGTTTTGTCCATGTACTGCTACTGCCACCACCGCCGCCGCCACCATGTGAACCGCCACCGGATGATGACGAATTACCATTATCACTGTCCAAAACATCAGTTAACAAATATAATCCGCCAACGATGCCCGCCACACCAACCGCGGACAAAGCCAAAATGTGTGCAGATGACAATCCGCTGAAAAATCCATATTCTTCGCCCTTGGTTGCCCTGGTAGATTTTTGTTTATATTTTTTAATTTGTCTGTCGCAATTTGATGCATCGGCACCATACATTTGTAAAATTTGTATTGCCTTTTTATCATTATTCATAACGGCAGTACAAATCAATGAAACACCCGTAGAATCAACATAATTAACATCTGCGCCTGCATTGATTAAAGTTTGCACACCTTGAATATCACCACGTCTGGCAGCGGTCAATAATTTCGCCGCATTTTGAAAATCAGCCCCTGCGCCCAATGCAACACCAGGCATCAAAAACAATAAAAAGCCTAAAAACCTGCTACTTTTCATAAAAATTCTCTCTACTTATAAAAAATATTACCATAAAAAATCGCACCATGTCCAGAATTTTTACCAATAAAAAATCGGGTATTTTTTGTTTGCTTTGATTGCGCGATTTTGATATACTATTTTAACAAGAGAGAATATATGAAGTACCGCACCTTGTTTTCTGTGATTGGGTTGTTGTTGTCGCCAACATTTGCTTTTGGTGCGTGTTCTATTGCAAATTTAACCAGATGTTTAGATTCTGTATGTGGCATAAATATGGGGGCTAACCCTGCTGCACGTTGTCAATATTGTGGTTCTGCATCTGCGGGCGCACCCGCTAAATCCCAGGGAATGAAAAGCGTTACCGCTGGGTCTGCTGCGAAATATACAATTTCTGACAAAGAATTAAAAAAGGCACCGTCTGATCCGGGCGAACGTTATGTTTGGGCGACTGAAAAATGCTTGGAAAAAATGGACGCTTGTACCACAGATGATGTAACCGATAATTATGATTCTTTGATTGAACAATCATGTAAAGCTGCCGGAATTGCCGCAGATTTCGCAAATTTAACAAAAAAAATTGGTAAAGAAAAAAGTGCAAATTCATGTTCCACAGAAATCAGCAGTTGTTTGATTAATGCAAAACGTTGTTCTGCTGATTACAAAAATTGCGAAGACGATGCGAACTTTGATAAATTCTTTTCAGAATGTGCATTGGCATCCCAGGGATGCGATGCCCACACCAAAGATATACGTGCAAAATTATTGGCAACCCGTGATTCTACATTAAAGAACACAGATCAAATCTTGACCAACATTGTTACGGCTTACCAGGACGCACGCAAAAAGAAATTAGAAGGAACACGCGCATCATGCAAAGATGGTTCCGCGAAAAACAACTGTGTTAACACAGTATGCAACAACAATATGCGTCATAAATGCGAAGTTGGATATGAATTTGAAAAGGCATTGGCTCAACAATTATGCAAATTCTATGATATCGCATGCGAAAGGTTAAAATAAAAAAGAATAAAATATGAAACATGTAATGAACAAATTTTTTACAGCAAAATCATTTACAGTATTGACTGCATGTTCTTTGTTTTTTGCATGTTTAACATTTGAAGTGTTGGCTGCCCCACGTGCTGCAATTCCAAAGAAAGAAAAAGTTGTTGTTGAAAACAAGGCAAATCAGTTTGGCGAAGTTTTATCCAGTATGAACGAATCATCCAAGGATACATCTGCAAACGATTTGGCTGATAAAATCCGTAAACAAAGGGAAGCAATAGAGGCACGTGAAAACGCATCTCTGGTTCAATCTAATCAGCAAATGGCATTGAAAGGCGGGCAAAACGCATGTGATTCAGGATTGCGTCAATGCATGCAAAAAACATGTGGTAATGATTTTACAAAATGTTCTTTGGATGGCGATACTATATTGGGTGATAAATTTAATAAATGTAAACGCGATACGAAATGCACCACCGAAGAATTCAATTTGTTTATCAAAGAAATCAAGGCTGATATGGAATTAAATGTCCAAATGGCATCCTATAATGCGGTCATAGAATGTGGAAACAAATACAATGCGTGTATTCAAAAAGAATGCGGTGACACATTTGGAAAATGTTTGGGTAAAAAATATGAAGACCGCGCGGCCCAGGCCTGTGAATCTATCGCAAAAAATTGTAAAGAACAAGATTCTGGATTGATCGCACGCATGGGAAATGTGATTGGTCGTTTACGCGAAGATGCAGAAAAAGATATTAAAGTTGACGAAGAACGTATGTATAAACTGCGTGATTTAATGCGTGGTCAATGCGAAAAATTGGGTGCTATGTTTGACGAACGCAGTTTTGATTGCGTTTACACGGTTAATTTCTTTGCCGGCGAAAATCAATCAAAACCAATGGCTTCACGCAAAGCATATGCGGGCAGTTCATTTACATGCATGCAAGAATGGTTCGGCGTCAACGTAACAACCTACAAAGAAAACGCATATCGTGAAACACGTGCACAAACTGCGGCATCTTCTGCTATGTTGGGTTCTGGTGTTGGTACTGCGGTTGGTTTGGTAACATCTGGTGCAATTGGTCGTGCATTGGATACACAAAAAGCCAAGAAAGATTTGAAGGCAGAATGCGAATCCCAGGGTGGTACATTAAAAGGTGGCGAATGTAAGACCAAAGATGGCAAGAAAATTGATATAGAAGAAGACAAAAGCGATAACGGCAACCCCGAAGAAGAAGAACCAGAAGATTTAAACGACGATGAAACCTCAAATGATACACCATCGGAAAATCCAACAGGTGAAGGAACTGCTGTTAGCGCCAATGATAAAGCAGCAGAAATCGAGAAAAAATTACAAAATGCAACCGCATTGGGACAAACAATAAACTTGACCCATGACCAAGGAAGCGACATGGCTGTTCTAAGTGCTTTGCAAGCATGGGAAGGACTGTGCGAAAGATCCACAGTAGAAAATTCTGTGACCGAAACAAGGGTCGATGAAAAAACAGAAGCGGATGGATCAAAGACTTATAGTTGTATTGCTTCAAAATGTGTTGATACTATGGAAGTAAGAGACGGCAAATGTGAATTCAAGGCAGATGCAGTTAACAATTTAATAAATAATATTTCTTTACCTGGTGGCAGAAAGCCAGCGGCCAGAAAATAGTATGATATGCGTTATGTTAAAAAGTTTATTATATGTGTATTTTTAAGTTTGGTTTCTATCATACCAATCCATTCTGTTTACGCTGATTCATGTGAAATTGATGTTATAGCAGCCACTGGTCGCAAGTGGAGAAATATCAATGCTCAACCTATGCTGAGCCGAGATCATTCATCATCTGCCAGTTTAAGTGTTTATGACGATATGGAAATAATACAAAGATATAAAGCCAGAGTCCCTGTATTATTGGAACAATACAACAATGAATTGGAACGTCCTCTGGCTGGGCAAATATCTGGAACGATTATTGGGGCGGGATATTATGAGTGTGAAGCAGGACAAACAATCAAAGAATGTGATGAAAGAGTATACCTACTAAAAAAAGAACAAAATGCGGACAGAGCTGACGGAGTAGCCCGAGATGAATATACAACATATATGAAATCTCAATACTGTGGTACCAATGGTGGTTCTGATGGTGGCACTTTAGTCACAGGTCATGTGGATAATGCACCTGTTGTTAATGCGTCTGCTCAAAGCCAAGAATTAATGAATACTATTTACAACCAAAAACTTGCCATGACACTTGGGATGTCATTTGTTTATTCTGCATCGGATTTAAAAAGAATTAATACATATATGAACGATTGGGATCGTGCTTGCG
>JAGCOR010000019.1 GCA_017642585.1 Alphaproteobacteria bacterium | reverse complement strand
TTGTGCCCATTCATTTAAACTTTTTTTCGTAGAACCATCCAATAAACCGCGGTCAAAATCGGCAGGTAAAATAACTTTGCGAACTATTTTTTCGTCTTTGTTCCATCCCAATTTATTCAAATAATTTGCAGCACTGTGCATCGCATCACCGATACTGTTTATAATATCAATTCTGCCGTCGTTATTGCCATCAATTCCATACATAGACAATGTTGTTGGGATAAACTGAAAATGTCCCATTGCGCCAGCCCAACTGCCACGTATGTTTTTGATTTTTAATTTGTTTTTATCAGCAATTTTCATCAAAGCCAATAATTGTTTAGAAAAGAATTCTTCACGTCTGCCTTCGTAAATCAGGGTCAAGAAAGAATCTGTTAATTGGTATTTTGATTTTACTTTTCCGTAATTAGATTCCAACCCCCAGAATGCTAAAATAACATTTTTAGGCACACCATATTTCTTTTCAACTATGTTCAACATAGTTGGGTATTCGCGTGCTTTCTTTTGGCCCTGTAAAACACGTTTACTACTGACGGTGCGTTGCAAATATTCATCCAATGTCAATGTAAATTCAGATTGATTTTTATCTGATTTTACGATGCCCGGAATAAAGGAAGGATTTTTTAATGTATCATCAATCACAGAAACAGAAATTCTTTCATTGATGGCTTTGTTGCGAATAGTGTTTAACAGGCTGTCCCAACGTTCTAAATCAAAAACACCGCGTTCAGCAAACGCACTGTGCGATATAATGCCAATGCACAGAAATATCCCGAAAAAACGAGCCAATTTACACTTCATGTCGTTAATTTATTAAAAAGAATATTTCAACCCAACATACACACCAAATGAACGCCAAGTTGCTTCTTTTAATGATTCTGATACGTGTTCTGTATATGCAGGTTGTTCTTCGATAACGAAATTACCAGGGTTTTCTTCGTCTTCAACATAGATTTGTGTTGCTGCAACATACAATTCCCCAGGTATTTTACCCACATGGAAATAATTTGTATCTGCACGAATTGACAAAGCCATGCGGTCTGATATTTGATATGAATATTCCATTTCAGCAGAATAAGCAAACGAACCATTGTCGCCTTCATCCAAGAAAGATGGATTTTGTTGCCAGTCATCACGATTTGGCCATGTCCCTTCGGATGAATATTTTGGCATGCTGACTTGGACATAGAAACGCAATTTATCAGCCAATGTCATCTGTTTTTCTAATTCTAATCCCAGATAAAATCCAGACCATGTTGTGTTATAGATATGTGTTGTGCCATCAACTTGAATCATGCCATCACCGCCGATAACAACGCATTCGCCTTCGGTAACGCCCCAAGGTAAATCGCCCATGCTGGATGTGTAATCGATAGTTGTTAATGTATCACCCAATGGGAACAAAACGCCATTAATTGATGTTCCAGATGATGGTGCAGCCACAACTTTGATATCTTCTGGCCCCATACAGATTTGGAATAAACCAGAATCATCATCAATGCCTACATCTTGGGCAACGGCATAATAATTACCCTCTAAATCACCGAAAACATAATCGCCAGAATTTGTCATCAAAGGCAGATATACCCCAGGATTCGGGTATATATGATTGCCCATCTTCAAATTATGTTTGAATATTTCATACCCAATATGTGGGGTAACTTTCCAACCAGCAATATCCCAAATATGATGGGCGCCGATACCAACACGTAAACGATTTGTATTGCCAGTTTGATCCCCAATAGATATTGTGAAAATACCGTCCATTGGATATGCGTAATCATATGGTTCCAAATCGTAATCCATTGATAAACCGCCAGTTGACAGTTCACCGAAAGAGTAATTTCCATAAACAGCCAAATCAAATCCGCGGATATCAAAAACGTGTTTTACACCAAAATCTATTTCATTAAACAGCATATCATCCCATTCCAAAATGGAATTAACACCTGTTTTGAATTCAAAATCTGCAAATCTGCGCGAATAGCCAGCAGAAACAGTTGTTTTGTGGTCATCAACAGCCGTTGCAATACCATTTGCGGTCATCATACCGTTGTTTTGTTTATACTGGTTATAGAAAGGGTTTTGTACCTGGTAAGAATAATTTTCGGAAGATAAAACCTGGCGTTTGCCGGTATTTCCAACATATTTTGTATATCCATACTGTTGGTATTTACCGTACGCAGCACGATTAGCATTCATTTGTGTTGGGTTTGCGTAATATGACGGAACACCTTCGTTCGATGCAAAGCAAGACAAAGGTATAACAAACCCGCACAAAACAGACAAAAATGATTTTTTCATCTCTTCCTTTCTGGTGATTATTATATCATAAATTTAAGGTTAAAAAAAGTGTTTGTTTATGTTGATTTTAAATTTTCATGAATTATGATGTCTGGTATGAATTGTCCGCATAATATTTATATTCATGTTCCGTTTTGTATGTCTAAATGCAAATACTGTGCTTTTTATTCAGTTGCAAATTTACAGCCCGATTGGAAAAAATATGCAGATGGCATTTGCAGTGAATTACAATTTTGGGCTGAAAAATTAGGCCGAATTAAGATTCCAACCGTGTTTTTTGGTGGGGGAACACCTTCTTTGATGCCTACAAGTACTTTTGACCAGATTATGTCATGTATTCAAAAATGTTTTGATTTGGACGAAAATTGCGAAATAACACTGGAATCAAATCCAGGAACTTTGGATGCAAATAAATTACGTGATTTTGTTCGCTGTGGTGTAAATCGTTTATCCGTGGGTGTTCAATCTTTGACGGATGGTGAATTGGAATTTTTAGGGCGAAAACATGATGTGCGCCAGGCGTTGAATTTACTAAAAACCGCCCAAAATATGAATTTGCGAGTGTCGGGTGATTTTATTTATGGGTTGCCAAATCATAATGAAAAATCGGTGGAAAATTTATGCAAACAAATAAACCAATTAAAATTGGAACATGTTTCAATGTATGAATTAACAATCGAAAAACATACCCCATTTGGCCAAATGAATTTGAATATGCCAGACAATGAAACCATGGCGCGAATGTATGAAGCAATACAAGGGACTTTAAATTTGCCACGATATGAAGTATCTAATTATGCCACGCCTGGTCAAGAATGCAGACATAATCAAAATATTTGGTGGGGCGGGGCATATATTGGAATTGGTCGTGGGGCCGCAGGTCGACCATACATAGACGGTGTGTGGTATGATGAAATGGGCAATAATGAAAGATTTGAAAAAATCAGTAATGAAACACGAACTGTCGAAAAAATTATCACAGGTATTCGTACAACACGCGGGGTAGAACTGGATTCATATGTGCTGAATCAAATAAATACAGATTGGATAAAAAAACATAATGATTTGGTTGCTTTATCTGATAAATATCTGTATGCTTTGCCCAAAGGTTTTTTAATATTAGATAACTTAATATTGGATTTAATAAAATGAAACACAAAATTTGGAATATTATTGGAATAATCGCCGTATGTGTTGCGATTGTATTTGCAATTTTTTTAACAAAGGAGAAAGTGATGCAAGTTGGTATTAAACAGGAAAATATGGATTTGTCTGTAAAGCCAGGTGATGATTTTTATGATTACGCAACACGCGGTTGGCGCACAAATAACCCATTACCAAATGATTACACCAGATTTGGTTCATTCGAAATGGTTAATAAAATAAATGACGAACGCGTTCATGAAATGATAAAAAATGATACGGGGCGTGTGGGAACTCTGTATAAAGTATTTATGGATACAGACAAATTAAATGCTGAAAAAACAGAACCTGTGAAACCATATTTGGCAGAGATTGATAATATTAAAACACGCGAAGATTTGGCCATCTATCTTGGTAAAAATCAAAAATATATGAATGCGTTTTGGGATGATGGGGTATTGTTGGATGACAAAGACAGCACTCATTATATTTTCATAATTACCCAATCAGGAACAGGTTTGAATCGTGATTATTATTTTGACAAGGATGAAAAATCTGTGGAAATTCGCACTAAATACAAAGATTATATAAAAAAATTGGCAGATAATTTTGGTGTGAAATTAAATGTCGACAAAGTTTATGCTTTGGAAGAACGCATGGCAAAATCTTTTTACACAAAAGAAAAATTGCGTGACCCATTAGCGAATTATCACAAAAAATCTTTTGATGAATTAAAGACAGAAATCACAGATTTTGATTGGGATAAATATTTTGAATCCCGCGGTGTAAAACCGTCCGTTGTAAATGTAATGCAACCCGAAGCAATCAAGGAATCTGTTGTGATAATGTCAGAATTTGATTTAGACACAATCAAAGATTATTTGAAATTGCGCATGATGAATTCTGCTGCGGTCTTGTTGGACGATAAAACATATGATATAACCTTTGATTTTTATAATCGTGTTATGTCTGGGCAAAAAGAAAAAAGAGATCGTTGGAAACGTGCTGTTGCACTGATTGATGGTGTGCTGGGCGAAGAAACAGGTCGCATATATGTTAAAAAATATTTCCCAGAAGCTGCAAAAAGACGTGTGGAAAAATTGGTGAATAATTTACAACGCGCGTTGGAAATGCGTATAAAAGATTTGGATTGGATGAGCGATGAAACAAAAAAGCAAGCAATTGAAAAATTGCACACATTCACAGCCAAAATTGGATATCCAGATAAATGGCGCGATTATTCAAAATTGGAAATCAAAAATGATTCTTTGTTTGAAAATATCAGACGTGCTGACGCATTCGAAGATGATTTTTGGTTGGCCAAGGTCGGTCAGGAAAAAGATATGTCCATTTGGTATATGAATGCACACCAGGTCAATGCGTATTATGATCCACAAACAAATGAAATTTGTTTTCCCGCTGGAATATTACAATATCCTTTCTTTGATATGGATGCGGATGATGCATTTAATTATGGTGCGATTGGTTCTGTGATTGGACATGAAATGACACATGGTTTTGATGACCAAGGTCGCCATTATGATAAAGATGGCAATATGCGTGATTGGTGGACCCCAGAAGATGTTGCACGTTTTGAAGAACATGCAAAAATCATGGTTGATTTCTTTGATAATATCGTTGTTGCACCAAATACACATGCAAATGGTAAATTTACATTGGGTGAAAATTTGGCTGATTATGGTGGTATGACTATATCATATACTGCGTATAAAAACTTTGGTGAAAAATCAGAAGATGCGTATGGTTTAACACCAGATCAAAGATTCTTTATCGCGGAAGCCATGACGGAAACAAATAACATCAGTGATGAAGCATTATTGCGTCAAACTAAAACCAACGAACATTCATTAGGTCGTTGGCGCGTGAATGGTATTTTACCACATGTTAATGCATGGTATGATGTGTTTAATATTACTGAATCAGATGCGATGTATGTTGCACCTGAGAAACGTGTGAATTTGTGGTAATAAATTATGAATATGAAAAACGCTGATTTTTATATCAGCGTTTTTGTATTTGTTCTGGGATTATATCCGCTTTTAACTTTTGTACTTTTTGTTCGTATTCTTTCTTGTATTTTTGTCTGCGAGATTCTATATCATCATCATTAAATCGTTGATTGTTTCTGTCATTCCTATCTTCTATATCTTCCATCCAATTACCACTGCTTTCTGACAAGGCCTGTTCTTCTAAATCCAGATAGTAGATATGTTGTTTGTATTCAGTGGTTAATTTCTTTTTGTGGTCTTCGAATGCGACTTCGAACACATCAAGTTGCATTTCATTTTGGCGTTGTTTTTTTGATGGTTTTTTGTCAGTCATTCTGGTTGCCTTTGATTATTTTATTTATTTTCCCGAAACAATTTTTCTGAATTCGTTGCTGGGGCGGAAGCTTGCGACACGACGCGCAGATATAATAGCAGGTGTCCCTGTCTTTGGGTTTCGGCCCAATCGTGGTGATTTAGATAAAATCTTGAAAGTTCCAAATCCAGATATTTTTACATCTTCGCCATTAATCAAAGATTGTTCAATTTCATCAAAAATAATATCGACCATTTTATAAGAGTCAGCATTGGTTAAACCAAAATGTTCTCTTAAAGTGTTTGCCAAATCTATACGTGTAATCGTAGCCATTTGTAACCCTTTGTTTTTTCTTATTATACAAAGTATAAAGAATATTGCAATTGTTAATTTATTGCTGTAAAATCTTTTCCCAAGGTCCCCATAGTTCAACGGGATAGAACAAATCCCTCCTAAGGATTAGATGCAGATTCGAGTTCTGCTGGGGACGCCACAAAAAAGAACATATATAATCAAAAGAGATTGTTATGAAAAACAAAGCGATTAAATACGGAATTATAGCAACTTTGTTGCCACATTTATTTTGTTGTGTGTTACCGGTGGTATTGTCTTTGATAGGATTGTTTGCCCCAGAAATTGCACACACAGAAATGGTACCAGAATGGTTGGAACCTTGGATGTTTGTATTTTCTGCTTTGATGTTGGGATTGTCTTGGATTTTGACTATGCGCGATTGTCCTTGTTCTGAATGCAACGAAGAAAATTCACATAAAAAACAAAAAATCGCATTGGGAATAATAACGGGGTTATTTATTATCAGTGTTGTTTTGCATTTGTTTGCACACGGACATTAAATTAATCCTAATCTGCGGCGGGTTGGTCGTCTCCCTGTTCGTGTCCCTGTTCCTGTTCAGGTCCGTATAATAGGTTGTTTGGTATAATTTGGTCCCCAGGTACGTCCGGGGCATAACGACATTCTTCTTTACGGTCCATATAGTTTATATCCGTAATATATTCATAAGATCCTGTGGAATCTGCAAATTTAGAAACATAACAATCAGCAATACTCTTTAAATCCCAGATCGTATCAGTTCCATCGGCAGACGCAGAAATAGAAGAAGCGGACGTTTTACCGCCATTTGGACATTTGGCACATACAATCGAACTTTTATTTGGACAGTACGTCTTAAAAAAATTCTTGCGAGAGTTTTTATGGACACTTGTAGGTACAGTACGCCGTTCGTTATCATGAGTATAATATATGATTATATCATTACTTCCCGTGCCTGTTGAAAAAAATATATGCAAGTTTTGCATATTTCTTCCCCCAAAATAATCATAATAATTTGGGTTGATTTCTTGCTGGTCGTTGTCTCCTGTATAATAAAAACCCTTCAGTAAATTTGTCCCTATCCGCACATTTGCATTTGTTACTGGGTCTTTACATGCCGCAACATAATAATTTCGACCACATACTTCTTCGGCATATGTGGTATTGGTGTTGAAGCAAAAAAACATCAACGACATACATAAAAAACTATAAAATTTTTTATTGGGATTACACATCTTTTCCATCCAAAAATATTTTATATACTTTGATTTTTTTAAGCAAGAGAAAATAAAAAACACTTGCTTTTATACAAAGGTTATTTCTATAATCTTTCTGGTCAAGGAACAAGAAAAGGGGATATATATGAAAATATTAAAATTTGCTTTCTTATTTATGGGTTTAATTTCTGTTGCGAATGCTGCGGATGTAACTATTTATTATTCGCCAACATGTCCACATTGTCATCATGCACGCGATTTCTTTGAAAACGAAGCGATTTATGAATATGATACAATGAAAGTTGTGGAAGTTAATGTAATGGACGAAAAAAATCGTCAAGAATTTTTCGATACTTTGAAAAAATGTGAATACGAAAGCGGTGGAGTTCCTGTGATTGTTGTTGGTGAAAAATGTTTCCAGGGATATGGTGATTCTATGCAGAAAGATATTCGTTCTGCCATAGAAGTTGATTTAACAGCAGATCAAAAGAAACAAGCAACTGCAAATAAAAAAGAATTTGATAAAAACAAAGATGATTTCGTTGCAAAACATGCCGACAGAAAAAGCGCTGTGATTGAAAAAGTAAACAATAACAGTCCAAAAAAAAAAGTAGGCGTTAAGAAACCTGCTTCTGATCCAACAGATGTTATTTTGTTTGGATTGTTCGGGGTATTGTTAGTTGGTTTGTTGGTTGTATTGTTCAAAAAACAAAAATAAAAAACATAGGAAAACGTTATGTTGGATTTAACTTGGTTAGATTATGGTTATGTTTTAATAGCTATTGGTTCAACCATTTGGGCAACAGTGCGTGGTGGAATATACGAAACAATCGCAACAATGTCTTGGGTGATTTCTGCGTTTGCTGCGCGTTTCGCATCACCTTATTTGGATAAAATGTTGCAGGGTTGGTTCAAATTACCTGAATCAACTGTTGGGACATTGGTTGCGTCTTATTTCATAGTGTTTTTTGTGATTTTGGTCGCTGTTGGTTTTATAAATCAAAAAGTACGCGATAAAATCAAAGACAGTATTTTATCCGTAACTGATAAAACATTGGGGGTAATATTTGGTATTATTCGCGGTGTTATTGTTATGGGATTTATTTACTGGGGATTGTTGTGGTATTATTCCGATGTTCCAACTGGATTGCCTGGTTGGGTTGCAAATGCAAAAACACGTCCTGTGATGCAATTAACCGCGGTTAAATTGGATGAATGGTTCTTCTTTGGTAACAACAAATTGTTACAACGCGATATGACCGGTGCGAAAGAGGCCAAAAAGATATATGACAATTTAATAAATCCTGCAGTGAAAAAACAATCAGCAGATAAAGATACAAAAGAAGAAGCAGAAACAGGATATAAATCATCTGAACGCGCTGCATTGGAAAACCAGTTGTTACAGATAGAATCTGTTGCAAATGCGGTTCAAGAAGAAAGTGAAAAAAACAAAAACAATGAATAATATAAAAGTGCTGTTCAAAACGGCACTTTTGTTTATGTTTGTAATAAAAAAAGCCACATATTGTGGCTTTAATTTGTGGTGCCGGTTGTCGGACTTGAACCAACGACCCTCTGATTACAAATCAGATGCTCTACCAGCTGAGCTAAACCGGCGATGCAACGCATATAATATATGTAATTGAAATCTTTTTCAAGTAAAAAATAGAATTTTTTTCATTTATATGTTTTCAGATATCATTTTCGTATAAAATCGCGAATAAAATCTTGAAAATATGTTTTTATTTGATAGAGTCTTTTTGGAAAAAATACAGGATATATTATGATAAAATTACCTGAACTTTTGGCGCCTGGTGGCACGTTGGATGCGTTTAAAACCGCTATTTTATACGGCGCAGATGCGATATATGCGGGATTGCCAGGGTTTTCTATGCGGGCACGTGCAAAAATTACTGTGGATGAAGTAAAGCAGGGTATAGATTTTGCACATGCACATGGCAAAAAGGTTTATTTGGCTTTTAATTTATTCGCCCATGATCGCGATTATGAAAATATGCCACGTGTTTCCGAAGTTTTGAATTATTTAAAACCTGATGCGTTAATTATATCTGATGCAGGTGTTTTAATGTGGGTTAAGCAAAATCATCCCGACATTCCAATTCATATATCGACCCAGGCAAATATATGTTCTGCGGCAACTGTGAAATTCTGGCAACAGGCCGGGGCAGTGCAATGTGTTTTGGCACGTGAAGTTTCACATAATGAATTTAAATCTATTCGTGAAAAATGCCCAGATATCGGGTTGGAAATATTTGTGCATGGGGCAATGTGTATGTCTTATTCTGGGCGGTGTTTGCTGTCTAATTTTATCACAGGTCGTCCGTCAAATCGTGGCGCGTGTGCCCAATTATGTCGTTGGAAATATGATGTAATTTTACGTGAAGTCGAAACAGGTATTGAAATGCCTATCGAAGAAGATGACCGTGGTGCATACATTATGAATTCCAAAGATTTGTGTTTGATGCCTCGATTGAAAGAGGTCATAGAATCACATCCTGATTCTTTGAAAATAGAAGGGCGCAATCGCAGTGAATATTATGTAGGTTCTGTGACACGTGCATATCGTAATGCGTTGGATGCATATGCCAAAGATCCCGAACATTTTGATCCCCAGCCATTTATGGATGATTTAAATGTGTTGGAATCACGTGGATATACAACCGCATTTTTTGATGGCCCATTACCACCAGACGCGCACGATTATAATACAACACGTTCATCGTCTGATTGGCACGCGGCGGGTGTAATTACAAATGTTGATGATAAAAATATAATATTTGAATTGCGTAATGAAATAAACCAAGGCGATGCAATCAAATTCATTTTACCAAATGTAAATGAAAAGGTTTCCATTGTTATGGATAAAATTATAAACGCAAAAAATGGCGAACAATTACAAAAGATGTCTGCGGGACAACATAATTCGATTTTGATTCCAGTTGAAAAAATACCGCAACAATACAAGGATAAATTTGTGCCATTGGTTTTGGCTTATAAACATAAATAAAAAACGCCAAATTGGCGTTTTTTTTATTGTTGAGTTTGTTGCTGTTGCGTTTGGGTTACCACCGACATAGATGGAATTTCTGCGTACGAATTATATGAAGACAAGAAACGTTTTCCAGTTGCGCAATAGAAATTGGTCAATGAATCATTATATTCACGAGTTGCAGCTTCCCAACGTTCTATAACTTCTTGTTTTGCGCCTTGATATCCCGTGAATCCACCCAAAGCACCACCAACGCCAGCGCCTGTTAATGTGCCTTTCATACGTGCTTTGTTTGTCATATCAACCAAACCACCGTCTTCGGCATCACGCCCCACAGGACGGAAATTTAATTGGTCGCTTTTATTTTGGACTTCTTGGTTGGTCGTTTTATCTATGGCGATTCTGTATTCTATGAACGAACCAACACTGCCATCAGAATTACGTTGGTAATATGCCGATGGTTGATATTGTTGTTGGAATTCTTCCCAATCACTGAGTTTCCAACCAAACATCTTGTCTGATATATGGGTATCAAATACAGCATATGCACGGATATCTTGCCCCATGTTACCAGAATCTATGATATAGAACACATTTGGATCGTTTTGTTTGCCTGTACAATTACTCACATATGACCATTTTCGTTCGTTTCTATCAGCCTCTGGATTGTATCTATAACATACTGACAAATTTTCCCAATCAGTGTTTTTCATTTCTGATTTTGCTTTGCCACCTATGTACATATTGGTTAAGAAATCACTTGGTTTATTTGTGTATTCATCGTTGATGGTGCGATCTGCATTAAGTGTAATTGTACGTACTTCGCCTTTGTAGTTGATGACGTGAACCTCTGTTGCATTCTGGGTGTATCTGTATAATTCGCTTTCGCCAGATTTACGCAATTTACCAGGTATACAATCTAATTCGATTTCGCTTTGACTGGATGATGCGCCTTTTGATTGTGCGTTTGTTCCTGTATTGGCAGAACCTGCAGGTTTAATCTTACATTTTTTGATTTCCAGTACCGCTTCGCCACCACTTGCACCAGCGGCCATATTCCCCACAACAGCCCCAGCGGCAGCATTTACAGCCGTCGATTTAATTGTATCACCAGCAACTTTACCGGAATAAGTACTGGCCGCCATAATGCCCGCTGCGCCCACGGCACCAATTGCAGTGCTGGTTAATTGTCCTTTGCCAGTTCCTAACATTTTGGTTTGGCCTGCTTCTTTTGGTCCCAAGAAATTACCGGCCAATCCGCCAACCAATGCAGCAGCAGCAATTTTAATGCCAGCATTTTGTTTTTGTTCTTGGTTCAAAGCCGCTTCGGCATCCGCCATTGTTGGAGCTTCGTCAGCAGGCAACTCAACTTTGCCCAAAGCATTTTCCCAACCAGCTTCTGGGAAAGAATCAATATTACATTTCAATGAATCACCCGCAGCCAAAGTTGTCGTAGCCAACACGGTATTTGAATTAGCATCCCTTAATTCAACCACAGCAATACATTGTTGAGCAGGTGTTTTGCGAATTCCAGATTCTGGAACACCCCATTTAAATACACCGTTTGGATATATCATTGAACAATTATCCAAATCAACAGCAGATACCATCGTAGATGTGTTATCCATAATACTGCGTGCCAATTCTGGATCATCCACTGCGACGGGCAGGTTGTCTGTGGCACTGGCCGTTGTGGCAAGATATTGTTGTTCTTCCATATAGGCTGCTTGTTGTCTTACAGCATTAACCTGGTTGTATGCAGATGCATAATTTCCCGCACCTGCCTTTTTAACATTTACACGTGCGAGGGCATCTTGACCGACTAAACAGGCCAAAATAGCAGAAAATAAAGATATTTTACATATTTTATTTTTCATTTATCGCAACCTAACAATTATTATCTGGTGTTACAAATTAAAATTCTAATCTTAATCTGACACCAACGTCTACGGCACTTAATCTGGCACTTTCAAACCAGTTTGTATAATGGAATACACTGTCATATGGCGCTTCGTATTCACCGTCACCACCATCACTTAACCATTCTGTTTGGGAAACAACGATAGAACCAGATGTTTTAACTTTACCCAAATTAGCATATCTGACAAAGAAATCTAATTTCAAGCCATCGTTCATATCTGTTGTAACACCACCTTCCAGCATGAAAGCCAATTGTTCCATTGTTCCGCCGTTATGATAACCATAAATATCAGACACAGCAGTCAAATCACCCGCAGGAACACTGCTGGGACCCAAACCACCAGTTTCATCATAAAAACCACTATCAAAAACAACATAGTCAGCAATTGTATTCAAAGACATACCAACTCCCGCACCAACATATGGACGTAAATTTCCGCCAACCATATATCCAGTAAATGAATCAATATTATAATATACATTTAACATGGTCGCACTGGCCGTTATGGCACCACCACTGACAGTTGCATCAGTAAATCCATCACCAGTAGATGTTTGGACATTGTCAGCATATGACAGGCCAGAATATCTTAAGAAAGAGAAATCAACACGGACATCAGAACTGATTGCGGCACCGACAGAAACTTGAAATGGGATAACCGTATCTTTCTGGAAATCAGATGGACGGAATGAACCCGGTGCTAAAAATGATTTATCTTCGCCAGCATAATCTGCACTCATTTGACCCTTAATCATAGTGCTGTATCCAGCAGACAAACCGACATACAGGCCACTTTCAGCCAAACGGTTATAATCAGAAGATTGATAATATTGACGCCCCGCATTTGTCGCAGAAGATCCAACCTTTGGCAATGCACCCGTTACGCGATTTGGGTTTGTTGCAGCAATCATAGGGCGACCATTAGCAGCCGACGCTGATGCCAATTGTTGCGGGGTTATGTTTGTTGGACCCTGCATACGCATCATTTGATTTTGTTGCACAGGGTATTGTTGTGTATTGATAACATAGCCCTGGCGTGCTAATGCGGTTGGATTATAGACAGGATATGCGGCATCAGCCACGAATGGCGATAACGACACCAAGCCCATGAAAGTCGCAAGAAAACTGACTTTTTTCATCTTCTCTCTAAATCCCTTTGTGGATATTATATCATAAATTGACCCTTAAAAAAAGCGTTAAAAACATTTTATGTAATAAAAAATTGCACCCCGTGGGGTGCAAATTGTCCAATATAAGTTTTTTTTATTTTATTTTCTTTTAGAATCTTGCATTCATACGAACACCCAATTCTGCTTTGACATCTGTCGCATTTTGAGATTGAACATGCGCGTCATCAAATGTGTATTCAAAAAATACTGTGAATTGCATATCGTCAGTATATTGATATGATGCACTGGTTTTGATTACGTATTCATCCCAACCATCGTTCATGTCTTTGGTTGTTGCTAACAAGCCATCGACAACACTTTGTTGTAATGTGTTGTACGGGGCAGATACTTCTCTTAACTTTGTGTGAATACTTTTCACACCATTGTCATAGTGTTCAATGTATTCAAATCCGGCACCAAATGACCATTTTTCATCCATTTGATACATTGCATCAAACCCAGCAACTGTTTCGTGTGTTGATTTCAGATCAACAGAAATTTCATCTGGAAAGCCCAGTTGAGTCATTGTTGTTCCCCACAACATAGATGGAACCAATGGATTACCATACAAAGGTCTTAAAGCAGGATCAATGCCGATTTTGTTGTTATGGTTTCCAAATGTTTGCAAATATTCGACATGTGCGCCCAATGTGAAATTGTCCCATGTTTTACCGAAACGTGTTCCAACAATTGCACCCCAACGGCCATTGGAATAATTTGCAAAATCAAATCCTTTGGCTGTGTATGTGCCCTTCATAGGGGTAACACCAGATAAATATGCGTCACCATATAAATCTAAAACAAATGGATCGCTGTCTTCTAATACACGATACATCAAACCGATACGGCCACGGTGCATTCCTTTGCGGTCAATTTCGCCGTCTTTGGTATATCCAAAATGTCCGTGAACGTCCAATCTGTCTGTGATACCGTAACCAATATCGCCAGTAAAGCGCCATACAGGAAATTCCAGATTTCCGTCTGTGCCTTTCTTTTCAGTGGCTTGTGTTTTTTCGACCGTTTTATACATCATTGCGGCCCCAGTTTTTAAATACACTTCACGGTTTTTAGGCATGTAAAGTGGATTTTCAATGTTTGATGATGCAAATGCACCCGTAGTAATTACTGATGCGGTAATTGCAATCAAACCTTTCAAAGATTTTTTCATCCGATACTCCTTTGTTTGATGAAATAACCAACCCCCATTATTGGCAAGATTGGCGTTATATCCATACCACCCATTATTGGCAACAGTACGCTTTGCGATATAACTGTGTTATTGTTATACATTATGGGACACATGTCAAAATATAAATTGTCTTGACACCTGGCTTGAAATATGCAAGCACGAACACTATATAAACATTGAGAGTGTGGGAACCCAATAAAAACCAAAGGGGGATGCCATGATGATGAACAGATATTTGTCAGATTTTGAAAGAAATAAAATTTTATCAAATCCAGATGTCAAACAACGCATTTTGATGATAAATGGTGATAAAAAAGATTCAAAATTAGAATTAACCAAAGAACAACAAAAACAAATTTCTGTTAATTTTAGTAAGATGTTTTCTGGGTTGGTTGTCGTTAATTGGTGTCGCGGTTTAAAATTGGGTGTGGCAAGACAAAAAGCATTGGAACAAATGTCTGCGTATGTAAAATCTAAATCGAATCCCGAACACCCAATGAATAAATATCTGCATGCGTTGGATAATCAATACCGCAGGGATATTTCCGAAGTGAATATGGAGGATGAATTTGCGGACGACACGTTACCTGTGAAGGCCGATTGGGTGAAAGAATGGGAAAAATTGGCAACGGACGATTTCAATATTTCCATGCAGAAAATGAATCAAATGTACAAAGAATTTATGCCACAAAAAACACCAGAAAAGCAATTCGGTGCAAAATCATTTGAAGAAGCCAAAGAAAAGGCACATAAAAAAATGTTGATGATTTTGCAAATGCAATTAGAAAACGAAAATCAACGTGCCGCTTAAATAAAAAAAACCGCCAAATCGGCGGTTTTTAATTTATTTTTGATTTACTATGTCCAAAACAGATTTAACAACATCATCTTTGTTAATTCTGATTTGTTCCATTGAATCACGATAACGCAATGTTACAGTGCCATCTTCCAATGTTTGATGGTCAACCGTTATACATACGGGTGTTCCAATTTCATCATGACGGCGGTAATTTTTACCGATATTACCAGAATTTTCCAATTCGATTTTTCCAATACCCAATCTGCGCAAATCTTCAACGATTTTGTTGGATAAATCTACGATTTCAGGAATATTGCGAACCAATGGGATGACCGCTGCTTTAACAGGTGCCAACCAAGGTTTCAATTTCAACACTGTACGTGTTTTGCCGTCGCCCAGGTCTTCATCTTCGTATGCTTCCAACATAACGGCCAACATAGCACGATTTACACCCATCGCGGTTTCAATTACATATGGTATAAATGTTTCGCCGGTTTGGGCATCACTGTATGCCAATTTAGTTGTGGAATCTTTGTTTTCCATAACATGTGCGGCCAATTTGAATTCATCTTGACCCTTGGTATGTGAACCCAAATCGAAATCTTGACGGTTGTGAACACCTTCTAATTCATCAAATCCATCTGGGAAATCATATTCGATATCAACCGCTGCCTTGGCATAATGAGCCAATTTTTCATGTGGTTTGAAACGCAATTTTTCACTGCGGATACCCATTGTATCAACCCACCAAGCCAGACGCATTTTTTTCCAATATTCGAAATATTTTTCATCTTCCGCTGGGTTAACGAAATATTGCATTTCAGCCTGTTCAAATTCACGCATACGGAAAACAAATCCGCGTGGTGATATTTCATTACGGAAAGATTTACCAATCTGGGCAATTCCAAAAGGCAATTTATGTGGTTTAGAATCCAACACGTTTTTGAAATTAACATATGTTGTTGTCGCTGTTTCAGGACGCAAATATGCATTGATTTCACCATTAGCCATTGCACCAATCGATAATCCCATCATCAATTGATATGCACGTGGTTCGGTAATATCTGTACTGCCACAGTTATCGCATTTTGTAGGATCTTTCATTTTATCCTGGCGCATGCGGGCACCACATTTTTTACATTCGACTAATGGGTCTGAAAAACTGCCTTCGTGGCCAGAATATTTCCACATTAAACGGTTGGTAATAACAGATGCGTCCATACCTTCGATATCGTTTCTGGAATAAATCATAGCATTCCACCACGCATTGCGGATGTTTCGCATCAATTCAACCCCGTATGGACCATAATCATATGTTCCACCCATTCCGCCATAAATTTCAGAACCTGTGAAAATAAAACCACGTCTTTTGCAAAGTGCAACTATGTCATTAACAGATTTTGCCGGCATAACAAACCCCTTGTAATCTTAATTAAATCAGCAATATTGTATATCGTTTTTTTTAATTTGCAACTATTCTGCATCAGGTGCGATTGCAGACATTGGGCAAATACTGGCGCATGTGCCACATCCCATACATTTTTTCTTGTCAATCATACATTTGCCATTTGGTGCGTCCACGATAGCCATTGCAGGACATGCCCCCATGCAAGAATGACAACCTATGCATTTATTTTCATCAATTTTATAAGCCATTTTATATTTCCTTTTTTTGTTTTAAATTAATTACGGCTGTTCAGCAAACTTAATATGTATTCAAACAAAGCTATGAACGAGATATACATATGCAAAGCACCCAACACAGCCAACTGATTCTTCTGGTTTGAATCGCCCAATGCGTAATATGCTTTCTTTAATGTTTGCATGTCATATGCTGCAAACAAAGCAAAGATTAACACACCAATCAGGCATACTATGGTGTTAAATGTTGCCCCCAATGGGATAAACATAGATACCACACCAACCAAGATTAAACCTATCATTCCCAGGAATAAAAACGCACCCAAGAACGATAAATCTTTCAATGTTTTATAACCAAACAGTGCCATGCAACCGAACATTACCGCCGCCAACACGATTGCCAATAATATGGAAATAGGGGTTGATACCAAAATCAATGGGGTCATTGCAATTCCCATCATTATGGAATACAGGAACAGCAAGATTTTTGCCGTCGAAGGTGCCATAGAAAACGCACGTGCCTGGGCCCACAGGGACAATCCCAATGCGCCAAATGTAATAATATAATATGTCGCGGACAAACCGTTAGCAGTGATTAACGCATGCCAACCACCAAATTGCAACATAAGAAATGTTGTAAATGCGGTCAATGCCACTGCGCCAGTCATCAAACCAAAAATTTTCTTTAAATATAATTCAATTCCGCCTGTAACGGTTTTAGAAATAGATTTTTTTGCAACCATTGTTTTCTCCTTTTGATAAGAATATAATGCAATGGTAAAAATAATTCAAGAGTAAACGGAGGTTATATTTTTATAAAATATGTCTTGACAAAAATCTGTTTGTCAATTATATTATTACGGTCAATAACAAAATCTAAAAGGAGATTTGAATGTCAGAAAATGTATTTAATGAAAAAATGCCTGTTTATAATTTATTTGCTTATAATACAAAAGGCAATAATAAAACAAAGGCACCAGCATATATACTCAGCAGACCTGGATGCAGGGAAGATAAAAAAGAATTTATCGCCGACATGCAGGGCAGAATTAAAAAAATACAAAAAGAATTGAGTGAATTGAAAGCCGATGTTAATAATGGGCATACCGATGATTATACCGTGAACAGAATTAAGTTTTTGTAGGGCAAAATCAAAGATATACGTGGCAGTATTCAAAGTACTAAAGAATCTATCAGAATATCTTGTGGCAGATAAAAATGAAGGTCGCATTGAAAAATGCGACTTTTATTTTTTGTTGAAAAATTTTTTCCTTTGATAGTATGATTGGATTAATCAAAGGAATTCATAAATGGCTATCGTTATAAATCCAATTTCCCCAGTTGCTTTTTCTGTGTTTGGTATTCCTGTGCGTTGGTATGCTCTGGCATATATCGCCGGATTTGTATTTGGGTTTTATTTATTAAAGCATTTGGTAAACAGATCTGATGCCCAAATAAAGTTAAATAAAAAGCAATTGGACGATTTTTTAACCACCATAGTAATTGGTGTAATCGTTGGTGGACGGTTGGGGTATGTGCTGTTTTATGATTTTCCATATTTTATAAAACACCCATTGGAAATATTGGCCCTGTGGCATGGCGGAATGAGTTTTCATGGCGGTTTGTTGGGTGTAATTGTTGCAACTGTCATATTTATAATGATGCAAAAAATAAAACCTGTGGCAAAAAATTCATTGAAAATGTTAGATTTAATGGCGGTTGTAACACCAATAGGTTTGGGGTTGGGGCGTATAGCCAATTTTATAAATATGGAAGTAATGGGGCGTGCCACAGATTCCCCGTTGGGTGTAATTTTTGTTGGTGGGCCAAATTATGCCCGTCACCCAAGCCCTTTGTACGAAGCAACATTGGAAGGGGCGGTTTTATTTATAATAATGTTGATGTTATATAACAAAACAAACCTGAAAAAATTCCCAGGGGCATTGGGCGGAATTTTGTGTATGTTATATGCAGGATTCAGAATATTCTGTGAACAATTCCGCCAACCAGATGCCCAGTTGGGTTTCCTGACATCGTGGGGGTTAACGATGGGACAATTATTGTCGGGGTTAATGTTTGCGGTGGGTGTTGGGGTTTTTATGTATGCGATGAATCATAAAAATAAAAATTGACATTTTACAGATGAACATATAAAATTCCAACATTGTTTTAGCGGACATCCCAATAAAACAAAAGAACAGTTCAGGATGGGTGGCAGAGCGGTCGAATGCGACGGTCTTGAAAACCGCTGAAGTCGCAAGGCTTCCGGGGGTTCGAATCCCTCCCCATCCGCCAGTATTCTGGCATATATGCCGGTACAGATAAAAAGCCCGCGGTTCTGCGGGATTTTTCATGCATTGACTCTGGTATAGCCCCAAAAATCCCCATTTTTAGACGACAAAATACGGCTTTCTATACAATGCCAGTTTTTCCGTAGTCAATAATGTGGGAATAACGCCAACGAGACAAATTATTCTACTTTGCGCCAACTATCAGGATATAAATCTTGGCCTTTGTTCAAAACAAGTTCCATGCCAGAACCCGACTTAATTTGAACTTCCTTATTTTTAAATTGAAAAACTTCTCGTAAGTAATAAAAACCACCCACTGCATACACAATTTTTTTCAAATTTTCGGTAGTTATGCTGTTTGCTGGGTAATTTTTATTATTTACACAATATGATTTATATTCCGGTGAATTGAGCAGGTTTGTTTTGATGTCACCTGTTTTTTGTAACTTGTTATAAAAAAAACTACCACCGATATACTGGCACCTGCTTAATGGGTCATTACAATCAGCAGGAAAACCTATACCGTTTTCTACAAACTCTTTGTATTCTTTGGAATTTATAATAAACTGGTTTTCTTCTTCTGAGAGTTCAATGCATTTTGTTATAATACCTTTATAAGTATTTTGTTGATAGGCCCCTAAATATATATATTCGAGTAATTCGTCCGATGATATAAAATCATCTTTAGTTCCCCTAAGTGCAAATGCCGCGTTTACCCCATCAAACATTTTTATTGTAAAGATTTCGGAACCAAACGAACGGTCAAAACTCGTTATGTCATGAGGACGGTTTATATTAAATTTCTGATTTTTATAATATACGTTCAGTACGAATAAAGCCCCCATTATTCGTATCAAAATATTTAGATTGGCTTTGGCAATATTTTTAACTCTATCATGCTTTATTGCATTATATGCACTATAAAAATCGTTCGTATCTCCATTTACATAATCAAAAGGTTTAAACGGTTTAAATTTTGAAAAATAGAAATTTGGACAACTTATAAATATAGCTTTTTGGCTAATACGCCAATGTTCATCAAGATATCTGACAGCTGTTCCGACATCTTGCGGTTCATTATTGGTTTCGTTCCTGTACAAATCTTTATATAGCGATTCTAATTCAGCGGAACATCTGAATATCAAATCGGCTATTTTCACTGAATATGTATTCAACAGATCATCAGAAAACATAATATTATAAGATAAAGCGACAACCTCTTTTTCAAGGTTTTTATAAATTGGCCAATATGTGTTAATTTTTTCTATCATACCCAATATATAAGTATAAATTGCTAGAATTCAATACGTTACAGTGTTTTATGCGACATTATTTCTATAAAATAGTTTTTCTTGTTTATCAAAATCTGCATATTTTTGTGCGATGCCGAACAGGGTTTGCAGGTTCACGTGCGTAGGCACTTCGCCTTCCAGTATGTCGGATATTATTTTGGGTGACAAGTATGCTAAGTTCATGTATTTGTACACCGTTCTATCGGCACGATGTTCTTCGCGCTTTATTTGATCAACCGGAACACCGGCTTCGTATTGTTTTTTGTATTTCCATCCGAATGCTAACGCCTTGGTAAGTATCTGTGCGTTTTCTGCTTTTGTATGTATTGATACTTCGCCACCATCCTTTCGGACAATAACGATCAAAAAACAAAGTTTTTGCCTTTTGACAGGGTTATATAAACCAGAAAAATGGAAAATCGTTGTCTAAAAATGAAAAAAATTGAAAAACAGGGGAAATACCCCTGAAAAAAGCTTTTGGAATTTTTAGAGCTGTATATACAAAAGTCCCTGTATTTTTGATTTTTATGGCATTTGCTGAAATGTTATCAGATAAATCGTTCAATGATTTTACGTTTGTCTTCATCTAATTCATTGATTGATTTTTTAAATACAATTTTATTCTCGTCTATATGCGCAACATGTTGTTTAATCCAATCTATGTTTTCAAAACTAAATCCATATCGTGCCAACCAAATTTCGCACAGGTCATTTGTACCATATTTTATATAATTTACCATAGACCAAGCTCTTTTATCCTGCGTTTTTTTGTAATATGCCAAAAATACAGCCGATAATGGAGTTGAAATACAAAAATATATTACCTTATCTATGTAATCATATGTATCAAAAATAAGCATGTCATATTTAAAATCTTTAAGACGCGCTTTTGTTCGGTTATCACCAGTAAACAAGGGAATCGCACTTTTTAATTTGGTGTTTGGAATTAGGCTAGCCACTTGAGAAAACTGTAACTCTATGTTAGCTAATTCCTCATTCATTTGTTCTTTTGTTATTAACCCTTCGTGATATTTCTTTTCTATATCACGTTGTTTGTCTTTGTTTGTGATGTAAGCGTATCTGTTGGCTAAAATTGCATTAAAAGTGCGTCCCTGTATCATCCATAACAACAAGGAGATACTGGTGCTTAAAACACTTTTTTCGCCAACAGATAAAATGTCTCGTCGGAGATGTGCCGTATAAACTTTTTCAAATGCTAATTTTAATTTTCTTTTCTGTCCGGTTGTTAATTCATTATATTGTCTGTATGTTAATGGTTGTTCGCCAACAAAAAGCGTGTCTAAAATACAATGTATATATTCAGTAATGTCTGCTCGTTCTATACGTTCCAATTGTGTTTCTGGCAACAAATACTCATCGTTAAATGTGTCATTTTTAATTGCTTCAACCATATCTCTATCATCTTCAGGTATATTTTGAATGTTTTCATCTAACAAAGATGTAGTTCCTAAGGAGGCCGTTTGAGTGATTCTGGACACAAAGGTACGAATATTACATTTCGGAATTATGACGTATCCGTAATCAAATTCTTTTGTGTCAGATGTTCTACCAGCCCTACCAATCAAATTTTTTAATGCCACATTTTTATCCGAATCTGTACCAGAAAAAGAAAAATTATCTATCCAAACCATATCAAAAGGCATATTTATTCCTTGAATAAGTGTAGACGTTGCAAAACAAATTCTTGCGTAGCCGCCCTTTATAAAGTTTTCTATTAACATCCTACCATACAACGGGATGGAACCATGATGTATGACAATTCCGCGTTTCATCATGTTCACCATAAGAGACGGTGTATCTTTTGTTGCTCCAACATAATCTTCAATCTGGTGTATAATATTCAAAGCATCGGGATTTGTAATACGCGGACAAACTTCAATATATTTTTTAAATTTTGTTCTGAAACTGTCATTATATATGCTGGTTTTTGAAGTGTATATTAATAATGTTTTATTAAATTTCTTTAAATTTTCTAATACAATATCTTCGTCGCTTTCTACCTTACATCTCTTTTCAAACGGGGAAAAATATATAAACTTCTCATCTTTTGTGGCTAAATATATTTTTCCAACGGCTTGCTGCTTATATACAGACTGATCCGTATCATCCACAATATTATTTTTTATAAATTGCGCATCTGGGTTTTCTATAAAAGGGTGGGCAAAAACTTTTTTTGCTTCAGGGAAATTGTTGTTTATGCGGCGTACCAATGTATCAAACAACATCCCGCGTGTATATTCTTCGGTTATCTGTGCCTCATCAAACAAAAACAAATCTATTTTGAACGTGCCTTTGTATTTAAATATTTCTCTGGCTCGTTCGGGGGTAACCACGAATACACGTCTTTTCGTATTTGTTTTATTTATATTATCCACAAACTGCAATACTAATACACTTTTATCCACCAATTTTGTAATTTCAATCAGATATTCTGCTATCAGTGCTCGAGACGGAACAATAACAACAATATCATTAATGGATGTTTGTATTAAATATCTGAATAAATATGATTTGCCGATACTAGTTGGGGCAGAAAAAGAAAAATATTTATGCTCTTTAATGTGACTGTCTATATCTGCTTGTATGGGGGTGAACATTTCTTTTTTTTCTTCATATATTGAATCGGAGTAAATCTTGTAACATGTTTCAAAAAAAGATTTTGGCTCTTTTGTTTTATAAAACAAGCCTAACGTATACAACAATTCATTTTCGTATTCTGCAAATAATACTGGATAGAATTTTTTTACGTATGTTAATTCTTCCAATAGGTGTGGATCAATAGCTCCATTTTTATGTATGTCAAATATGGCATCCGAAACCAGTTGCCGTACATCTTCTTCGGTAGCAATATTTTTTAATATATCTTTAATTAACAATTTGGATTCCTATTAAATATAATTCGGGGTACTTTAATAATTCTTTAAATTTATCACATTTTTTTATATTCTTGAATATGGTATCTGGGGCGTCTGAATGAACAGAGAAAGCCGCAGCAAAAGCTTTTCCTGTTGGCAAAAGAAAATTTGCTTGTGCTTTTTCTGTAGTGAAATGTTCCAGATCAGACATTTCTTTTTTATCCTTCCCTTTATCAATAAAGTTGTTTATTTGTGTTAATGCCTTACCATATGCCGTTTGATTACTATTATATTTTGCTTCTCCAAAAGTGATATAATTGGTTGGGCTTTCTGTATGAAAATCGAACCCAGGATTACCACGATCTTTTTCTTTCCATAATTCAGCAAGTGGCAATTTTCTGTGGTCATGTTTTTGTTCTAATAAAGACTGTCCTTGTGTAGATACTATAAGTTCTCCAAGGTCTTCAGTAACACTATTTGTAACTTTATTTAAGATATTTTCAACAATACTTTTTATTGTATCCTTAGCACGTTGTTCATATGCTATTTTTGGCAAGGGTTTCAATTTCGACAACCATGATGTATCCATAATATCATCGTGAACTTTTATTGCTATTTCATTGATGTTTGACAACTTGGCATGTACAAAACAAACTTTGCAGCCCTTAATATTTTCTGAATATGATTTTACAATATCGATTGCCACGCGATCATCCTTGTATGAATTTTGTCATACTAATTATCTAGTGTAAAAACATCAAAATTCAAGAGATTGGCACAAAAAAACAACATCTGCACATCAATCTTTTCAACTTGCATATTCGGTATTTATTTTGTATAATATTACCGAATAAAAGGTTTGATATGGCAACAAATGCACCAAAGTTTACTATCACGACGAATATTACTAATCTAGTTGCGGAAATATCTGAAAAAATCGGGCAAATTCAGGGTAAAAAAGAATATGAACGCAATCTGCATTTACGCAAAGTAAATCGCCTGCGTTCCATTCAATCATCCACTGCTATTGAAGGAAATTCTTTATCGTTGGAACAAATTACCGATGTAATTAACGGCCGTCGTATTGTTGGTAATCCGCGTGAAATCAAGGAAGTTCGTAATGCCTATGATGCATATGAACAAGCTTTGGCACTAAACCCTTATAAAGTTTCTGACTTCCTGCATGCACACAAAATGATGACTGCCGAATTGGTTGAAGAAGCTGGTAAATTCCGCAGTGGTAATGTTGGTGTGTTTTCTGGTAAAAAAGTGGTTCACATCGGTGCAAAGCCAGAATATTTGTTATCTTTGATGACCGATTTATTCAAATGGGCAAAAACGACTAAAGAACACCCGTTGATTAAATCCGCAGTTATGCATTTTGAGATTGAATTTATCCACCCATTTGCAGATGGCAATGGTCGTATGGGACGTTTGTGGCAAACGTTGATATTATCCACATGGCAACCGGTTTTTGCATGGATCCCGGTTGAAACCATAGTTTATGAAAATCAGGCCGAATATTATGCTGTTTTGGGCCGTGCCGAAAAGACTGCAGATTCAACAGAATTCATAGAATTTATATTGTCTGCGATATTGCGAGCCATAAATGAATTGTCAAACATTACCGAAATAATTCCCGAAAAAATTACCGAATTATTGACCAAAACACAACGGGATTTCTTAATAAATATTATCGGATTTATACAAACCAATGGTGAAATAGATAACTATCGCGCTCAGTTGTTGACCAACAAATCGCCAGAAATGACTAAGAAATTGTTGGCGGCATTGGTTGCAAACAAGGTGCTTATTGCGACAGGTCGTACTAAGGGACGTAAATACAAATTGAATCCTGATTTGTGATATATATTTCCCTGTTATGACTAATAAAATTCCCTGTTAAGTTTTGTGCTTTTTGCGGACTGGTAGCGGCAAAAACCGCAGAATACCTATGTTTGCGGTCGTCAAAGCATCAAAAAACCAAGGATAAAAATGGTAAAATTCCCTGTAAATTCCCTGTATTTGCGTATTTAGGTATGGGAAAGTTAGCAACAGAATTCTAGTCCGCCAGTAATATTGAACATCCCGTGGTAATTCCATGGGATGTTCTTTTTCACCCCGTTTCCGGCGGTTTTCACCCACGATGTTACTAGTGTATATCACCAGTTACCACCAATCCGCCCAAGCTCACCGTAATTATATACTTTGACCAATTTCCCGATGCCAGTTTTATGTAAAAGGTTGCAAAAATATTAAAATTTGCTAGATTCAACTGTAAATATAAGCAAATAACATGGGAATAACATGACAAATAGACGTGCAAATGCTGTAATGTTTGGGTTTGATTTTCAGGTCAATGCTGCTATTGTTTTAATGCTGGACAACATGAAAGAGTTGCAGGCCGTCAAAATCGAAAGCGACAATGAAGATATAGAATTATTTCTTAATAACAACGAATGCATATTAGCACAAGCAAAAGCCGTACAACATAGTAGTTACGATTTTAACAATGTACGCGCCAATTTAAATAAAGCATTAAAAACATTATCTGAAGCTTGTAGTAAAACAAATGTAAAAAAAGCTATATTTATCACGAATTCTCCTAACCCATTTAAAGATGACGATTCTCGGTCTGCTTTTTACGGTCACGCCCGCAGATCTTTTGCCAATATTCCACCAAGTGCGCAAAAAATAATTACCGATTATCTGCATAACATAGATGTGCCATTAGATACAGATAAATTTGTGGTTCACGTACTGCCGTTTGAAACAGATGATGAGCAAGAACGCTACAAAGAAATAAAGCGGTGTATAGATGATTTTATTGGTGATTTGGGGATAATGGATTGTCCTGGTTTGGGCAAGAAATTAATGTCTGTTTGGCAAAACAGCTTATTTGGTGACGGAACAAAAGCCAACGCCACAATAAAATTAAAAAAGACAGATATTGTATGGCCTATGATTGTGTTTGTTACAGAAGTATCCAATGGCATGGATTTTTTGGACGGTTTGGATCTTGGTTTACAAGAAGAAACAATACGACAATACTCACAATTAATAGATTCAATGTGTGAGCGTATGGAGTTTTTTACACGTATTTTGTACGACTATAATGATTTTAAATGTAACACAAATAATGCCGATAAATGTAAAAAGTTCATAGAACAATCTTGGACAAATTATTTGCCATACCTAGATAGTACAGATTTGAATTCAGAAGTAAAAGAAACTTTGATTAAATTAGTCTTATATAATGTGATACGTAGAAGATTTTATATAGATAACATAAAGAACGGGGTCGGATTATGAGATTTTTATCTATAAAAATAAAAGAAGGTTTTTTTGAAAGAACTATAGATTTCTCTGGTGGTGCAAATTTAATTTTTTCTCTAGAAAATAGCAAGGGAAAAACCACCTTATTAAGGTGTTTATTGTATTCTATTGGTTATGCAGTGCCAAATACAAAAAAAATTCACTTTGATAAATGCGAAATAAAGACGATTATATACACAGAACGTTTTGGAAATATAAGTTTAAAAAGAATTTCAAAAGATGCTATTAGTGTCGAAGCGCAAGGAACGGTTACAACCTTTGTATTACCAGATCAACAATACGAATTGCATAAAATTGTATTTGGTTCCGACAATAAAAATATATTATCTAACATATTAGGTGCCTTTTATGTAGATCAAGAAAAGGGCTGGACTTTATTGAATAGAGGGATTGTAATAGGCGGGATAAGATTTAGTATAGAAGAACTAATTCGGGGAATATCTGATCAAGATTGTACGGAGCTATTATGTATAAAAGAAAAACTGCAAGATAATTTAAGCAAATATAAACAAATGCATAGCATAGCTAAATACAGGGATAGTGTTGCAAAATCCAATGGTTCATTAGCGTCACTCAAATATGATGAAACGGTTTCTGCTAAAAGGAACAACCTGTTATTAGAACAACAAACGTTGCAAGCGGAATTATCTAGAATAGACAAGATATTAAAAGACAATAAACTATTTAAAAATTTCGTTTCAGAAATCAAATTATTGGTAAAAACCCCGGATGGTCAAACTATTCCTGTAAACGACACAAATATTGTCGGATTAACTGACACGATAGAATTTCTTATTGCTAAAAGAAAAATTGTTTCTGCGAAATTATCAAATATTGCTAGACAATTAGTTTTAATGCAAAATGAATTAAAAAGAGAACAAGAACAAGAAGAGTTTTTTTCTTCAGAAGATATTGTGGATATATTTAATCGTGAAATATTATCTATACCCATAAACGAAATTGCCATAAACGAAGAAATACAAAAAACAGAAAAAGAACTTAAATTTGTAAGGGGTCAAATAG
Source organism: Alphaproteobacteria bacterium (assembly GCA_017642585.1). Taxonomy (GTDB): domain Bacteria; phylum Pseudomonadota; class Alphaproteobacteria; order Rs-D84; family Rs-D84; genus Enterousia. Next base: position 45,421 of record JAGCOR010000019.1, on the reverse strand, counting down.
ATAGAAAAACAAAATCAGACGATATTATAATCGCGTCTATGTATAATAATGTAGCGAAATACGCAACAGAACTTGGAGTTGCAGACGGTGATTCTATAGCGGCTTCTTATTTATTCACTTCCAATTTAAAAGAGTTGTCTGGTGCCGTGTTACATAAAACAGTATTTGCTTTTAGACTAGCATACATCCTTGAAATAGAAAAAAAGTTAGGGATCAAACTGCCTATAATTTTAGATTCCCCTAGTGGTAAAGAAATAGATCGAAAAAATTTAGAGTGCATGATTAATATATTAAAGAGAGATTTTAAAGATAATCAGATAATAATAGCCTCGATTTATAAATATAATTTTGATGATATAAATATAATTCCAATCGTAAACCGATTAGTGGAATAATTTTGGGGTTATATTTGATTCTCCTGCGCAATCTGGAATAAATCATTAACGTTGATTTTTAATTTCCCAGACAAGATTTGATTTATCTTGTCTGGGTCCATATATGCGATATCCAGATAACGATAAAACTGGCGAGAAGAAGTGTGGTTGCTATGTATAATATTATCCACATTGCCATCTCGTTCATATAATTCCCTATATTTCCATGCTGTGGCAAAGGCTTTCAAAATTAAATGATTATTGTCGGTGACATTTAATACACCGTTTTTACCACGGTCGTATACCGTGTTGACGTATTTGCGTAAGAATACTTTTTCAGTAATTGTTATGCTGTTGTCGCCAATTATATATTCCATGGGCTCAACATTTTGATTTACATAATGCTCCTTGATAAACGGCTGTAATTTTTGTGTGTCGGTCGTAATTGTATAAATCAGCTGCTCTTGTGAATACACAACTTTTTCAAACAATAATTGAATTAAGTTGCGTTTTTCTGTGAAATTCATATTTGTTATATCAATTCGTTTTAATATGGTGGCCAGGTTTATGGGCAGATTCGACATATCACTGTTCAGAAAATCTGTTATCGTTTTTATAACAATTTCATCCACACGGCCAGCGGTTAGATAGAACCCCTTAGTCGCGTAATAATACGCGGTCTTTTTGCCTTTACCACTGGTGCGTTGGTTTATAAATTTCACACCATTGTGATTAAATAATTTTCCAGTCAATATATTCGGCGCATGTGTGCTTTGGGATTTGTTGTTTGTGTTATTAGCCAACGCAATTTGGACACGATTAAACAGTTCAGCAGAAATAATCGGCTTGTGTTCGCCTTTGGCAAAAGTGCCTTCTTTTTTATTTTCAATTTGACCGATGTAAACTTTATCCCGCAGAATGCGATGCATACTCATTTTAGATATGGGGTTTCCACCACGTATTTTTCGTTTATTGGTTTCCCAGCATTTACCATATATACCATTTTGCCGTGCGTATTCAGTTAAATCGTTTACAGATTGCAGTTCTAGGTATTTCTCAAACAGATGTCGCACTTGTTCTGCTTCGGTTGGGTTTACTACCAATTTTTTGTTTATCAGGTCATAACCCAAACGCGGTGCACCACCCATCCATAGGCCTTTGGCTTTTGATGCACGGATTTTATCACGCACACGTTCACTTGATACTTCACGTTCGAACTGTGCGAACGACAGCAACATATTCAATGTTAGTTTACCCATAGATGTACTGGTATCAAATGATTGGGTAATGGACACGAAGTTTGCACCGTATTTTTCAAAGTATTTCATCATATTGTGGAAATCTAAGATTGAACGCGATAAGCGATCAACTTTGTAAACTACTACGGTATTTACTAACCCATGTGCCATATCATCTAACATTTGCTTTAGAGCAGGGCGGTCCATAGTTCCACCAGATATTGCTGCATCACTATAGGTCTTGTAATACCGCCAGCCATTGAATCCCTGGGATGCAATATATGCCTTGCACGACTCTTCCTGGTTTTGTAGAGAATTAAACTCTTGTTCAAGTCCATGTTCGGTTGATTTACGCGTATAAATAGCGCATTTAATGGTCATGTTTAATCCTTTTTTGTTTTGTATTTGGGCTTGTCTTTCTACATAAATCAAGTTATATTTTGCAAAAAAGGACTAAAATGACACCATTAAACTGGCTGAAACGCAATTTAAGACATCAACTATCGCCAGAAGTACAAACTGTCGTGGAATTTGTATTTTTGTGGCAAGAATATAATTTTAGATATCATAGAGAATATCATGGAACAGATGGACAGGCCGCGCTCGCTCTTAAAGATAATAGTGCGGCGAAAGAATATTATAATCAAATCAAAGGCGAATGTGTAAGGGATTTTGCTGAGATTCCATCACAACATGACGACAACAATCCTCGAATCAAATTGTCCAGCGATAGCCATTTTCAACATGAAGTGCCATATAATGCCGAACATAATTCGTTAGAAGATTTTCTGAAAGTAATATATCAAATACGATGCAATTTTTTGCATGGAGAAAAATTATGGAATGAAGGTCAAGATATAGACATACAATTAATATGTTGGGCAAAAGATAAACTAGAAAAGCTTCTCGCTGGTATTCATTATATTTAATTTTTGAGCCCAAAGAAGAATACGCCTGACACTTTTGTGTCTGTTATCTGGGTGGCAATAGCAGATAAGCTTTTGTACCTATCTCCATTATAGGTAAATGTATCGTCATCGTTCACCAGAACCTCATGTTTTATGCCCTTAAAATATCGAGTTAGAATTGTACCAGGAACGAAGTTATACTTATTTTTTGTGACACTGGTCAGGCATTTTTCTGGATCGTCTTTATATTTACGAATTTGTATAAGATGTTTGTTTTCTATTCGCAGATTTAGGCGGTCACATTGAATATAATACCAAAGTGATCGCATTTGCCGTTTGAACGGATATTGCGAATATTTAGTCCATAATTGTGCCCGTTCATCAAATGACATGGCTTTTAGCTCGTCCATCGTCTTGGGCAGGTTATCTTTATATGACATATCGACTCCTTTATAAGGTCGTCCAATTACCGCTCTAAAGAAGCCATCAGTCAAGTTATTAAAAGAACCTTGCAAGCATTTACTGTTGTTAGTATAATAACCCTATAACATTAGGAATAAAAATGTCAAATTCAGTAGAAATAGCACCAAATCTTTCGGTTTTCCTGTCTTCTTTCAGAGAAATCGGTTATCAATTAGACACAGCGGTTGCTGATATTGTCGATAATAGTATTTCAGCCAATGCATCCAATGTCCGTATATCGGTTGTACCATCAGAAATGAAGGCGATAATTTTTGATGATGGCGACGGAATGGATAAAAACACTCTAATTGAAGCCATGAGATTGGGAACTAAAAGAGATTTACGCCAAATTGGTGATCTGGGTAAATTTGGCCTGGGGCTAAAAACGGCTTCTTTTTCTCAAACCAAAACTTTTTCTGTGCTATCAAAACAAAAAGGCGGTGAGATTTACGGACTGAGATGGGATATACCTATTTTAGAAAGAGAAAACAGATGGTTGGCAGACGAGGTATCATATGATGATATAAAAGGTATAATTGTTCGTATTGATCCAGATATTGTCAATCGCATACAAAAATCAGATTCTTGGACAATTGTTATATGGGAAAACATGGACCGGTATGAGGCAGAACATCTGGAAACCCTGATGGGGGACCTTCGGGATCATCTATCATTAGTTTTTCACAAGTTCTTATCCAAGGAAGGTTTTCATGGTCATAAAATATCGTTGTTTTTCAATGGAACAGAATTAATAGCAAAAAATCCGTTTGCTGAAGCATTGCTGGCTACACAAAAAAATCCTACAGAAACAGTGACAGTAAAGGGCCATGACATACAGATAACAGCCTACGATTTGCCTAACTATACTAAACTGACCAAAAAGCAATATGATGATTTAGATGGAGGTGACGGTTTTACCAAAAATCAAGGGTTTTATCTTTATAGGGCAGGAAGATTGTTAGTTGGGGGCACCTGGTTTCGTTTAGCGAAAGTAAGTGATGCTACTGCATTGGCAAGAATAATGATCGATATTGACAACACTCAAGATGAGTTGTGGAACATTGATGTTAAAAAATCTATGGCGGAACCAATACCAGAGGTAAGAGCTATATTGATGCCGTATGCGCTTAAAGTGCGAAGTAGATCTAAAACCACGAAATCTCATAGGGGGCTTAAACGTGATGTTACAGATTGGTGGGTAGAAGAAGAAAAAGATGGAAAGGTTGCATTTAAAATCAACAGGAAACATCCGTTATATATTGAAATTTCGGAAAGTTTGGGTGTAAATAAAAATATTTTGGACAGCATGTTAAATAAAATAGAACAGACAGTTCCTGTTAGAGCCATAGACGCTGTCATTAACCAAGATCCATATTCGATTTATTTGGAAAAAGATTTTTCCGAAGAGAGTGTAAAAGAATTGGCTCTTTTCTTAAAAGAACAAGGTAGAGATAAAAATAAGGTTTTTGAAATAATCAAAATAGATTATGACGATAAATTCGATAAACAAATAAATGAAATTTTAGATGAGGTGTTTGCATGATAGAGAAAGGCTCAAAAGAATTCGAAAAAATAGCCAAACAAGTTCAAATAGATTTGGACGACGTTGAGCAACCGATACCATACAAAAAAATAATTCAAACAATACATCTCTACGAAAAAATAGTAGGCAAAGGTAAAGAAAAATTATCAGAAGAAGCGTCTATTGCTATAGTTAGACGTATTGAAGCATTTTTCCAAGTGGCTTATCCAGATGGTGAAAATGTAGTGGTTGTTGAAACAGATGAATCACGAAATAGACCGAAATGGTGGACGGATAAAAAAGACCAGTTAAAGACATATTATACTGATTCCTACTTTGATTACTTATACCAAGACCCTTCTACAATCAAAAGCCGGAACAAAGACGATATAGATGCAACAGATGAACGGACCGATCTAATATTGGATAAACTATTCGATCCTACATCAACTATGGAAGAAGACCGTCGTGGTCTAGTTATGGGTAATGTTCAATCAGGTAAAACAGCCAACTATGCTATGCTTATCAATAAAGCTGCAGATGCTGGGTTTAAACTGATAATTGTGTTGACTGGAACAATAGAAATATTGCGGCAACAAACTCAAAAGAGATTACGAGAAGCTTTTATTGGTGTGAGAGAAGATCCTATTAATGGTGCGAATAACAGAATTGGAGTCGGCAAATATAGGGAGTTATCTGGATTTGAAGATAAAACACCTTTTTGTATGACATTGTATGATGCCGATTTCAAATCTAATCAACGTAAAGCTTTGCAGCCGTTAAATTTAGGTAATACATCAGTACCCAAAATTTTGGTTGTTAAGAAAAATTCTACGGTATTAAAAGAAATTCTTAATTGGTTAGAGGGAAAACAAACTAAAGAGCACGCGGTATTGATTATAGACGATGAGGCCGATATGGCATCTGTATCGACAAGTAGAGACGAAAACGATCCAACAAAAATAAACGGTCTTATTCGCAAAATATTGGAAAAATTTGGTAAAAAAGCATATGTTGGCTATACCGCCACGCCTTTTGCGAATGTTTTTATTGATCCATTATATGAACAAATAGAGGAAGGTAAACAAACACAGTATGGAGTAAGCCTATATCCGAAGGATTTTATTATAGCTTTAAAGGCACCACAGGCATATATTGGTGCAGAAAAAATATTTGGAGGAGACGAGGATAATTATTCGGATTTTTTGGTGGAGATTTCTGATTGGGAAAAAGCGTTTCCAATTAAACAAGTATCAGCCGATGTCAGTGAATATGCGAACGAGATACCTACTTCTTTAGCTAATGCGATAAGATTATTTATGATGAATGTTGCTATACGAGATTTGCGTTTAGACGAAGATAGAAATAACAGTATGCTTGTTCATGTTAGCCGGTTAAGAGTTGTTCACCAGAAAGTGGTGGAACTTTTGAGAGATTTTGTAGCAGATACTGCTAATAAGGTTAAAAATTATGCAAAATTACCTACCAATACCAAAGAATACATAGAATATATTGCACCTTTCCAGGAATTGTTTGAGACAATGCGTGGTGACGGGTATGATGGTACTTATGGAGGTCACTGGGGACAAAACAAAAATAACAAAACTTTTGCGTGGAAAGATGTTCTGAACCAGTTGATACAGGTAGTTGATACGATACAAGTTGGGGGGGCGTATTCTGGTGTTAAGGAAATTGTTTATCCAGACAAAGGAAGAGTCAATGTTATAGCGGTTGGTGGAAATTCTTTGGCTAGAGGTTTTACGCTGGAAGACTTAAGTGTAAGTTATTTTACTAGGAACGTCGGAGCATGTGACACTTTGTTACAGATGGGGCGTTGGTTTGGATATAGGCCAAGATTTGAAGACTTGTGTCGCATATTTATGCCAGAAAACTGTATAAACAGCTTCAAATATGCTACCTCGTCTTCGCTTGATTTATTAAAAAGCATTAAAGAAATGGAGAAAGTAGAAGCAGAACCTATAAATTTCTTAATAAAAATAGCTATGCACCCCGCATCTCAGTTAGTTTTAACTGCCGCCAAAAAAGCTCGTAATGCAAGTTATGATGAAGGGTTAAGATTAGATGGAAAATTATTTGAAAATGGAGATGTTAACATAACTTCTGGAATAAACGATAATAACAAACAGCAAGCAATGGACGCACTTGAAAACTTTATAAAAAAACTACCTGATACACATATAAAAACAGACAATGGGTATTATTGGGACTCTGTTGCGTCTACTTGTGTTATTGATTTATTAAAAAAGTATCCTATTGCAATACAAAAGCGTTATTCAAATGAGTATTTCATAAAGTATTTGGAATTAAACGAACAATTAAATTGGAGTATTGGTTTGATAAGTCGTGATAGCAAAAAGAATAGTATTCCATTAGGGAAATTCAAGGTTTGTAAAGGGACTAGACATTACAGGAAGGATTCTGGGGATACAAGAATTAGTATGTCTACAAAGGAAGATGAATTAATAGGATTAGAACAGTTTAATATTGATAAAAATATAGACAATTTACGTCTCAAAATACGAGACGAATACAGAAAATCGCCGCTGTTGCTGATCAATATAGCAGATGTTTACAATAGTGATGAACAGTTGGATAAGGAAAGTGTTCCGCTATTAACAGTGACATTCCCTGGTAGTTACAATAATCCTTTGACAAAACCGTTGCGTGGTTATGCTTGGAACGAACAGGTCAGACGACATCTTGGCACCGAATACGAGGAAATAGAGGAAGAATTAAAAGAAGAACAAATGGAGGCACAAAATGGTTGATTTTGATACGATACAAAAGGGTGCATATAGAAGAATTGATGAAAACTTGCCATTGCTTATAGAAAAGTCTTCTGATGGCGAACTTTCTTTCGTAATCGAAACTACACCACATACACAGTTTCGAGAAAAACAGTTGAAGCTTAATGGTATAACTATCTTTGAACGTAAACGCTTGGGGTTGGTTCAATTTGTGCTTTTATTAAAAGATAGTTCTAATAAAGAAATCTTTACGCGTTTATGTCAAGATTTAGCGGAGGTACCAAAAGTAGAACCTGAGCAGAAGTATATCAATAATATTTCTAACCGGTTAGAACAATGGGTATATTTTTGGTCGGCAATAAAAAAGAATACAATGGATTTTAGAAAACAGATGGGACTGATGGGAGAATTACAGTTCTTTAAATTTTTGGTGTCTATAAAAATCTCTCCAGAAGAGGTGTTAGATGCGTGGTTAGGACCAGACGGAAATCCGCACGACTTCGTTTTTTCGAAAAATTTATATGAAATCAAAGCAAGAACTAGTGACGACGAAACGATATCCATATCAAACGAGAATCAATTAGAAGCGGTTGATTCAAAGGATTTATTACTCGTAGTATATGAATTTGTTGAAGGTAAAAATTCGGGACAAACAATTTTAGATATGGCCAATCAAGTGATTACAGGATGTTTTGGTGATGATGCTGAATTAAGAGCACGATTTGAAAGAAAATTGTTATCGTTGAATTTTAATATCATGGCACCTTGCAGTAATCTTATACAGTTTGAGGATGTGGGTGTGAAGTATTACCAAGTGGTATCAGGTTTTCCACGGATAATTTCTAGCAATATTCCTTCTGGAATACTGAACGTAAAATATAAACTGAAGCTAGATTCTATAACGGATTTTCTGTGCACATTTAACAAAGGGAAATAAAAATGGCGAGCATAACATTACAAGATATGTACCAAGATGTATTGGAAACGGTCCGGGGCAATTTTGTTGCAAGTGATGGCACGTTGTCAGATAAATTTTTGGAATATATATCAATATATTTAATGCAAGATGCGGATATAACGGATCCGATATTAGGTTTTTGGGAAGCCAAAACCCCAAATAAAAATTTCGAAATTTCTGGGTGTGCATGGGATGAGGATCGAAAATTACTTACTTTGATTGGGTGTGATTTCTTTAATACCGATGAAATTCAAACTGTTACAAAAGAAATTTATGAGCGTAAATTCAAAGCACTTAGAAATTTCTTAGAACTTGCCACGGATCCAGAAAAACCATTGTTTGTTGAGATGGAGGCCACAGATCCAGCAGCATTGGTCGCCAAAGAGATTTTCGATAATTTTCCGCGTGCCAGAACTGTAGAATTTATGTTGCTAACCAATGGATTAATTACCAGAACACTGAACAAAAAAGATGCAAAAATTACTCTCAAAGGAATGGACGAAGAAAGATACTCTTTTAAAATTTTCGACATTAACAGAATTTTTCAGATCAAAACATCAGAAACATCATTTGAAGACTTGGAAGTGGATTTTTGTGAAACGACAAAAGACCATAAAGGCCTAAAGTGTTTGCCAGCTATTTGTGAAGGCTGTGCAGACTATATGTCGTATCTTGCTATAATGCCAGCAGAAACATTAGCTAAAATATACGAAGAATTTGGTCAAAAGTTGCTAGAGCAAAATGTGCGCACATTTTTGCAGTTAAAAAAGAAAATTAATAAAGGGATGTTAATCACTATCGAGGAAGCACCAGAACGTTTTTTTGCATATAATAATGGTTTAACCTGTACAGCTTCTGAACCTAAATTTAAGAGGGAAGGAGACGACTTGTATTTGCAATCAGCAAGAGGTTTTCAAATCGTTAATGGGGGACAGACGACAAATGTTATTCATACAGCATGGGAAAGTAAAAAAGATCTAACGAATGTTTCCGTACAGATGAAATTATCTGTAGTAGAAGACGGAGATAAATATTCAGATTTTGTAGAAAAAGTTGCCAGATTTGCAAACACACAAAATCCTGTTAAAGAATCCGATTTCTTCTCAAACAGCGAGTTCCATAAGAAGTTCAAGGAAATATCACAAAGAATATGGACACCATCAGTTGATGGAAAACAAAATAAAACGAGATGGTATTATGAACGAACTCGTGGTCAGTACGAAGTGGATTGTGGTAAGACGCAAAGCGAAAAGAATGAATTTCAACGTTTTAACCCTAAAGAACAAAAGATAGATAAAATCATATTGGCAAAAACAGAGGCGATTTTCCAGGGGGCACCGTATATAGCTAATAAACAACAATTGGCATTCGCATACTTTGCTGATAATGTAGAGAAGAAAATAGAACAAGACGAATCCTCGATAAACGATAATTATTTTCATGAATTGATAGCAAAAGTTATATTAGCGAAAAAGACTGATGAAATGATTGCTGATACAGATTGGTATAAAGAAAACCGTTCTGTAAAATCAGAATATAAAGCATATGCTTTAGGTTTGTTAAACAAATATGTTTTATCAAAAGGTCGTTTTCTTGATTTTGAATTTGTTTGGACGAGACAGGGTATTCATAAGCCGTTTGAAAAGGCAATAGATATCTCAATAAAAGCCGTCAGACGTTTTATGTTGGACCATTACCCAAATCCAGCGGATTGGCGAGAAAAATTCAAAATGAAGGGACTATGGGAGAATGATATTTCCAAAATAGATTTGGATTTGCCTGCAGACGTGTTAGATGAGATATCTGTTAGTGAAGAAACACAGAAAACTGATAAGAAAGCAGCCCGTAAAGAAGCAAAAATGGTTAACGGAATGGAAGCAACGGTTTTTGTTGTTAATATTCCTCCTGAACATTGGCGAGTGTTGTTAACTTTTTATACAAAACACAGGGAACTATTAAGTGATGAGAAAGGTATTACAGAATATGGTGTATTAACCTCTATGGCAAATGGTCGAATAGCGGTGCCAAGCGATAAACAAGCAAGAATATTGCAAAAATTGTATTGCCTTGCCCAGGAACATGATGTAAAGTTCTCTTAAAGCAAGAGGAAGAAATTTATGTCTGTTTTTACGATTATGGACTTATGTGCTGGAATTGGGGGAATTCGGCACGGATTTGAGATGACAGGACACTTTCACAATGTGTTGTCTGCGGAAATAGAACCCAATGCTTGTGCTGCGTATAAACATCTATATGGTGAAGATCCTACCAATGACTTAACTTCGGAAGCTTTCAAGAAAAAAACGAAGAACCTTGATTGTGATGTTTTAGCGGCTGGATTCCCTTGTCAGACCTTTAGCCGTGCTGGGAAGAAAGCTGGGTTTAAAGACGAGGAAAAAGGAATCATATTTTTTGCAATTCGCGACATTATAAAGGGTATGAAACGGCGTCCAAAATGTCTGGTTTTGGAAAATGTTGATAATCTGTTAACACACGATAAAGGCAATACTTTTAAAACAATTTTAAAGACGTTGATACAAGAATTGGGTTACCACGTTGTTGGGGCTGCTTTGGACCCAAAAACTGGTGAACCTATTTTCAACTCCAAGGATTTTATTAGAAATTCTAAAAATTTCGGGGTGCCACAAAATCGCCCACGCGTCTATATGATAGCTTTTGACAAACGTCGTTATAAATCAAAGATAAAGAATTTGCCAACATCTACACCATCAGAGAACAAGCACATTCATTTGTATAAATCTTTAAACGATTTGCTAGATAAAGAAGTTGAGCCAAAATATTTTTTGTCTTCTGGATATTTGAAAACCTTAGAAAAACATGCAGAAAGGGAAAAAAAGAAGGGGCATGGTTTTGGTTATAGAATCGTGAATACACCAGACATTCCTAATCCAATCGCAAATACTATTTTGGCAACAGGTGGGTCTGGTAAAGAAAGGAACTTGGTGTTGGATGTGCAAAACGGTAAGAAGTATGCTGGGCAGGAAGCTATGTTGAAGAAGTCTCCTATAAACAACAAAAATATTAGAATGATGACACCGAATGAATGGGGAAAGTTGCAAGGATTTGTAAATTACGGGTTTAAAAAAGGCCGAAAAGATATGTTTTCTTTCCCAGAAAATCTTACAGACAGTGCAAAGTATAAACTGTTTGGTAATGCGGTAACAATACCCGTGGCACGAACCATGGCTGATTTTGTGTTAGAGTGTTTAGGGTTGTTGGGTGAATAAGCAATTTGCATAAAAATGTGTCAAAAATGGCAAAATTTCCCTGCAAATACCCTGTATTTGTCATATCTAATACCGTTCTTTCTTACAACTCCGCCACAATAAAAAATGTCCCACCGGGGCATTTTTTTTATTGTGTTGAAATGGTGATTTGGGATTAGGCGCTGAAACGAAGTTTCTGGGTTCGGGACGAAGCGAAGCGTAGTGAAAGGGGCCCAACGAAGTTGGGAATTACAAATCCTCCCCATCCGCCAGTAAAATCAGACATCCCGTGGTGATTCCACGGGGTGTTCTTTTTTGCCCAGTCTCTGGCGATTTTTGACAACGATATTTCCAATGTATATCGCCAAATTTATCAAACCAGCCCTGAATAGCCGGTTTGTTTTTTATTCTGCAAACGTAATACCCCGGGGCAAGCCCCGGGGTGATTTTCCTCAAATGTGATGCCATCACACGATTTATTTTGTATGCACATTCTGAACAATTTTTGTTAATGCATTTTCTACCTGCATTACTTCAGAAACTTTTTTTTTAGCTATTCTGAAAAATTGCCCTTTACCAACCTGAACAATATCGCCGTCTTTTATCTCTGGTACATCTTCTTGTTTTTGTGTTTTGAGACCATTTACCTTAACAGCACCCTGTAACATTAAACGTCTTACTTCTCCATTTGATTTATATTTACCAGATGAAGATATTGCTCGCACCAAAGCAATAAAAGCATCATCACCCTCATAGTAACTAATAATTTGTGCATCATCCGGAGCGCGTTGTTGTTGATATGCCGTTTTAAAACGTTCTTCTGCCTTGAGCGCATCCGCCGCGCTGTGATAAAGAGTTGTTATCTCTTTAGCCAATTCCATTTTTATATCTCTAGGATTTTCCCCATTTTGCAACCGCTGTTTAATGACATTCACCGCATCAGGATGCAAATCCGTTGCTAATTCATAGTATTTTATAATCATATTATCAGGTATTTTCATTACCTTTTCATACATTGTATATGGAGCTTCATTAACACCTATGTAATTACCTAAACTTTTACTCATCTTTTCAACACCATCTATTCCTTCTAAGATTGGCATGAATAAAGTAATTTGAGGTTCCTGACCATAATCTTTTTGAATATTACGCCCCATCAAAATATTAAAGGTTTGATCTGTTCCACCTAATTCCAAGTCAGCTTTGATTGCAACAGAATCATACGCTTGCATCAACGGATAAAAGAATTCATGAACAGAAATCGGCTGACCCGTAGTGTAACGTTTATTAAAGTCGTCACGTTCTAAAATGCGAGCCACTGTTGTTTTTGCAGACAAATCTATCACATCCTTAAATGTCATCTTTCCCAACCACTCACTATTAAAACGAACTGTTGTTTTTTTCGGATCTAATATCTTGAATATTTGGGTCTTATACGTCTCAGCATTTTGTTTAACTTGTTCAGGTGTTAACTGTTTTCTGGTCTTAGATTTACCTGTAGGATCACCTATCATCCCAGTAAAATCACCTATGATAATTATAGCTTCGTGACCTAAATCTTGTAATTGTTTGATTTTGCGTAAAACAACCGCGTGTCCGATATGAATATCTGGAGCAGATGGATCCAACCCTAATTTTACGCGCAATGGTCGTTTTTCTTTCGCTACGCTTTCTAACTTAGCCCTGATTTCAGAAACATCTGTGTGCTCTGCAGCGCCCTTAAGCATAACCTTGATAGTATTATCAATAATATCTGTCATTTATAAGACCTCTTAATTGTTTATTATACGATATATTGTATACCTATATTTTTATTTTTCAAGTCTTTATCAAAAAAAATTGACATTTTATGTTTTTTGACAATTACACTTGAAACACCCCATAATCGAATGATCTTATAGGTATGTGTGCTATTTGCCATAATCTTGTTTCCCATACGTCGTGATAATATTCATTAAAACACGATTTTTTATAATATTCAGAACCAATATATGGTATCAATCCCATATCTATAAACAACCACCTGTTTTGTTCAGTATTCCATATAAAATTGCCAGGATGAATATCCAAAAAACGCATTTCTGGATTTTTTAAGTAAATATCATAAAATTTGGCTAAATCACGTTTTTGAACATCTGTTATAAGCTTGTTATTCATTAACATATAGTCCCCAGAATCCCCTTTTATAAAGGAATGCGATAAAACCATATTTTGTGTGTCAAGCGTATACACATCTGGCAAATATTCAAGTAATTCTGAATTTTGAGAAAAAAATTTATAAGATTCAAACTCTTGTTGGGCTAAAAACGAAAACGCAGCATAACTTTTTGGGGTTTTCCTGACTAATTTATTATCATATGTTTTATAGATATCAAATATTCCACCCGTATCATTCAGTAAATTCCCCTCTACTTGTGGTGCAGTATGTGGCACAACCCTGTACAATGACATTACTGTTAATTCCAATATATTATAAAATAATGTTGGTGCTATATTTGAATCAATTTGCCATTTCCCGAAAGCATAACATACCAATGGACACAAATGATTGTTGAATAAAATCGTATTTAATTTAAGTGTTTTTATGAATAAATCTGATTTATCTTGGGGGTTAATAATCTGTGTAAAAATTGACATATAGTCATTACCAACATACATTGTTGCGCATTTGCCAACAAAAGATTCTATCACATTAAAAAAACTCTGTTTGTCATTTAATAGTGGGTACAATTGTCTACATAAAGCATAATATTTATCATAATCAGCATAATTTTTGGCACCAATTAAATGGTTTTTGATGGTCAAATAAAAAATAACGCATTGATAGTAGTTTGGCAGCTTCCCGAATTGCCCTGCAAAATGGGACAACTTGTCCGTATTTATCCTTGGAAAATCGATATTATCTTTGCAATGCATCTGGATTATTCTTTAGATATTGTGCAGTTTGTTCTTTTACAAATTGTGCATCTTCTTTCTTTGTTATATCGCATTTCGAGAATAAATTTGGATTGTCAAAAAAGTATGTTAATTCTTTGATAGATAAATTAAACGGATTTTGTTTTTTTACAATACTTTCTATATCAACATTATTCTTTGGCGCAAAAAAGTATTCATCACGGTAATCAAAAGCCTTGCCATATACATCGGTATCTGTTTTTAATTGTATACGTTTTTTTCCATTACAATATACATATTTGATACCTTTGTGTAAAGCAAACGCAATTGCTTGGTCTAAAGTATTTATTATTGGTTCTCCAGCATCATTCAGTGATGTATTACACAATATTGGTACACCTGTTTCTTTATAAAAAGCCATCAATAATTCATGTAGCATAGAATTACTATCACTGGAAACACTTTGAACACGTGCAGTATTATCAAAATGCAATATTGCAGGTACTTTATCTCTGTACTGCGATTTAACGACAAAATTAAGCAACATATTAGGTGAATAAAAATAATCGTCAAACCATTCTGTTCCATATTCATCCAATACAACGGGAGCGACTGGACGCCACCATTGACGCTTTTTAATGGTATTTAAAATGTCTTTGGTTTGTATATAACGAGGATCACCAATCAATGATCTATTCCCCAATGCACGCGGACCTATTTCAGAATTACCATTGACCCATACTATAACAGCTTCGTCAATAATATCTTGGACAACATTTTGTAATGTTACATCATCGACAGAATCTATATAATTTTTATATTTTTCAAGCACTTGTTCATCAAATCCTGTGGGCTGACCATAATATGCGGAATCGAATTCTATTACAGGTTTGTCTTTCATGCCATTATAGAAACCAGCTATACCAGTACCAACCGCAATTCCAGTATCGCTTGTACATGGAGGAATCTGATAATCTTTGAATTTATATTTTTGTAACAAATATGAGTTTGTTGGACAATTTAATGCGAAACCACCAGCCATAGCAATAATCGTTTTATCGGGTGCCAAATTATATTTTTTAATAATATTGTCAATATTCCTTTCTACTATGCGTTGCGATAAATTAACTATATTTTTCATAACAGCACTGATTTTATGTTCTTCTTCTGAAAAACGTTTATCTGCATTTTCAGGCAATTTAGAACTGAATACAAAATCAGCTATTTCGTCCACAATTTTTCGTGCTTTGATTCTTGTACTATCATCAAAGAAAGATATATCATCAAATTTTGAAATATCAAAATCTATTTCAGTATCTACCGCTGTAGCAAGAGCCATCAAAGTACCTTCACGTAACTTGAATTTTTTGAAAGAATAACTCCAAAATCTCGCAGGGGACTCTATGGGGAATATATCTAATTTGCCGTTTTTAATAACACCACCGGCATAGAAATTTTTATCATATGCATTTTCTTCAAACTGGCTATCTGGCCCAGCATCCAAACTCAGCAAAACCATATCAGTGCTAAATGGCTGTGAATTACCGTAATACATACAAGACATCATATGAGCGATACTGTGGAATGCGATATTTGTGTTAGCAAAAAAATCTCTATATTCTGTACTTTTTTCTATTTCCTTGGTACCCCAAATATCATTTATATCATCCAAAGATAAATTTTCTTGGTGCAATAAAGTTTGCAACAATTCAAAAAAGGCCTTTGTATCAAAAAAAGCTTTTGGATGTTGTTTATACCCAGAGATACGTTCTAATTCCCAATATCTGACCAATTTAACATTTTTATCACCATCAAAATACCATAGTGCGATGGTTTGATCGTGCCGTAATTTTATATCTAATACATTTTGTAATTCATTACAACACACAAATGCGGAAACATAATATCCTGACTTCATTTTAACGTCCTTTTTATCTGTAAACAAATGGTCTTGGTTTATGTGGAACCTCTTTTACTACAAAAGTATCTTTAACTTTATCAAACTCTTGTTGGAAAATCATAACATCCTTGACTAATTTTTCAGCTGCCTTTTTATCAAAATATGGTGTCATTGGATATGCCTTTAATACACCAAGTTTTTTACCATCGGACAATCTATGGTACCCAGTAGAATAATCTATAGCGAACCAGCATTCACCTTTTTTCTGTTTCTCCAACAAAAACAGGTAAAATTTGTAACTGTACTGACCAAATTGTTCGATTTCCGCAGCTGACAAATTATTCAGTTCAAAGAAAGACGGTGAATCTTTGGTTTCTTTAGCAACAAACAATGTGACAAATCCGTCACTATCATTATCATTTATGACTTCAAATCTACCTGTATTATTTAGTAATTCTTTCAGATATTCAGATGTATCCATCAAATTACCTATAATTTTTTGAAATCCTGTTATACCGAAAGTTTTTAAATTTACATATGCTGCAAGCGGACCATTAAGCGGTCTTGATAATTCCAATGTATATTGAAACGGCGAATAATTTCCATATTCCAATTCATCGTATGAGATGCCTTTGTAATGATTTTGTTCAAAAATTTCTGTTTTATCTTTTGTAATATACACCGATGATAAATAAGGTGCAAAACCAGTTTTATGAAAATCAACACCAAAAGAATCAGCATATTTTATTTCACTGATACGTAACATTTGTCGTTTAAGTTTTTGTAAAGCATTGTTTGAAAAATTAAGTGGGTTTGTATTAAAATCATAATCTTTGAAAAACAACCATACCCAACCAATAACAGAATCAACATGAATACGTGGAATATATTCCAAATTGTACTTTTTTACTAATCTGTCTCTGATATCTACAACTTTTTTTATTGGATCTATGGTCATTTGGATGGTTGTACCACCATTTACAGTTATACAAGCAATCTTTTTACCATGTTCTATGGCGAATGACATGGCTTGTTCAAGTTCTTCAAGATTTATTTCACCCATTTTATTAGTAGATATACGAACACAATTTTTATCTCCTATACCTAACCAATTACAAGCCTCTGCGTGGCATGGGTGCCCCTGAGTAGAAGAAAATGTGATTATATTACCAGACAAACCATTAGTTGCATAATCTTTTGAAATTCTTTGTAATCCATGTTTTATTGCATGTATATTAGTTGACTTGCCACCAAAAGTAAAATATCCACCAGATTGTTTATAATCAATACCTGCCAACTGACTCAACATTTTAACAACTGCCAGCTCTGTAGTTAATAAATAACCAGTTGACATATCCTGGGCACCATTAGGAGTATACAAAGAAAAATAACTGGATGCCACGGTTGAAGGAATTGAAGCAGGAGGATTCACATTGATTAATGCTCCTGGATGATTCCATCTTATTAAACCCTGTGAATAATATGCCAATCTGGAAAACACCGCATCTAAATCTTCACCTTTTTCTGATAAATTTTCATCTTCTAATAAATCCGAATACTTCTCAGTTATAGAACTGGGGACACGAGCCATATTTGTTTTTATGTATTGTTCCACTTTATCATTTAATTTAGTTATATAATCTACAAAAACATCAAAATTTGGTGAAATTGGATCAAAAAAATATTTTTTCATGATTTACTACCTCATATTTATGCGAAATAGTTGGTTCAACACGAAGTTATGGTAGCGGCAAAAAACCTAAAAATCAACTGCTACTTGCAAATAATATTCATATCGTGTATCATCGCTTTGGTTGTAATAAGGGAGCATTTTATGAATACTTTAAATTTTATAAATGTCGTGAATAAAAATAATTCTGATATAAATCATATTTGCGAATATTTAGCTCTTAACATTGCAAAAGTTTGTCTAAATTCAAAATCAGGTCATCTTGGTGCCTCTTTATCTTCATTACAACTTATGACCACCCTATATTTTGGTGGTTTTTTAAAATTTTCCTTAAAAAATCCAAGACATCCTGATAGAGATCGTGTGTTATTACGAGGTCACCTTGGGCCTTTGCGCTATTCTTTATTTTCGTTACTTAATTGGGTAAAACCTGAAGAATTATTAACATATCGTTTTATAAATTCTAGACTTCAAGGACACGAATGCATGTTTGAAATTCCAGGAATTGACATTACACCTTCTGGGTCTTTAGGAATGGTTTTATCTTATGGCATAGGCAGTGCGATTGTATCAAAACAACGGAAACACACCTTCAAAACGTGGGTTTTCTTGGGTGATGGTGAAGAACAAGAAGGCAATGTTAGTGAAGCTGCCAGATATGCAGCTAATCAAAATTTAAGCAATCTAATTTGTATACTTGATAAGAATGGCAAACAATTATCTAGACCTGTTTCCGATTTTAACTCGCATTCTGATATTGCTATGATTTGGCGCGGATATGGTTGGAATGTTATTGAAATAAATGGGCATGATATCAATGAAATAAAAAAAGCATATCAAGTTGCGTGCACCTATAAGAAAAAACCGACACTTATCATCGCACATACTATAAAAGGCAATGGATTACATGGGGAAAAAGAAAATTTTTGTGGTTACCACACCATAAGTAATTGCCCTCATGATATTGTCCGCAAAATGATTTATGACAAAGAAACTATTTTACAATCCAGCAATGTGACCAGAGATTCTTTATTAAAAATTATCAAAAAAAACACTCACAAATGCTATGTTGCAAAAACTGTGGTCAGATCTCCAAAATATGTAAACCTTTCGTTAGATTCCTATAAAAATGTCGGGCAACACGAAGCTACCACATATTATTATAGACTTTTATCAAAATATATTAAAGACAACCATGTTAATAATTTCTATTTCTTGACAGCCGATTTGATGCAAAAAGATTCAATCATAGAATGTAATTTGCAGGATATTAAGAATTATTATGATGTGGGTTTGCGTGAACAGCATATGTATGCTATGGCACACGGCATTTCTGTAACAGATCCTGAAGCACGTATACACATAAACGCAACAGAGGCCTTTTCTTTTAGAGCATTAGATCAAGTACATGCTGCTTCTCAAGGGAAAAGTCATATGATTATAACCGCAGATAAAAGTGGAATAGCAAATTCCAGGAATGGTTCTACCCACCAATCTGTTTCTCAATCATTTTCTTTTAATTGGTTAAATAACTCAACGTTTTTAGAACCATCTGATGCGGAAGATTTTTTTTCATGTATGAATTATGCTTTTGTGAATAATGATTCTTTGTTTTATATAAGGTGTCACAGTGTAAATTCTGACCATTTACCAAAAATTGGTTTTGTTCCTAATAAAATAAATCCGTGGTATGAAATCGGGCACAAAAAAGTTATAGAGCCAGATATTATATTAGTGACAAGTGGTATAACCTCAACTTTCGCGTACAATGTATTACCAATACTAAGAGAACATAAAATCGAAGCAAAAATTATAAATATTACAGCACCGAATATGCTTGATCAAGATTTTGTAAAACAATTTACAAAAGATAAACCATGTTTATGTATTTACAACGGTCACCCCGATTTTTTACCAGCATGCATATCATCCACTTTTTTTAAATATCCAAATGATAACAAACCTTGCATGATAGTTTCTCACGGTTTTTTACACGGTTGTAGTGGAACTTTTGATGAATTGAAAAAATATTTTCAATTTGATGAACAATCATTGCTATTGAAAATAAAAGACTTGGTCAAAAAAAGTTAACTTTTCAGAAATCTCTTGAACACAATCAACCACTTGTGTTAGGTTTGCCCGACTTTTTCTGATTTTAGAAATAGGCAACAAATTTATGATATTTTTATATATTGCATCGGAGAGTTGTTCGCGCAAACTTTTATTTTTAAACAAATAGCTATAAGACAAACTGTTTTTAGGCAATTTTTTTGCTATTTTCATAGTGAGCTCTAACGCATTTTTCACTGTATTAAGGTCTTTTTCATTTATTACCCCCATTTTTTTGTCTATGACTAAAAACATAGGCAACAATAAATACCCTTTTTGAGAAACAAATTCTTTACCTAAAGCTTCCATATAGAATTTATAATAAGTTGTCATCAAAATTAAATATTTGTGCAATTCGCTTTTTTCTTTCTGTATTTTATACAGTAATAAATCATGAATAACATCTATGCACCGCGGGAATGTATCAGAAACAAGATGCCCTAAATCACTAGCTATCATATGTTCATTAGTAGAAATTCTGTTACCGGATTCTGCTACCATAATTATATTTTCTATCTCATTTTTTAATCCGCTTTTATTTTCGTCGCATCCAGTTAGCAATGCGTATTCTTTTTCAAAAGATCCGATTTGATTATTTTTCTTAATGTTTTTCTGATATTTAGAAACAAAATTCAACAAATCTTCTCTGGCATATAAACACGACCAATTATTTATAAATTCTGCAAAAGAGATATATTCTGATAAAAATTTTACTGCTTTGGTATAAAAAACGTTTTCTAAATCTAATAGAAACAATCCATCTTTATTCAAAATAAGATTTCTTGGTAAAAATCCTGGGAGAATTATGCCTTTCTGTAAAATTTGTTCAAAAATTTTTATAAAACTCTCTTTAGATAACGGTATTTTTTTATTGTTGTAAATATATTCATGCAGAGTATTGCCTTTATATTCAGAAATCAAAAAACAGCCATTTTTTGTTTCAATTAGTTCAGATTCTACAACATGCAACATTATATCAGATACAACTAAACCATTTATTTTTTTAGCTATACAACGACCATTTGATATTTCTTTTCTTGCTTTTGCTTTATTTGCTTGTTTTACAACATAAACTTTTCCTTTGTAATTAAAAATTCTGAATCTTTTTTTTACATCTTTAAGCTCTATATTATGAAAAAATGCAAATTTATCATAATTATCGAAAGCAACATCAATAGCTGTTTTGATGTCAGGAGCTATAATTTCATTTATTTTTGGTAATCGCATAAATTTTTAACTTTATTTTTGTTCGTCATAAGATTATCATAAATAACATGAAAAAAACAACCATTATTTCTGATTTAGACGGAACGTTATATTCTAAAAACATCGGGTTAACAAACCAAATTGATAATTTGGCAAGTGCGTTTTTGTCTAATGCCACAGGAATGGATTCTCGTCAATTATCTCAATTTGAATTAGCACACCCTAATATTTTAGATGCGTTAAACTATTTTGGTATAGATAAACAAACATATTATAATAATGTTCATAACAAACTTGATTATAGTGCATTGCACCCTGATCTTGCACTTAATAATTTGTTAACAAGTAAAAACATAAATCTTTTTGTTGTTTCTTTCTCTCCAAAAGAACATATAATACGTGTCTTATCTTCATTGAATTTAATTTCAAATGTCACTGATATTTTTGCTGTTTCTGAAACAAATTGTACAAACAAGGGAGATTGTTATAAAGATATTATAGAAAAATATAATTTATATAATCCGGATATATGCGTTGTAGGAGATAATTATATTCTTGATATTGAACCAGCAAAAAAATTAGGTATTGATGTAGCTTTAATTTCAACTTCATATCATGACGAGGTTTTAACTTTTCCTAATTTTGTGAATTTTTTACAAAGTAACTGGTTTAAAGTCGATAAATTAGAGAAATAATTATGAAAAATAACGTCAACAAAATCCCTGATATTCCCTGTAATTATCATATCTAATACCGTCATTTATTAGAACTCCGCCACAATAAAAAATGTCCCACCGGGGCAGTTTTTATTTTTCTGGGATGTCACGCAGAGTATATTCTGGAATATTATTGCCACATTTGTCTTTCAAGAATGCACGAAAATCGATTGCAAATCTGTCCGGAATATCGCCGTTTCCAGCATCAGGAGATTCATCTGAATATATATAATCGATAACACATTTACATGTTTTTTTATGTTCGGTTACATCAATGTTTTTGAATTCCTGTGATGCATATTTTACACATTCTTGATAGTCATTTTTTGCCATATTATCAATCATTTTCTCAAAATCGCTTTTGTTTTTGTCGCTGTTATCGCAAGCGCATAAAAACAAACCCAAAATTACAAATATTTTTTTCATGATATATCCTTTCTTTGTATGCAATATAACCGATACAATTATGCTATTATACTAAAAAAAATATGTAAACAAAAAAAATCCCCGTTTTTTTTACTTATTTTTTTTAATGTGTTATAATGCGTTCGCTGCCAAGGAGATTAAACATGTCAAGATTAACTGATTTTTGGAAAAATTTTGATGTTTATAGTGACGATATTGTTGGAAAAACAAGTATCGCAAAACAAGATTACGAAATGTTAAGATCACAACAATTGCTGGTTACACAACGCAATTGGAACAGTGGTTCAACTTTATTCACTATTGATTTACCGTCTGAACCATTTGTTGGGGATCTGGATGCACCGATTTATATTATGACATTGAATCCTAAGGCCGGGGATGATGAATATACAAACTGGCAAAATACAACCCTGCAAGATTTAGCAAAAAATTGTGTTGTTCAGGGCGAAACAGATTATCCTTTCTATTATTTGAATCCTGTACTGATTGGTACAGGTGGGTATGATTATTGGAGATACAAAAAATTTGGTAAACTGATAAAGGCATTGTCTGAATATTATAACAGTGAAGATATAGCAATTAGAAAAATCGCTAATAATGTTTGTGATTTGGAATTATGTGCATATCGTTCAAGTAAGTGGAATGTCAGTACGAAAATTGGCTCAAAGCTATCTGTGATAAAGGCAATGAAAGACTTTGTTGTTAATGTTGTTGTTCCTGGGGTAATGCGTGGCGAAAAAACATTTTTGGTCGGGCGAGGTCGTGAATATTTCAAATCAGAGAGATTTAATTATAACGGCAAAATAATAACCTTTGATGATTTGGAAACAGAATTTCCGGACCGAGTTGTTTTTTATCATGGGCGTGCATGCTGGGGTATGTCTTTTAACCCCAAAGAGCATACCGAACGTGGTGGTGGCACTAAGGGTGGTGAGGTGCTGTTAGACACCTTGAAAAAATTGCCATAAGAAATGCCCGTTTGGGCATTTTTTTATTGTTTCAAATATAGCAATAAATATGTGTATTTTATTGACTTTAATCAAAAGAGTGTTTAGAATACCACACATAAAAAACGACAAAATTTTTAATGTTAAAGGCAAAAAAAATGACAGCAAATGAATTACGTAGGCTTTATATAGATTTCTTTGTAAAACGTGGACACCATGAAATTGCTTCCGCATCTTTGATACCAGAAAACGACCCTTCGGTTTTATTTACAACTGCGGGAATGCATCCTTTGGTGCCTTATTTGATGGGGGAATCACACCCATTGGGAAAACGTTTGGTCAGTTGTCAAAAATGCCTGCGCACTGGTGATATTGATGAAGTAGGCGATGCCACCCATTTAACATTTTTTGAAATGTTGGGAAATTGGTCTTTGAATGATTATTTCAAAAAAGAATCTATTGGTTTTTCACATGAATTTTTAACCCAGGTTTTAAAAATCCCCCAGGAAAAAATTGCTGTTACTTGTTTTGCTGGCGATGAATCTGCACCACGCGATACAGAATCTGCACAAATTTGGGAAAGTTTGGGTTATCCAAAAGAACGCATATTCTTTTATGGTAAAAAAGAAAATTGGTGGGGACCTGCGGGAACAACTGGACCTTGTGGACCTGATACTGAAATTTTCTATATCCACGATCAACCAGATTGTGGACCAAATTGTGGGCCTGCATGTAATTGTGGTAAATATGTTGAAATTTGGAACAATGTGTTTATGGAATATCACAAAGACAAAGATGGTAATTATACCAGTTTGGGTCGCCACAATGTTGATACCGGTTTGGGATTTGAACGTGCTTTTTGTTTTGTGAACGGTGTTTCCAGTGTTTATGACACAGAATTATTCAAACCTATTATTGATAAAATCAGCGAATTGACCGGAACAAAATATGAACCTGAACATTACAAGGCATATCGCATTATCGCGGATCATTTGCGTGCATCAACTTTTGTTATGGGTGATAATCGCGGTATTGTTCCATCTAATGTAGACCAAGGTTATATCTTGCGTCGTTTAATCCGTCGTGCATATCGCTATTTGACACAAATGAATGCACCGGCACATTCTATGGTTGAAATTGCCAAGGTGGTTATTGAACATTACAAAGATATATATCCTGAATTGGAACGCAATCGTGAATTTGTTATCAAATCTTTGGATCGTGAAGAAGAAATTTTCTCACGCACTTTGGAATCTGGGATGAAGATTGCGAAAAAATATTTGGAAAATGTAACAGACAATCAATTGGCTGCGGCTGATACGTTTAGATTGTACGATACATTTGGTTTCCCATTGGAATTCACACAAGAATTGGCAAATGAATACGGGGTCAAAGTAGACGCAGAAGGATTTCATAAATTGTTCGCAGAACACCAGGAAAAATCTCGCGCGGGTGCAGAACAAAAATTCAAAGGTGGTTTGTCTGATGATTCTATTGAAACCAGACGTTTACACACTGCGGCGCATTTAATGTTGGCTGCGTTGCGTCGTATTTTGGGCGATTCAGTTATGCAAAAGGGTTCAAATATTACACCTGAACGTTTGCGTTTTGATGTGTCTTTTGACAGACGTATAGAACCAGCAGAATTGGCAGAAGTGGAAAAACAAGTGAACCAGGCCATCGCTGAAAATGTTCCAATTGAATGCACTGAAATGCCTATTGAAGAAGCGCGCGCTTCCGGTGCAATCGGTGTGTTTGGTGATAAATATGGCGAAGTGGTTAAAGTTTACAAAATGGGTAAATGGTCACATGAAATTTGTGGCGGACCTCATGCTAATAATACTGGAGAATTGGGAACTTTCAAAATATTGAAAGAAGAATCCAGTTCTGCAGGTGTCAGAAGAATCAAGGCTGTATTATTACCAAAAGATAATAAATAAAAAATGGCAATAATCATATTTTCTTGATTTTTGGGTTTTTTATATTAGCATAAAGTTGCGTAATAAAAACAAAGGACAAAACCAGTGAGCAAATAATGTTGTAATCTTGATTTAAAAATTGTGCATATGAAAATATGCTTGTCAGTTTAATTTACAACATTAAAGGTTTTGTTATGTTTTATATTTCTTTATCAGATATATTTTTTGGATATGATTCAACAAACAATTTGTTTGACGGTGTTTCAATTGTCTTTAATGATTCAGACAAAGTCGCAATCATAGGCGATAATGGTTGTGGCAAAACAACCCTGTTAAAATTGTTGGCGGGGGATATATTGCCTGATTCTGGTGATGTTGTGCGTAATGCGTCAATTTATATGGTAAAACAAATAAATGTGGCTGATTCTAAAAGTGGTGGTGAACAACAAAGTTATGAATTGGCGCGTGCTTTTGATAGCAATGCACAAATTCTATTGTTGGACGAACCGACTAATAATTTAGATTTTGATGCGCGTCAAAAATTTTTCACCGATTTAAGTATGTATCCGTTTGGGGCTGTGATTGTTTCGCACGACAGGGAATTATTACAGCAAATGGACAAGATTTTGGAAATATCAAATGGTTATATAAAAATATATGGCGGTAATTATGATTTCTATGTCACCCAGAAAAATGCAGAACAAGAAAATATGTATTCCAAATATATTGATGCCCAAAAGGAAATAGGGCGATTAAATAATACATTGAATATCGCACAAAACACACGTCAACATCACGAAGCGAAGCAAAAGAAAGATATGAAAAACGGCAAACGCAGTAGATTGGCTGCAAATGCTTTGAAGGGCAAAAGCCAAGAAACCGAGGCAAAAAAACGTGCGATTATTCAAAAGAAATTGGAAGAACAATTACAGATTCAGCAATCTTTGACGGATAAAATGCATGACGACAAAATTAAAATACCCGTGCCAAATAAAAGTTTTTACAGCAAAGAATTGATTCAAATTAAATCTTTATCTTTTGCATATGGTGATAACAAAATTTTTGATAATTTTGATTTTACTATGTATGGCGGAATGCGGGTTCGTTTAATGGGTAAAAATGGGGCAGGCAAAACAACTTTGTTGAAAATAATTCGTGGAGATTTAAAGGCAAATGGTGGAACGGTCAAAACATTCGGCAAAATAGCATATTTGAATCAGGATTTGTCTGTGTTGGATAAAAATAAAACCATAATTGAAAATATAATGGATATTGCCAATGTGTTAAAACATGATGCCCATGCAATTGCTGCTAATTTTGGATTTCGTGGTAAAGATGCTATGAAAACCGCTGGCGTGTTGTCCGGAGGTGAATTGTTAAAGGCAACATTAGCCGCGGTTTTGGGTGGAAATGAACAACCTGATTTATTGATTTTAGACGAACCTACAAACAATCTGGAAATCAAAAGCATATCGATATTGGAAGATGCACTGAATCAATATCGGGGGGCGATATTGTTGGTTTCGCATGATGAAATGTTTGCAAAAAACATCAAAGTCGATACAGAAATCAAAATTGCATAACCAATTTTATTTCCACAGAAAATCTAAATTTTTTGTGGGTTTATTTAGGGTATCTGACATGAAATTGGTTTGAATAATCTTTTCTATTTCTTCGTCAGATTTACCCTCGGTTCGTTTGCAAAAGTCAGAATATGTATTTAACGAATCTTGTAAAAATTTGATCATATTTGGTACATATTTTAAACAGGTTTGGCGGTTTTTGCGCATGATGACATGAATATCTTTGATAAGGGCAATATGTAATTGTTCAATTTCCGGTAACAAGCCTAACATTTTTGGTTGAAATTTTGCACCGTTCCTGACCAAAGCCCATGCGGCATCTAAATGTGGTTCACTGATTGAACCATCTTCATTTATTAAAAACATAAATGCATAATACAGTGGTGTAAAGCCATCGTTGTCTGTGGCGTTTGTATTCAACCTTAACACATCCGACAACAATACCACTGCATCAAAATGTGCTTCTGAAGCAGACAGATGCAAAGCCGTGGCCCCGGTTAATTTGTCTATGTTCATGGGATCAAAACCATATGTTATTAAAGCATCAATAATTTTTACATCACCAGTAAATACCGCATCGTATAACGCATCACGTCCGTTTTCGTCTTTTTTCATAACTATATCACGTGGTGTGTTGTTCAGGTATTCACGCAAAGCATCCAGATTTTTGCTGTTGATGATGTTGGTTAATTCGCCGGTTCTCGGTTTTGGATTTTCTTTGTTTTCTGACATGGTTTGTTCCTATAATTTCATGGGTTCGTTATCATTTAATACCAATGTGTTGATATTAAATTTTTCTTTGAAATCATTTTTACATTCAGTATGAACGGGGATGATTGTTTTGGGTTTGATGCGTTTTACAAATTTTTGTAAATTAGCAACATCCGCATGCCCCGATGTGTGAATTTCTGTTATATGTTCTTTGTATTCATCCCATGTGTTTTGCGAATCCAGATATCCATGCCACATAGAATAAACAAAATCATAATTATCAACACCTTTCTTTAACAACCAATCTGTTAATTTCTTGTTATGCTTTAAAATGAAATTGTGGGGATTCGCCAATATTTCTTCCTTGGTAATTTTCTTGTTTTTGTGTTTATAAAACAAACCGTTTTTTTTCATTTTTGTTGCGATAGATTCACTGGTGCCAAAATATATTTTGATGTTTGGTAACATATCAACAGTCGGGACAGTTGGAAACACATTATTAAACACATCCATCAAAGCGGCGGTATATGGATCAATTACTAAAGTGCGATTTGATGCGATACTGGCCTTGATAAAAGAAACCAATCTGTCCAGATTTTGTGAAGAAAAACTGGCAAATGCGATATTGTGTGAATTAAGCAATAATTTTGTAATTGCACGATAAACAGAATTTTCCGTGTTATATTTTTCGATGTCTTCGGTGCGCGACAGGCGGGTTCCTTCCATTATCAAATAATCCGGATTGTTGGCTAAATCTGCCAAAGCCCATGATTTCCATTTTTGATTTGAATGAAATCTGAAATCGCCAGTGTAAACAATGCGTTTTTTGCCGTCTGTTATTTCATATGCCATTGCGCCTGGGATGTGGTCTACTGCAAAAGCAGTGATTTTTAAATCTTTGATTTTAATTGTTTGTTTTGAATCAATTTCATGAATATCTAAATTAGAAACATCAAAATCATCAGGCAACAAAGGTTCTATTTTGGTTAAAATATCATGTGTAATTTTTGACATATACACAGGTATTTTTGCATTTATTATTGGCAATAAACCATAATGATCGCGATGGGTGTGACTGATAAAAATTGCATCTATGGTTGGGGTGTCCTCTTTATATACACCACAACATGAATTTTTATAGGTTTCCAGCGGGTTCTTTTCATTCATTGATGATAATGGTGTTCCAATATCTAATAAAATACGGGTTTTATTTGTAGATATTTCTATACAGTTACCACCAATTTCATTTGTTCCACGATATACACATATTTTCATTTTCGACTCTTTTTTTTCAAATTTTTGTTTTTTTCATTTTCATTGTATATATGTTTATAGACAAAATTGGTCCAATAAAATTTTTGTAATTAAATAAGTTGAAATCGCAAATTTCGTGGTTTATATTTCGAAAAAAGGGAGCGCGCAATGTCTGAAACAGTTGATAAATCATTATTTCCATATAATTTAATAGGTAAACCAATTCATGTAAAAATGGACAGACCTTTGGGAACAAAACATCCAAAATTCGGTTTTATATATACTGTAAATTATGGTTTTGTACCAAATACTGTGTCTGGTGATGGCGAAGAATTGGATGCCTATGTTTTAGGGGTTGATGAAGCAAAACAAGAATTCGATGGTGTTTGTATTGCTGTTGTTCACAGAACAAATGACGATGATGACAAATTGATAGTTGTTCCACAGGGGAAAAATTTTTCAGATGAACAAATCGAAGAAAAAATCGCGTTCCAGGAACAATGGTTCAAACACATAATAATAAGATAATATAAATTAAATATATGAATTAAATTTTGGTGGACCGATTTTGTCCCGTGATAATTGTAATATGTGTGTAAACAAAACCACAGGAGATAAAAATGGTTAAAATAAACGAAAATGTATGTATCAGCGGTCCTCGTGTTACAAACTTTGTTTATAATATTAAACCGGGCGAACGATACAGCGATTATATGAAATTGGCAAATAAAATGGGCTGTTATGCCGAATATTGTCCAAAATCTAATTCGATTATATTGGAAATGCCAAATAAAAATCAAGAATTGCCAGATTTGAAAAAATTGCTGAAAACCAAAGAATTTTTGCAATCTAAATATGAATTGCCTGTTGTGTTGGGTGTAGATGTTTTTGGAAATCCAGTGGTAAGAGATTTAGATAAAATAGGGCATATATTAATTGGTGGAAAAACAGGATCTGGAAAAACAGAACTGTTAAAAACAATATATGAATCTGTGCTTCATAATCATAAACCACAAGATTCCATTGTGATCATGGATACCAAAGGTGTTGATTTTGCAAAATGTAACAACAATGGATTCAGGGAAGTTATTGTTGATATAAATAAAGCAATTATTAAATTACAGGAAATTTGTGAAATTATCGACCACAGACGTAAAAACTGTAAAAAATCTGATAAAAATAAAATTGGCCGTATCATAGTTATGGTTGATGAATTTGCAGATTTAATCGCTACAAATAAAAAGAGTATGGAAAAAATCGTCCAATTTATTGCGTCCTATGGTCGTGGTGTTGGTGTGCATTTAATTATGGCTACCCAACATATCGATAAATCTGTTATAACAGGGATAATCAAAGCAAATTTAACAACATGGATAGCATTGAAAACAAAAACAAATGCTGAATCAAAGTGTTTGTTAGGGGAATGTGGTGCTGAATTGTTGTTGCCGTGTGGCGATATGCTGTTAAGTGATGCGGGGCGGACACCAATTCGTATTCATGTTGCAATTTAAAAAGGCTGCGGACCAATTTTGTCCGCTACCCCATTATAATTACAATCGCATAACAACAAAAGGATTAAATATGCGCGAAATCAAATGCCCAAAATGCGGAACAGTATTCACAGTAGATGAATCTGGATATGCAGAAATTGTAAGTCAAATCAGAAATGCCGAATTTGAAAAGGCCGTGGCTGATCAAATTCATCAGCATCAAACCCAGATGGAAAACGAAATCAAATTGATGCAAATGCAGGCCAAGCAAGACAAAGAACAATCTTTGTTAGATTTGCAAAAACAAATTGATGCATTCAAAGCCCGTCTGGATGCCAGTGAAAAAGACAAACAAATTGCGGTTATTGAAGCCCAAAATAAAACCAAAGAAGATTTGTTTGAAAAAGACAAAAAAATTGCAGAATTGGAAAACAATTTGAAAATGATTGCTGCAGATTCTGAATTACAAAAACGCAATTTGCAAAGTGAATACGATATTAAAATTAAAATGAAAGATGAAGAAATCGCATTCTATAAAGACATGAAGGCCAAGATGTCCACTAAAATGATTGGGGAATCTTTGGAACAACATTGTTTGAACGAATTTAATAAAATACGTTCTGCTGCGTTTCCTAATGCTTACTTTGAAAAAGACAATGAAGTTGTCAAAGAAGAGGGCGACAAACGCGGATCCAAGGGCGATTTTATCTTCCGCGATTATGTAGATGGCGTGGAAACCGTTTCTGTGATGTTTGAAATGAAAAATGAAGCAGATTTAACCGCATCAAAACATAAAAACGAAGATTTCTTTGCTGAATTAGACAAAGACAGACGTTTGAAAAATTGCGAATATGCAGTTTTGGTTTCTATGTTGGAATCTGACAATGATTTGTACAATAACGGCATTGTAGATGTATCACACAGATATGACAAAATGTATGTTATTCGTCCGCAATTCTTTATTCCTATGATAACATTGTTGCGAAATGCTGCGGCCAAGAATGCAGAATACAAAAAACAGATTGCTGAATACAGACAAACCAATATAGATGTAACAAAGTTTGAACAAGAAGTAGAAGAATTCAAGGCAGGGTTTGGCAGACAATACAAATTGGCCCAAACTAAATTTACAGATGCAATCCAAGAAATAGATAACAGTATAAAACGGTTACAAAAAGTCAAAGAAGCCTTGATTGGTTCTGGCAGTAATTTGGACAAAGCAAACAACAAAGTGGAAGAATTGACAATCAAAAGACTGACCAGAAAAAGTCCAACCGTGGCAAAAATGTTTGCTGACAATAAATCTGAAAAATAACAGATAAAACAGACATAAAAAAATAACCCGATCGGGTTATTTTTTTACAATATTATTTTGCGCCGATAGATTGCAGATATTTTTTTATATCCGGATCTTCCACTGTATCCAAAGGCGTTTTGCCGTCATTATCTTTGGCATTTATATCCGCACCGTTATCAACCAATATTTTTGCAATATCTTCGCCCCATTCACAACAATGCAGTGGGGTTTTACCTTGATTGTTTCTGGCGTTTACATTCGCGCCGTGTTCAATCAAAAACTGTACCATTTCTGGGGTATTTAACGCATGTAAAGGCGTATTTCCATTGTTATCTTTTACATCTATCTTGGCACCATTATCAATCAATAATTGGGCGACGTTTTTATTATAGACGCAATGCAAAGGTGTTCTACCTTTGTTGTTTGTGGCGTTAACATCTGCCCCGTGTTCAATCAAAAGTTTTGCAATGTCAAAAATGTCCTGACCCATCAGTGGTGTATTACCATAACTATTTTTAACATTAACATCTGCCCCGTGTTCAATGAATAATTTCACAATCTTGACGTTGTTTGTGCAAAATATAGGTGTATTACCATATTCGTTTCGTGCGTTTACATCAAAACCTTGGTCAATTAGCATTTTTGCAATTTTAACACTGTGAATAGAGTGTAACAAGGTTCCACCATCCGTATGTGTGCCATGGATATCGGCACCATTATCGACCAAAAATTCTTCTAATTTAGCCAAACGATTGTTATTTTCTACGTTTGGTGGGGTTAATATTTCAAATTCTTGCGTGTAAAACAGTGGTGACAGTCCGTTGTTGTCTTTTGTATCTGCCTCTGCACCGTGTTCAATCAACAATCTGGCACATGCAATATCGTATGCATAATGCAAAGGTGTACAACCGTTTTTGTTTTTGATGTTTACATTTGCACCGTGTTTTATCAACAGGTTTATAGTGCCAGCAGAGTAGGCGCGATGCAACGGCGTATCACCATCATTGTTTTGTTCGTTTACATCTGCCCCATGTTCAATCAATAATTCTATTTTATTGGGAAGTCTATCTTTGTCTATATACAAATGCAAAGGGGTGTCGCCATTATTGTTTTTTGCGTTTACATCGGCACCACATTCTATTAAATATTTCAATGTATCATAGTCGTGGCTTGTATGTAATGGGGTGTTTCCATAGTTATCTTTTGCGTTTATATTTGCACCATGTTCGACTAATAATTTTGCCGTTTCTATGTTGTCTATTGTAAACAAAGGTGTTTCACCTTCGTTATTTTTTGCGTTAACATCCGCACCGTTGTTTATTAAAACTTGCGTAATATTATCTTTGAAATAAGCTCTATCCCATCTTACGCTCATAAAATTAGATAGGTGTAAAGGTGTGTCGCCATTATGGGCTTTTGCATTTACATCTGCACCATGATCTATCAACAATTGTGCAATCTGGGTATTTGGTACATCATGCAATGGTGTTTCCCCAAAGTTATTTGTTGCATTAACATCTGCGCCATTTTTGATTAAACATGCAGTAACATCTGTTATAGATGCTCTGTGCAACGGTGTTTCACCATAATTATCTTTTATGTCTATCTTTGCCCCATTATCAATTAACAATTTTGCAATTTCTTCGCTTTTAGCATAATGTAATGGGGTTCTGCCAGCGTTATCAGTTGCATTAACATCTACCCCGTTATCAATTAATAATTTGGCGATTTCAACACAGTGAACGTTATGCAGGGCGTTTTTTCCATCATGATTCATTGCATGAATATCTGCACCGCGGTCAATTAACATCTGTTCTTCTTCTGCATCTTTGGCACAAAGCAATGGTGTATCACCATCCTTGTCTTTCACGTTTACATTGGCACCATTATTAATTAACAATTTTCTTATATCGGCCTTGTTTTGATAAAGTAATGGCGTTGCCCCGCAGTTGTTTGTCGCATTAATATCTGCCCCGTTGTCAATTAACACCTGGGCAATCTGGGAATTTTGTGCATAAAACAAAGGGGTTTCGCCATAGTCGTTTTTTGCATTAACATCTGTCCCAGCATCGATTAACAGTTGCATAATCTTAGGGTCAAACAGATAATTGAAAACAGGTTGTGTGGGTATATTTGCACCGTTTTCAACTAACACCCTGATAATTTCGATATTGTCATCAAGGTCCCCACCTCTTGAATGATATGCCAAAGGTGTTTCATCGTGTATGTTTGTTTTATTAATATCCGCACCATTATCAATTAATAACTGACATATTTCTGGGGTGGTTACATTAAACAAAGGTGTTTCGCCACTGTCATTTTCTAAATTTGGGTTCGCGCCATTTTTAATTAATAGTTTTGCAATTTCAATATCGTTTGTACAAACCAAAGGCGTATAATTATTGAAAGCCAATGCATTAACATCCAAACCTGCATCTATTAAATATTGTGCAATTTGTACACTTTTTGCATGATGTAAAGCGGTAAAATCCCCCAATTTAACATGTATATCTGCCCCGCGGTCAATCAATAATTGCTGTATTTCTGGGGTTTTTACAAGAAATAATGGGACGAATGAATCTTTGTCTGTTTGATTTATGTTTGCACCATTGTCAATTAACAATTTAGCAATTTCCAGATCGGTTGTGCAACACAGGGGGGGTCCCTGATATTCCCATTCTGTATTAACATCCAGTCCTTTATCAATTAAGAATTTAGCGATATCTATACTTTGTGCCTTGTGCAGTGCGGTGCAACCTTTATCGCTTTCAACATAAATATCCGCGCCGTTATCAATTAACAATTTGGCAATTTTTTCATCTTGTGTGACAAGTAAAGGTGTGAAGCCTTCTTCGTCTTTTGCGTTTATATCCGCACCATTGTCAATTAACAGTTGTGCAACATCTGGGTTTTGTACATCAAACAAAGGGGTTGGGCCAGATATATTGCATAATTCACCAGAATCTTGTAACGCCTCTTGCCATGATTTTCGTCTTGCATCTATCTCTGCACCATTTTTAATCAAAACGCGTACTATATCTGCAATCCCGTCACCAGTCTGGGATGCAATACAATGAAGTGGGGTGGCACCATTGGCATCGCGTGCGTTTATATCTGCGCCGTTATCAATTAACACCTGGGCGACCGCCGCGTTTGGTGCAACATGCAACGGTGT
Source organism: Alphaproteobacteria bacterium (assembly GCA_017642585.1). Taxonomy (GTDB): domain Bacteria; phylum Pseudomonadota; class Alphaproteobacteria; order Rs-D84; family Rs-D84; genus Enterousia. The sequence continues at coordinate 10,646 of JAGCOR010000019.1, read as the reverse complement.
TTGCCCCAGGTTATCCGTTGCATCTATCTCTGCGCCGTTATCAATTAAAAATTGAACAAGTTCAGGGTCATAGTTGTTATGTAATACGGTTGATCCATTATTGTTTTTCATATTTACCTTTGCGCCATGTTCAATTAACACTTTTGCGACATTTATATTGTCTGTATGACGCAAAGGTGTGTCGCCCGCCACATCTGTGGCATCTATCTCTGCACCGTTAGCAATCAATATTTTTGTCTTGGTTGCATCAGGATCATAATTTGTGAACAAAGGTGTCAACCCAAAATCGTCTTTTGCATTTACATCTGCACCATGGTCTATCAAAAGTTTAGCAATATCTGCATTTGCTGCATAATGCAAAGGTGTTACATTGCTTTCTGTTTTTGCGTTAACATCTGCGCCCAATTTTATTAATAATTCGGCGATATCCAATGATGGTGCAAAATGCAACAAAGTATTACCAGAATTGTCAGTTGCTTTGACGTCTGCACCCATTTCAATTAAAGTTTTTGCAACACCTGGACGTTCGTTGCTTAATGCTACAAGTGCGGGTGTATGTCCGTATATATTTTTTGCGTTAATATCTGCGCCATTATCAACCAAAAATTTTGTGGTTTCTGCATTTTGTACATAGAACAAAGGTGTTTCTTGTTCTTCATTTTTTGTATTAACGTCCGCCCCATTATCTAATAATTTTTTTATATCTTGAATAGAGTTATTTTCAATGACGGCGGTAAATAATTGTTTGTTTATATCTGTCATATGGGTGTCCTTTGGGTCTTTTCATTATGTTATAACACAAAAAAATTGCTTATACAACCCATAAAGCACGTGGTTTGGGGGTAGTGGACCAATTTTGTCCTTTGGACATATTAATATTTGTTTTGAAGAAGCGATACAGCCGATTCGAGATTTTAACAATAACAACAAAAGGGGTAAAAAATGATGTGTTTAAGTTATGACGAAAATTATAAAAAGAACCAACAAATTGCAAAAATCCGCCATACTCAAACGGCGTATGATAACATGGATGTGTTTTACAATTTGTTTCCTTGGGCACGCAGAAAATTGAATTGGAATTGTTTTTTGTTTTCTGATGATGAAATCAGTTTGGTTGAATTAACCCAGGTTCAAGAACAAATTTCCAATGAAATTAATTTGTATAAAAAATGTAATCAAAAACGTTTCTTGGCCCAAACAATGATTGAATTGCAAAATACATATCCAGATGCCAGCGCATCTTTTGTTAAAAGAACAGCTAAAAAAATATTGAAACACGCTATTGTTCGTCAAGAACAAAGAAACCAAAGACGTTTTGCAAATAACCGCAGAATATATATTATCGATTAAAAGGAAAAGTCATGCCGTTACTGTTGTTGTTCTTTTTCATAAGGCCGACCGTGTTATTCAAAGGGGCAGTGGTATTGGTGTGTTGGTTGGCTGAATTATTGTTGTTGGGACATGAAAACCCATACGACGATTAAATAAAAACCGCATCAACGATGCGGTTTTTGATTATTGATTTAAACTTTGTGCATAATATGCTAAACCTTCACAAACACTGGTCATACAATTATTTGTTACAAGTTTGGCCCTGGGAACAATTTTCAAGACAGTATCTTGTATATGGGGTATTTGAGATGACCCGCCAGTGAAAATAACATAATCTATATCATCACTACTTTTGCCAGATTTATATAAACACTCTTGGATGCAGTTCTTCATTTGTTGTACCTTGTTATCAATTGTGTTTACAAATTGATTTCTGGTGATTTTTATTGTTGGGTTATCGGACAGAAAATCTATGTTAACATCCACAGACTTTTTATCGGATAATTTTTTCTTGGTTTCTTCAACTTTTGCCAAATTCACAAAACCCAATTTATTATCAATAATTTCTTTCAAATATTTTGTTTTGTTTGGTTCGCAAGAACGTTTAAGTTGGTCCATTAAAACATTATAATTATGCTGGGGTAAAAAATGAACGTCGTTAATCTTTATCCATTTTGATAAATTATCATAATGGGTTGATGGTAATGGTTTTAATATTTTGGCGTCATAATCAGCGTAATATTTACCGTCTTTGCCATACAGCGGCATAAAATGGTCGGATGCTAATTTTTCATCAAAATCATTTCCACCAATATGGATGCCTGTGGTTGTTGGTTTAAATCTTGTGTTATATAAATCAACAACAGAAAAGTCAGATGTTCCACCACCGATATCCACTACCAATGCATATGTGCTTCTGCGTGGGTTAATGTTTTGTTTGTGATAGAAAGAAGCGGCCACAGGTTCAAATTGGAATTTAACATCTTCAAAACCAACAGATTTTGCAATTTGTTGTAATATATCTCTTGCTTCTTGGTCTTTTTGTTCGTCGTTGTCAACAAAATGAACTGGGCGTCCCAATATAACATGTTTGACATCTTGTTTGGCGGTAATATCAACCATAAATTTTATGCGTCCCAAAAATAAAGCCAATATATTTGCAAATGTAACACGTTTATCATATATAGTTGTTGAATCTGTTAATATAGTATCTGGATTTGCCAATAAACTTTTAAAACTGCGGATAAATCTACCGTTTTCATGATTTTCCATGTTTTCAATTTCTGCCTGGTGACCAAAGAATATTTTTCCGTTTTTTTCATCTGATGGGTCATCATGATTATAATAAAAGAACATAGCGGACGGTAATAATAAATTTTTACCTTCTAAACCAACAGGAATTATATTGTTGTTCTCGTCAACAATAGATGCAGCTGAATTGCTGGTTCCAAAATCAATACATGCTGTGATGTGTTTCATATAAAGCTCCTTTTAATCCCAGTTCTCTGTAGCCCAAGATTTCTGTTCCTGTAACTCTTCAAGTTTAGACCCGTATTTAGGTTTCGTCCATACACTCGCAGGTCGTGTAGAAGCGGCTTGATTGCTTTGTTTTGATTCCTCAACAATTTTAGATATTTGTACAGGTTCTGGTTCAATAAATTTTGGTTTTGTAACCGGTTTAGAGATTTCAAGTTGTAAAAACCTGGTTGAATCAAATTGAAAAAAGGCTTCGCTGTATTTATTAAAATCGTGGCTGATTATAGATTCATATAACCCATCATACAAAGTTTTATCTGTTACAATTTTTTCTGCAACAGGCAAAGCATTATCAATCGTTTGAGTAAATATATCATAAATATTATTTTCTATTTGTTTTGATGTTGGATTGGTTGTTCCCCTTGACCATGTATATGCTGTATAGCATTGTCCTAAAACATCAATAAAAATTTTATGATTATTAGATTTTTTGACGTCATTAAAAATTTGAAAATAATATTTTGGTAATAATTTGCTTGCTATATTAGGTTGGTTGTTTTCCAACAGTTTGACATACAAATATGATGGATATAATGGTTCTATGTATTCAAGTGCAGATGTAAATTTGTTTTTATATGCGTTGAGATAAATTGTAGGAAGATATTCTTTAACATTTTCTTCTGAAATCTTGTTAAAAATTTGTAAATAATATTTTTGTAATAATTTGTTTGCTATATCATTGTGGTTAGTTTTCAAAAATTCAAAATACAAATATGACGCATACTTTTGTTCTATGTAATCAAGAGTTTCTGTTAATCCTTTGTCATGTGCATACACATACATCCCGAGTGGATATCGGTCAATAATTTTTTCCTTTAAATTTTTGTTAACGTCTGGCAGATTATTGAATATCTTATAACAATATTTATCCAAAATATCTTTAAATCTTTCATCATTTATTATGATTCTATATACCTGAACATCTTTTAAATTTATTAGATAAGATGTGACATTCGGAAGCTTGTAAAAGAAATCATATAACTGGTCAGATGTAATTTTTTGAGGGTTGTTTGTAAAAATACTATCACAAAAACTGCGAAATTTGTGAATCAGAGTATTATCTGATGGATTTGAAGTATTTTTTATATCGCTCAGATGCAGTGTTTTATTGTCAGATGGACATGATATTCTTCTTCTTCTTTCAACAAATACTAAATCATTTTGTGTGGGTTGAACATAGTGTTTGTTGTTAGATGTTTTTGCGTTGGGATTGGAGTGTTTAACCACACCCATTTTTTGTTTATCTTGATCTGATAAAATATCCCGTAAAGAAGCCATATAAAATTCCTTATTTTTTAACACTGTCCAGACATGTTTTTAATAATTCTTTGTATTTATTAACCAATTCTTTTGGGGCAACTGGTATAATTGCGCCACCCCATTGGCATATATATTTTGCGATGGCTTCCAGATTATTCGCATGAAATTTTATGCTTAAAGAACCATCTGGGTTGTCTGAAAATATTTGTGTTGGATGGAAAATATAACGTTTTACGCTATCTTTTAGTTTCCTGGTACCCTTTACCATCCATTCTATGTCGTATTCTTTTTTGGTTTCGTCATTATAAGGGACGCCAAACATAGAATTTGCATATTCTTGCATTGAAAAATTATTATCTTTTTCAAACCAAGTTCCTAAATCAACTGCATTTGATATTTGTTCCATTTTAAACGAACGTATCGATTTTGAATCATTTTCATCCATCAAAGCAACCAAATAATCATTGTTCGGACCATGTAAAATACCCAACGGACAAACCGTATGTTCGTTGCCATAGTGGGTAATTTTGACCTTGTGTTGAATATGAATTGCGGTCGTCAAAGTATTTTGCACAATTGGGTCTGTATTTATCTGGGCTTGGGGGCCAACAACAAAGAAATTTGTTTTTTGTAGTTTGTCTTCGAAATCTTCAGATTCTCTATGTCCGCGCATCATTTCTAATTTAGAGGACAATTTTGCCTTTAATTCTTTCAGATTTTCTTTTAAATTTGCATCTTTGCCAGATTTTTTGATAACAATATCTAATGCCTGGATGTCTTCTTCGGTTATAGTGTCTGGAAAATTACACAAATGAAATTCATAACAATCATAATCATTCAAAAAAAACACATCTTCGGAATATTCTTCTCTCAAAGATTTAATCATTCTGTAAACGGTTTTGTCAGACACAGTGTAATCATCTATTACACCAGTTTGTTTGTCATATCTGCCCAACATTCTAAATTCTTGGGATAAAAATTCTTTGATTCGTTCTTTGCTCATAGGATTACGGCGCAAAGCTTTGATTAAATCTAATTTAATATCTGTCTTTTTATGATGTGGTCTGGACATGGCTAACCTTTTTAAGTTGAAAATAATACTTTTTTTAAATGATATGTTAAAATGCGCCACGGTGCAAGTTAAAAAGAATCAAAAGGACCAATTTTGTCCTGAGCGCATGTTAGTATGTGTTCGAACAACCAAAAGGATGCTATATGAACCTTAAAGACAAACAAGTCGTTTTATATTATATGAAGAACCTGATTCAAGGTGATGTTGAACCAGAAGATATTGATGTATTTTTTCATCATGTATCGCGGTATTCAGCAGATTTATTCGGTTTCAGTTTCAAAGAAATTACAGAACATATGAAAAGAAGTTTGTCGTCAGAGGGTAAATCATATTTCTTGCAAAATCTGGTTACCGCCAAAATTGATTTTAACGAATTTATCGAAGATGAAAAGACAGTGGCTGAATATCAAAATCATATAACATCACGACAAAACATATATAATGTAGATATAACCACACGTGAATTTGATAATAATTTTCATGTGATTTGTGATGCATTTGATTTGCCAGATTATTGTCGCCCGTTATTACAGTTTTTTGTCTGTGTTTCAAAAATGCCTTTGTTAAACAGAATGGTAAATAATTTTGCCGGCATGATACAAAACGAAATCATGGACGAAGATAACGAAGATTTGTTGGCACAAATCTGCAAAATTGCTGCAAGTGATGTCAAAAAGGCTATGGCCCAGAACGGCCCATTATTTGATTCTGGTATTTTAATCAAAACCTTTACGGATCGCGGGTTAAGTTCTATGTTCAAAAAATTGTTGAGCATGCAATTTAAAAATCCGCGCGAAGTCAGAAATGAATTATTGGGCGCGCCATTAAAAACAGATTTAACAGCTGAAAATTTTGATTACATGGAACAAGATTATAAATATATGACAAATGTGTTGGAATCTGCCATAAAAAGCAATACCAGTGGCATAAACATATTGTTATATGGTCGCCCGGGGTGCGGGAAAACAGAATTGGCCAAATCTGTTTGTGCTGCTGCGGGGGCCTGTTTGTATTCAACTGCTGTGAATTCAGAAGACAAAGATTCCAGATTAAGTAATTTAGCACAAATACAAACTGTGTTGAAAAACGATGATAATTCTGTGATTTTGTTTGATGAAGCGGAAGATGTGTTCTCCCTGATGCCGTTTTTCAAAAACACCCCCAGTAAATTATATATAAACCGCCGTTTAGAAACAAATAAAAGACCTGTGATTTGGATTACAAACAAAATATGGCAAATGGACAAGGCGTATATTCGCAGATTTACATTGGCTTTGAATATATCAGATCCTGATGAACGTGCAAAAACAACTGCGTGGCAAAGGGTGTTTGATAAATACAAGGTGCAAATATCTGACACAGATTTAACTAAATTGATACGCAAATATAATGTTCCAATGGCATTGGTGGATACAGCCGTCAAAAACGCGAAAATGTTAGGCGATGTGAAAATGTTAGAATACACATTGGATAATATGGTCAATGCTATGACAGGTGTGTTGCCGTCCAATAAATCAAAAGATGAGGTTGAATTTGATACCCAGCTATTAAATACAGATACAGATTTGGAAAAATTGGCAACCCAAATTATTAACAAAAAGAAAAATAATTTTTCATTATGTCTGTATGGTGTTCCAGGCACCGGAAAAACTGCATTTGCGAATTATTTGGGCGAAAGATTAGGAATGCCTGTGTTAAAAAAGCGCGCCAGTGATATTTTGGGTTCGTATGTTGGGGAAACCGAACACAATATAGCGGCCGCATTCAGCGAAGCCCGCGCCCAAAAAGCGATTTTGGTGTTTGATGAAGCAGATAGTTTCCTGCAAGACAGAACCCGCGCTGTGCGTTCATGGGAAATCAGCAGTGTTAATGAAATGTTGACCCAGATGGAAAGTGCAGAATATCCGTTTATATGCACAACTAATTTGATGGATAACCTGGATATGGCGTCCCTGCGCAGATTTTCGTTCAAGGTAAAATATGATTATTTAAAACCGGACCAGGTTGTGCGTGCATTCAAAGATTTCTTTAATCAAACTATATCTTTGGACCAGGTTTCAGATTTAACACATTTGACCCCTGGTGATTTCAGTGTTGTAAAAAAACAATCTGAATTTATGGACATTTGTGATTCGGGTGAATTGATAAAAATGTTGGCTGGGGAACAAAAGGTCAAAAAGACATCTGGACCAAAAATTGGGTTTCAATCGACCCAATTTGCCCCAGAAATCAGGGGACAAAACAAAAAATTCATAAAATCAACCCAAAAAATATAAAAAAATTAAAAAAATTTTTGAAGTGCCATTTGGTTTAGGCAAAAAATTGTGATATAATAGTGGTACAAGAGATATCAGATGTATCGTATAAAAATGCGATTTTCTTTGATTGCTATGCTGTTGTGTCTGGGATTTGTGCCGGACACGATGGCTGCACCATCTATTCGTAAGTTGGGCAGTGTGGGTACTGCAACTGGCAAAGTAACATCTGTTAAAAATGTTGATTCGGATACAACCGATGCATTAAGTACGGATGTATCGGTCAAGAAAGCAACCACCAGCAAACCTTCAACGCTGACAGGGTCGATGATTCAACCGGGTACTCGTTCTGCATCCAGTAGAGTTGGAATTTTAGGTGCAAAACCTGTTACCAAGGGAACAACATTAACTGGGTTTGAAAGCAGATTCCCCAGTGTTTCCACCAAAACAGGAAAAATACAATCTATCAGTAAACCTGTGGTGGCAAAGGAAACTGCCGCGGCAGTAAACAGCGAAGTTGCCAACAAAGTTACAAATTTAGAATCTGAATTACAAAACAATTATTATACCAAAGACCAGATTAACAATGGTTTTTATGGTACCGCATATATCGATACACAAATAACTAATTTGCAAAATCGAATTGATTCGATGAATCCGGATGGAAATCCTGAATTGGTGCAAACTGTAAATTCACATACCGAATCGATAAATGCATTAAATGGCAAGATTACAAAAGTATATGATCACGCGACGAATCAGTATACTGATGTAACGATAATAACGGAATTTGATGAATCTATATTATCAAGTAATTAAAGATATATAGATCGGGGGATTTGAAAAACAAAAACAAAAAAGGGAGAAAAAAATGAAAAAAATCATATTGTCAAGCATCATTGCTTCTGCGTTGGGATTGACATCTGCGTTCGCTGATGTTGCTGCAACAGTGGCCAGCAAATCATACGTAGACAGTGGTTTGCAAGCTGTTTATAACAACGTAAATGGCAAAATAGGTGATATTAACACCGTTATTGGAAATGCGTCTTCTCAGGGCGTGGATGCTTCTGGATTGATTGGACAAATCGAAGCATTGCAAGATGCTGTTGGTGATGAAAATGATAGTAATTCCATCGTTGGTCGTATCGAAGCATTGGAAAGCAATGGTTTGAACAGCCAATCTGCTGGTGCAGGTATCGATATCACAAGCGGAACAATTTCCATTAACGGATTAGATACAACAACAGGCAATGATAACAAAATTTACGTTTTGCAAAACAATGAAGCAACAGAATTAAATGTTCAAACAACTTGGACAAATCCTGCATGGTTGCAATAATGTAAAAATAAATTATGAAAAAATTCCCGATTCGTTTCGGGAATTTTTTTTTATTATTTTTTGATTGTTAAATTCGAATCGGATAATTTTGGATATGACGCAGATTTCTTGGGGTGGTAACGGTTAAAAAATACCGCTGAAAAAATGCATTTTTTAAAAAAGTCAAGCGAAAAAAAATAAAAAATCGTTTTGACACACAAAAAAAAGCACTTTTTTTGTGATAAAATAAGAATAAAAGAACTTGGCTTAGGGACGGCTAGTAACAAATAGGAAAACAAAATGAAAAAATTATTGGGCATATCCATTGTTGCTGTGTTGGCCGTCACGCCTCTGATGGCTAATGCTGCCTCTGTGGCGGTTTCTGTTCCAGAAACAATTACTGCATCCAATGATGTTGCATCTACTTCTTATGTAAAGGGTGCATACAAAGTATTGGGTACAGCAATCAATTCATTGGACACGACCGTTAATGACGCAACAAATGGTTTGGTAAAAAAAGTTACTGATTTGGAAACGGCTACATCAGGTGTTTCAACTTTGACATCAGACGTCAGTGCATTGAAAACAACAGTTGGTGATGCGAGCTCTGGTTTGGTAAAAGCTGTTGCGGATAATACATCTGATATCAGTAGTTTGAAAACAACAGTTGGTGATGCGAACTCTGGTTTGGTCAAAGATACAGCTGCATTGAAAACAGCAGTTGGTGATGAAAACTCTGGTTTGACAAAGGGTGTTGCGAATAATGCAAGTGCAATCTCTAATTTAGCTAATACGACAGCTGGTTTGACACAAACGGTTAATGCCCATACCTCGGCTATAAGCACTTTGAATGGTGATGCAAATACAACAGGATCTGTTGCTAAACAAATTGCAGATGCTATTTCAACAGTAAATAGTACAACATCTGGGCTGGATACTCGTGTTGATGCCTTGGAAGATACAGTTGGTAATTCAAGTGCCGGTTTGGTCAAAGATGTTGCTGATAACACAACTGCTATCGGTACAAACACAACAGCAATTACCAACATTACAAATGGTACAACAACTGTTGGTGCCGCTACCAAAGCAACACAAGATGGTTCTGGTAATGTTATCACAACTACATATGCTACCAAAGATGAATTGGCTGCAAAACGTGTAGAAGTTAAGACAACATGGGGTGACGATACTCAAACAGGTAAAGTCGCTTTGGTTAACAACCAATAATCATAACCATGTGAAAAAATTATCCCCGATTTTATCGGGGATTTTTTTTATTTGTTTATTATATTTTTTTATTATGTTTTTTACACCAATTTATAATGTCAAATTTAATGTATAAATTACCGTGTTTTATTTATACAAATATCCAATGAAAAAATATAAAAAAGCAAATTTTTTTAATATAAAAAATCACAGAAATCCGGGCAAAAAATGCAATTTTTAAAAAAGTCAAGTGAAAAAAATAAAAAAATGTATTTTGATGCAAAAAAAAATATTTGTTTTGTGGTATAATAGGAATAAGAAAAAGTGTGGCTTTGGCCATAGTCATAAAAACAGGGAGAATAAAATGAGAAAGTTTTTAGGCGTGTCTTTGGTTGCAATGTTGGCGGTTTCACCTATGATGGCGCAAGCTAATGTAGCGACGGTTGCTACAAATGACACAACTGTTGGTGTTGCTTCAACTAAATATGTCAAAGAAGCGTACAATGCTATGGCCGGTGCAGTTAATGCGGAATTGGGAGGTAAACAAGCCGCGTTGAACTCAGGACAGCTGAATGCAGTTAATTCAGGAATTACATCTACTAAGGTTGGTAATTATGATACTCATATCGCAAATGGTGATATCCATGTTACTGCTGCACAAAAGACA
>JAGCOR010000018.1 GCA_017642585.1 Alphaproteobacteria bacterium | reverse complement strand
TCTTAACATACGTTTAATTGAAACTATGATGTCTGGATATTTTAATTGCATCACCAGTGTTTCATAGGTTTTAAATGCACGTGGCAAATCATCGGCAGATTTAATTTCGTGTTCATCCAGCAATTTATAAAATTTATTCAGTGCTGCTTTAACAGGGGCAGATTTATCTGATTTAACCCGGATTAATTCTATTAAACTTTTATTTATGTTGTCCATATTTTACCCGTCAACAGTTAATTGATGTATAAATTATATCATAAAAGGCCTAATTTATAAATAAAAATTGATTTTTCAATAACTTAGGTTATAATCGGCGAAACAAAGAGAAAGTATATATGAGAATAACTTTTGATTTAGACAGTGTAATTTTTGATTTGAACGAATTGATGAAAATCGCTTTCCAAGAACGCGGACAAAAATATGTTTACCCAAAAAGTTGGGATATGAACAGATGCTATTCGCCCGAAATAGCAGCCAGAATGTACGAGTTATTCCAAGATGACAGGTTATACCAAACGCCATTGTTGGATACTAAAATGCCGTATATTTTGAACAGTTTAATGCAAAGACCAGGGTGGGAGATTTTATTTGTCACAGAACGTGTTTTGAAACAACCTGAAAAATCATATATGCAATTGAAAAATGCGGGCATAAATTGCACCTATGAACAAATCTATGACCAAATTGGATTCAAATCAGATATATTAAAAGACATAAAACCAGATATTCATTTTGATGATTCCCCAGTTGTTGTGAAGGGATGTTTAAAGAAAAATGTACCTGTGGTTATGATAAGTAATGAAACAACGCCATATAATTATTATCTGCGCAACAAAGTTGAGCATTATAGTAGTTTAAGAAAGGCTTTGTTGTATACGGGCATTTACCCAGACAGCATAAAAAGATAAATAAAAAACCGCCGTTTTGGCGGTTCTTTTATTTGCTGATGAAATTGATTTTATTATCTATCAATTGAGCAATCAATTCATGTGGATTTTTAACCTTTTTCAGTTTGCCATTTGGTTGATGCCAATTAGTATAGTTTTGAATAATCTGGTAAGAAACAGGTTGTTCGACCAATTCAACAAATGTATTTTGAATTTTTCTGGCGCCCAGTTCTGGTTTGTATCCTTGGGTTATGATGAAATTTTTAACATCATCATTTATAACAAAATTCACATTGTGATCTTGTTTCAATGTTGTGGATAATTCGGAAACTAAACGATTTACAATGTCCATCAACACAGGTTTAGACAACGCATTGAATTTTACAATTCTGTTTATACGGCCCAGGAATTCAGGCATGAAAATTTTACTGATGCTTTCTTCATCCACGCGTACCTCTGGGACAAATGCGTTATTGCTGTATCCCATTGGTTTGTCATAAACACTGCCGGCATTGCTGGCCAAAATAATGATAGTGTTTTTGAAACTGATATCATCGCCATAATTGTTGGTGCAGGTACCTTGGTCAAAGATTTGTAATAAAATCTTTTGAACATTTGGGTGTGCTTTTTCAAATTCGTCAAACAACACCACAGAGCAGGGGTTTTTGCTGACAAAGTTTGTTAATTTGCCGCCTTCTTCATATCCAACATAACCAGGGGCGCTGCCCATTAAACGTGAAACATCAATATCTGTTTGATATTCGTTCATGTTTAATGATGTAAATTTTCTGCCCAATAATTCTGCAATTGTTTTGGCTGTTTCTGTTTTGCCAACACCGCTGGGGCCCAAGAATAACATCACAGATTGTGGACGTTTCAAACTGTGGTTTGGTAACACATATGAACAAACCAAAGTATCAGATACCTGTTTGATGGCATCTTGTTGACCGAATACACGACCATTGATATCTTTTTCTAAATCTAACATACGAACATGTTCATCTTTTGCGACCATATTTTCAGGCACATTGAAATTGTCCGTTAATGCTTTGATTATGTGCTTTTTAGAACATGTTGGATATTGCTTGCCCGCTTCGGCAGATTCTTTGGAAGCCAACACGCAAACATAATCTAATAAATCAATAGCTTTGTCTGGGAAACATCTGTCGTGAATAAAGCTGTCAGATTTGCTGACAATTTCTTCTAAAACGTCTGTTGGAATTTGAACATGAAATCTTTTTGTAAATTTAGGCGTTAACTTTTTCAATATAGCCAAAGTTGTTTTTGCATCTGGTTCTGGGACATCGATTTTATTAAATCTGCGATTGAAAGCCATATCACGCATTTTTCTGTATTCTTCATCAGTCGTTGCACCAATAACACGAATGTTTTCGTCATTCAAATATGGTTTCAACATATCGCTGATGTTTTCTTCTTCGTTTGAACCAGTTACCAAAGAATGAATTTCATCTATGAATAAAATGCAATTATTATCTTTTGCATAATCCATCAATTCAAGAATATTTTCTTCTAAATCGCCACGATATAAAGTGCCCGCCATCAATTCAGTAACATTGAAAGACAAAACTTTTTTACCTTTTAACAAAGGATGAGATAAATTATGGGAAATATTATATGCCAAACCTTCGACCAGTGCAGTTTTACCAACCCCTGGTTTACCAACCAAAATGACATTGTTTTTGTTCATTTTTAACAAATTATTTTCCATTAAACCAATTTCACGGTCGCGGAAAAATATAGGACTGTGTTGTAATTTTTTTGTCTTTTCAGTTAAATCACCACCGAATATTGGCAAATCATTATCAGCAACCCCACTTGTGTCTGATTGCTTGTTTTGTTCGTCTGCCTTGTTGTTGCCTTTCTTCTTGGTAACTAATTCGCCTTTTGCACCTTCGGGCATCAGCCAATCAGGTGTTGGTGGTGTGTCAAAATTTTCTTGTTCGTTTTCTTTTGATTGGGCTTTAGTTTTCTTTTTGTCTGATGTGTATTTAATTAACACAGGATCAACAAATTTATGCAAATCTGGGGCAAATTCATCATATTGTATTAAACTGTCAACGCATTGTTTGAATACCGCCACGTTATCATCATTTTCTTCCATTTGATTCAAAATTTTGGTGGCAGAATCTACGTATTCAATTGGAATGTCCAATATTTTATCGTTTGCTTTGACATATTCGTCCAATGCTTTGGTCATATCTTGTCGAAAAGGTTCCGCTTTCGTGGCGTCAGGCATAATAGATTGTAAATATTCGTGAACAGAAGGACTTTTTGCAATCAAAATACTTTGAATCATCAAAGGTGTCATAAATACACAGCGGTGATAAAAATAATGTTTCATATATTTTTTGATGTCGTATTTAGATAAATTTTGTTTTTGGTCTGGTTCCATTATGACTTAACCTTTTGTCTGTTGTGTTTAACAATAACACAATTACATTATTTGTCAATATGTTATTCTTGCATTTTATTTTGATGTGTAATATATTGCAAACAGGTTTAAAATCACGACAAGTCAAAGGAAGAAAATATGGCAAAATTAGATAAAGTTTTCCTGAAAAAATTGATGGACACAGTCGTTCCATCTGGATACGAACAAGAAATCGTTAAATTATGGGTTAACGAAGCAAAAAAAATCACAAAAGATGTATATGTTGATTCTGTGGGATCTGCCCATGCAATAATCAACCCAAATGCGCCATTTAAAATCATTGTCGCGGGGCATTGTGATGAAATTGGTTTGGTTATCAAAAGTATTTCTGACAAAGGTTTTCTGCGTGTAGGCAATATTGGTGGTTGGGATGCCCAGGTTGTTGTCGGTCAACATGTTATTATAAACACCAAAAAGGGAAAAATCCGCGGGGTTATAGGTAAAAAACCTATCCATTTGATTGAAGATGTCAAAGCTGCTTCTAAATTAAAAGATTTATACGTGGATATTGGTGCCACAGACAGAAAAGATGCCGAAACTATGGTTGAAATCGGTGATGTCATGGTCATGGACCAGGGCTATCTGGAATTGGCAAATAATCGTTTTGCATGTCGTGCCTGTGATAACAAGGTTGGAACCTTTGTTGCATTGGAAGTGTTAAAGGGGTTGGCGGGTAAAAAATTGCCTGTGTGTGTCGAAGCTATTGCATCAACCCAGGAAGAAATTGGATGTCGTGGTATTACTGCGGCGGCATATCTGGCAAATGCAAATGTTGGGTTTATCATAGACACAACATACACTGACGATACACCAGATTCATCACCAAATTATGATTTAAAGATTGGCAAAGGTGTTGCGATTGGTCGTGGGCCACACGTGAATGCTAAATTGTTTGAATTGTTGAAAGACACCGCCAAAGCAAAGAAAATTGCATATCAAATCGAAGCGTCTGGCAATGCATATGGCACAGATACCGACAGATTCCAATTGTCGCGTGGTGGGGCGGTTTCTTCGTTAATCAGTATTCCATGTCGCTACTTGCATTCGCCATCTGAAACATGTTCATTTGACGATATCCAAGCGTCCATAGATTTATTGGTTGAAACAATATCAAAAATCACACCTAAAACTGATTTCAGTTTTATTTAATCAGGGGGCATAAAATTTGCAAAAATTATAAAAACTTTGCCGGTGTGCAAAGTTTTTATAATGCCCAAAAACGCCAAAAAATAGGTTGATTTAATCATACCATTGTGGTAATAGTTTTTATGCCGTTCAGTAATCGTTGAAAATAAGGTTTCTATATGCCAAAAGTATCTGTGTTAACACCGATTTATAATACAAATCCGCAATATTTGCGCGACATGATAGAATCTGTTTTAAATCAAACTTTTACTGATTTTGAATTTCTTATTTTGAACGACAGTCCTGACAATCTTGAAATTGAAAAAATTGTTTTGGAATATGCTGGACGCGATAAACGTATAAAATATTCCAAAAATGAAAATAATATGGGGATTACGCCGTCACGCAATAAATTGCTTGAAATGGCACGTGGTGAATATTTGGCGATTTTCGACCATGATGATATATCTTTGCCTGATCGATTGGACAAAGAAGCCCAATATTTGGACGAACATTCCGAAATTGGTGTGGTCAGTTCGTGGGTTCAATATTTTGGTAATAAAAATTATATTCGTAAAAACCCAGAAACAGATGAGATTATAAAAATATATATGACCGATAATTTGTGCATTATGCATACTGCGGCAATGATAAGAAAATCTGTGTTGGATGAAAATAATATTCAATATGAATCAAAATATACCCCCGCAGAAGATTATGCCCTGTTCGCCAGATTGATGGACAAAACAAAATTTCATAATATTCAAGATGTTTTGGTTAAATATCGTGTATTTGGCACGAATACTTCATGTCAACAATCGAACAAGATAAATGAAAAACACGATATGATTCAACAAATGGTTTGCACACAATATCCCGATTTAAGACGTGAATTTACAGATAAATATGATTGTGGAACAAAATATAGATTGCGGTTGTTTGGTTTTATCCCGTTGTTAAAAATAAAAAAGCACAGGGTGTATTTGTTTGAATTTATCCCTTTGTTTAAACTAAAATGGAAATGATATGAAGAAAGTAAAAAGACTGTTTATATTTGCTGGTTATGACAAAGACAATATCATAGATGATACATTGGTATGGTATTTAAATGCTCTGTCAAAACTTGGTGATATCGTTTTGATAATGGATTGTGATGTCCAAGACACATCAAAACTGGAATCTGTAAAAAATATATTACATATCGAAACCAAAAGACACGGAGAATATGATTTTGGTTCATACAAACGTGGATATATGTGGGCCCAATCAAATAACCTGTTGGATAAATACGACTGGATATATTTGGTAAATGATTCTGTGTATGGGCCATTGTTTGATTTGGAACCATGCTTGAATAATTTAGAATCCAAAGGAACCGATTTAACGGGTCTGACCAGTTATTATGACGAATTTACGCCCGTTCATATTCAATCATGGTTTGTTGGTCTGTCGCATAATATTGCAACATCAAATGTTTTATACAATTTTATGCAAGATGTCGGCCCCAGAAAGAATAAATGGGAAATTATCACGAAATATGAGGTTGGTCTGTCCAGACATCTTTTACAAAGTGGATATAAAATGTCATCTATGTTCACAGAATCAGAACGATATCATACGGTGTATCAAAAACCCAGAATCATTTTGGAAAACCTTATTCCTTTCATCAAAAAGGCAGGTTTGGAAAACATTGGTGGAACACTATATTTATTGCCATATACATCTGATGAATTTATTAAAATGATTTTTGAACATGCGAAAAGAACAGGTATTAAATACCCTCAAAATGAAGCGGATATATCTGTGCCTGTAAAAATTTATAGATTGTCTTTGTTATCTATACCAATTTGCACGATATATAAAACACCAAAGATGAAATCTCATCCTGATGTTTATACGGTTTATCTGTTTGATAAAATCAGGATATTAAAAATTATAAAGAACAATATTGCATAAAAGGGATTATAATGAAAATATTCCGTAAAAAGATATTATCAAACGGTCGCAGACGTATATATTTGTTTGGTATGAAAATTGCAACTTTCAAGGGGCCAAGACATTCTGTTTTTACCAAGGGGGTAAACAACAAAGTTGATGTAAATAGCAAAAATATCAAATCTGTGTGTAATATTTACGGAAATAATAATGTTGTTAACATAGAAGAATCATTACGTGGTGGAAATGTAAATATTTTTATCCGCGGTAATAACAACAAAATTCATATAAAACCATCTTCTGAATTGCATGATTTAAATATATCTATTGGTAATTTCGTAGAAATCAATGATTCTGAAATTTTCATTGATGCCAAGGTTTGTATTGTAGGTGTGGAAATTTTAATAGAACAACACAAATGTAAATTACATATCGGCAAACGCTGTTTAATTTCCAAAGAGGTTCTGTTTAGATTGGGCGAAGTTCCGCATCTTGTATTCGATTCAAAAACAAAAGAATATGTTGATACCCCGGCAGAATTGGTGGTTGGTGACCATGTATGGATTGGCAAAGGTGTTGTATTATTAAAGAAAACAAAAATAGGGGATAATTGTATTGTCGGGACCAATGCTGTTGTTACAAAAGAATTTGGTGAAAATAATGTATTGTTGGCGGGCAATCCTGCATCAATAAAACGCAAAAATGTTTATTGGGTTGGTTCTGATTCAGAATTTACGAAAGATGAACAAGAATACAAAAATAAATATTATGAATATTTGCGCGAAATAAATAAAAGGGGTTAATATGTCAAAAATTAGTGTTATTATTCCTGTTTATAATACTGAACAATATTTACCAGAATGTTTGGATAGTGTTTTGGCACAAACTTTTACGGACATAGAAATCATTTGCATAAATGATGGCAGCACAGATAATTCGTTAAAAATTCTAAAGAAATACGCAAAACAAGATCCACGTATTAAGGTTATAAATCAAAAAAATTCTGGTGTAATTGTTGCCAGAAATAATGCCATAGCCACAGCAAAGTCTGAATATATTTTCCCATTGGACAGCGATGATATTATAACCCCAGATTGTCTTGAAAAATTATATACAGCAATCACATCTGGCAAAGGGGACATTATTACAAGTCGTGTAATGTATTTTGGTCGTGAAAATCATGAAATGGAATTAAGTAAACCTACAAGATATAACATGGCATTGGGAAATCGTTTGGTAAACGCATCATTATTCAGAAAAAGTGATTTTGATAAAACCGGTGGTTATGATACAGATTTCAGCCTGTGTTTAGAAGATTATGATTTATGGTTGAATATGATGTTCAATTTGAAACTTAAAATTTATCGTGTTCCTGAAATTTTATTTTATTACAGATTAAAACCAATAGCCGAAGCCAGAAATTTCCAACACCGTTCTGAACACACTGAACAAATGAAGAAGTTTTTAGTCAAATACCCACAAATAAAAAAATATGTATTATTGTCTAAAATAAAGAAATTTTTCAGGAAAATACGTCGGTTCTTTATAAGAAAACAAGATAACACAATTAAAATTTTAAAAATACCTGTATGCAGAATAAGAAAACGTGGAACCAGTTTGGCATATTGGTTTAATGATCGTTCCAATTTTGGTGATTTGTTAAATCCATATTTGTGCGAATTTTTGGGACGCAAATTGTCACACGTGAATGTTTTAGCTGCTGATATTATTGGGATTGGTTCTTTGATGGAATTGTTGTTTTCAAACAGAAAATGTAAAAGAATCAAATGGCCTTTGATAGTGTATGGCACAGGATTTATCAAAGCACCAGACGAACCATTGTATTTAAAGCGCAATTTAGATGTGCGTGCGGTGCGCGGATATAACACACTGGCACGATTAAAGGGGTTACGCGGTGTAAAAATTGCCGATAATGTTGTGATTGGTGATCCAGGGTTGTTGGCAGCGGTATTGCTGGATGGTGAAAAAATAACTAAAAAATACAAACTGGGCATAATTCCACATTATGTCGATGCTCAAAGTCCTTTGTTAAAGAAAATTGAATGTAAAAACACCAAAATTATTGATATTACATTGGATCCTGTGTCTGTTATGAAACAAATTGCAGAATGTGAAAATATTATATCCAGCGCCATGCATGGTTTGATTGCTGCTGATTCTTTGGGAATTCCAAATATTCGCATGCTGATATCTGACAAAATTATTGGTGGTGATTATAAATATGATGATTATTATTCTGCGTTTGGTATTAAAAAACACAATCGTGTAGATTTAAGACAAACATCATTCACAGAACAAGATTTGGATGATCTTAAAAATACATATCAAATAAAGCCAGAGCAAGTGCATCAAAAACAAAAAGAATTGATAGATGCATTTCCATATAAAATAAAGAGGAAAATATGCCTGTGAAAGTAAGTATTATTATTCCTGTTTTTAATGTCGCACCATATTTAACCAAATGTATGGAATCGGTTTGCGCCCAGACTTTGTCGGACATAGAAATAATTGCTGTGAATGATGCGTCGACTGATAATTCTTTGGAAATATTACAAAGGTTCGAAAAACAAAATAAAAAAGTGACAGTTATAAATCATGCGACAAATACCCGTACTGCATCATGTCGAAATGATGGTTTAGATTTGGCAAGGGGTGAATATGTATGCTTTTTGGACGGCGATGATTATCTGGATGTCGATTTTTGTGAAAAATTGTATAATTTGGCAAAGAAAGAAAAGGCTGATATTGCCAAAGGCGTAACCAAAACTTTTAACACCGATGGCAGTATTGTTATAGCAAATGATAATGAAAAAATTATATCAAACGGCAAATTTGCATTTATGGGGCATTTGTTGACCGGTCTGTATAACAGAAAATTCCTGACAGAAAATAATATCAGATTTCATGTCGATTTCTTTTGTTTTCAAATCCAGGCTGTTTATTTCGCAAACAAAGTTGTATGCGACAACAGTGCGTATTATAACTATGTGCGTCATGAAAACAGTTGCGACAGCGATGTATTTTCATTGGATAAATGGGTTCGTTTGAATTTAGGACATGCTAATTTTATTTATGATTGGGTAAACACACATGATTATCCAGATGATATAAAACAGCTTTATCTGGACAGGGCAAAGGGCCTGTGTTTCTATGGATTTAATAAATTAGCACACAAAGATATAGTCCAAGGTTGTAAAATTATGGCAAAAAATATGGCTGAACATTATAATTGTGGTTATCAAACAGATAACCAACGGAAATTGTCGCGGAAATTGTTTAGACACCACCCAAAAACGACAAAGTTCGGCTATATAAAAAACAGATTGATGGCAAGGATATAATCATGAATATAAAACAAACTGATAAAATTTTGGTAATTGCACCACATCCAGATGATGAATCTTTGGGTTGTGGTGGGTTTATGTTGAAATACGCAAAACAGATTGATTCTTTTTGTTTCTTGTCCAGTGGCATAGAACCCGATGCAAAGAAAAAATCTGATGTTCGCATGGTTGAATGGAATGTCGCACAAAAGTTTATTGGCTGTAAAAATCTGGGCATTTGCGAATTATATGGCACAAAACCATTATTACCACGCATCAAAGATAGTATGGATTATTATTTGAAAACATTGGACACATCAAAATATGATTATATATTTATGCCACATTTTGATGACAATCATCCAGAACACAGATATATCGCCACTGATTTGATGCGACAGATTTTATTGCGTAACGGATTCAAAAAGAATTTGAAGATTTGTTGCTATGAAGTGTGGACACCTTTAATTGACCCAAATGATTTTGTCGATATAGATGCAAAAAAGAAATTAAAGTTATTAGATTTGTATAAAACACAATGGACTGTGTGTGATTTGCCAAAGAAAATTGTAGGATTGAATTGCTATCGTGGTATTAAACCAAATGGTTTTACAGATTATGCCGAAGCATTTTTTGTAATACCCGTTAAAAAATATATGAAATTGACAAGAAAACACTCTTTAACAGGGTGGTTAAAACGTTTGGTGTGTGGAGATTAAATATGAAAAAGTTATTGGTCAGAATTTTATGTTTGTTTATACCATCACGTAAAAAGCGTCATAAAATAAGGGAAAAGTTTTTAGGTAAACCTGTTGTTCCTGAACCTCAACCTGATTGGATGGGACGGCATTCATATATTGGATATCCGCACAGCAGAATGCATCCAGATACAACCGTCGGTGCTTTTTGTTCAATTGGTCGTAATGTCAGTTTGGGGCCTGCACAACATCCAACTGATTGGTTGTCGTCATCGCCTTTTCAATACGAAGATGCGTCAAAAATTGTAGAAAACCAAAAATTTTATGATTTTAAATTTGAACCAGTTACAGTTGGTAACGATGTTTGGATTGGTAACAATGTTATTATTATGGATGGTGTGAAAATCGCCGATGGTTGTATTATTGGTTCTAACGCTGTTGTTACACATGATACCGAACCTTATTCCATTGTTGTTGGTGTTCCTGCAAAAATCATAAAATATCGTTTTGCTCCCGGTATTATAAAAGATTTATTGAAATTAAAATGGTGGGAATTGCCAGATGAACAGATTGCTACATTGCCTTTCAATGATATAAAAAAGTGTATACAGGAATTAAAGAGAATACGAAAAGGGTAAAAACAAAAGCCACCAATAAAAAGGTGGCTTTTTTTGTTTTATTGAACCGCTGACATGCCTGTAACCAGCCATGAAATAGCAATATTATTATATACACCGCATTTTATGTTAAAACCTGTAGTGGTTTGGGTGCCTATGTTACAACCGCGTATATTTGTATCGGCTGAATCTAAATCATGAAAAGTTCCTTGGGTTTGATAATTGGCATCCGCCATTGTTACTGGTAATGTTACAGATTGATAATGGGCATTTTGTGGGATAACAATTCCACCTTGTTCCACCCAGCCACTTTTGTATTTACGGTACCAAATATAATTATTGTTTGAAGTTGGTAATTGAGATTCAACCACATAATCTACGGTTGATAAATCTGGGATTTCGCTTTGTTTGGCCAATATTGTGCCACCTGCTGTTGTGCCGTCATGAACACGCAGGGTTTTATTTGTTGTGTCCATTGTGATTTCGCCAATCGCACCTGTAAAATTTGCATGGTCCGTGGCAGAACCACGCCTGATTTGTATTTGTCGTGACATGTTTATCCTTTTGTTATTGAAATGTGGAAAAATAAAAAACGCCCACATAAATGGGCCTTCAACATGTATTTGATTATATCACAAAATGACTAAAAAATCAAGATTTTTAAGTTATACCTTTAATTTGTTTAAATATTCTTTTTGAAAATCGGTTATCCGCAGGGATTCGCGTGCCTTTTGAATTGTTTTATTATGTGTCCAAGAATCCAGCCGTTTATTTTCCAATACAGGTATTATTTCATCCCAATTTTTATACAGGGCAGTGGCAAAATACCATGCCTGCATCATTTTAAGGTAATATTCGTCTGTTTTGATGCCAGCCACCATGTCTGCATATTTCGAATTAAATTTGTCCCCCAGGTAAAAAGACATCAACATTCCAATCGCAAACCGAACTGTATATATATGTTTCGATTTTATCCATTTTGTTATAAAGGGTAATAATTCATCCAGGTGTTTGGCAAAACATTTCGGTCTTAATTGATCGCACGTAGCCCAATTATCTATGAAGGGTAAAAATTTATTAGTGGCAAAAATACATTGTTCAAAATCACGCATTTGGGATAAAATAAAGGCATGAAGTTGGTTTTCTTCAAAATATTTATGCGGCAATGTGTCAACGAATATGTCTGTGTTTTCAATGTGTTTTATATATTGTTTCAAAACTGGCGTTTTAATTCCAATAATTGTATTGGCGGGAATGGTTGGAATCAGTTTAGCAATGAATTCTGCATCCCGTTTATTGCCCATATTTAACAAATCTGATTGAATCTGTGTCGTCATGATTTGGTGCCTGTATTGAATTTTGATGTGAATAATGATACAATAATTATAACCCAAGGTGATAAAAATGAATCAACAAAAATTTGTAAAAACTATTTTAACTAAAAGATTAGAACTGAAACCTTTGGAACCAAGTTTCGAATTTGCGACTATGTTGTTCAAAGAAATATCAAATAATCGTGAATATTTTCGGTTTATGCCTTTTGTCCAGGTTAAATCAGCCGAAGAAGAATTCAAATGGATGATATCTGCAAAATCAGAGTTTGAATCTGGAAAATCTGCCGTATATGCCGTATGGTTGCGCAAAACAAACGAATTTGTGGGGCTGGTTGATGTTCACAGTATATCGTGGAAACGTGAAAATGGGGAATTTGGTGCATGGATTTTAAAGAAATTTGCCCGCCAGGGTTATACCACAGAGGCACTGAAGGCGTTGGAAAAGTATTTCTTTGATATGGGATTTCATAAATTGACGGCTTTGGCCAATGTTAAAAACAGGGCTTCTTGTGGCACTATCAAAAAATTAGGATTTACAAAAGATGGTATTTTAAGGGAAGAATCGTTCAATAAATATATGAACGAATGGGAAAATTACGCGCTGTTCAGCAAATTGGCAACCGAATATACCAGGGGTAAATAAACATGAATGTACTTAAAACCAAAGCCAGTAAAAGTTTTGAAAAATATGTAGATTTATTCAAAAACGCGGGTGAATCATACCTTATACCCAAACAACGTTTATCAGATGCCGAATGGGATGAATTAAATACAGAATTGGCCGCAGATTCTTTGGAAATGATACCTGTGGAAAAAGATAACCATATGTATATGAAGTTTAAAAAAATCAGCCGTGATGAAAAAAAGAAGAAATTATTTAACGCGGGTGTGTTGAAAAATATAAATGGCATAATCCAACGCGCAGAACATATCAGCGGTGTATCTGGTTGGGAATACAAGGCAAAATCTGGATTGGGTTTTGAACATGTCCGGTTATCAATCGATAAAACGCCAAAGGCAAAAGTTGATGAAATAATTGACGAATTCAGGGAAAAGGGTGTGGCTCTTGAAATAATGAATACTAACAAGGGAAAATATTTGGTTTTTAATACCGAAAAACACAGAAATTTAGCACCTGATAATTATAAACCGAATAATAAAATTAAACATGGTATTTATCATTCTTCAAATATGGTTTTGTCTGAACCAATCAAATCTGCGATACAAAAGATTTTGAATACTAAAATCCCAGAAAACAGGGACAGTAATTTATCGCCAAAAATGCAGGTGTATACCAAAGGGATTTTACAAAAATATGAAATGATTGGTGTGATAGATATGCGCAAATTGGATCAGTTGGCGGACAAAATGCGTCAAAATTTAATGGAAGAATTAGCAAATGTGCCAGATATTGCGGATAAAATTTTGAAATGGGATTCTTTGAGTGCGGAACAGAAAAATGATTTAGCCGAAGATATAAATTACATCACTGGCAGTCAACGCGCAGATCATTCTGGGCAAACCATTGTCGCGTTCGGTAATATGAGCCCTGGACATCATGGATTGGCATATGGTGGAACAGGCTCAATTACACAATTTGGGTTTAACAAGATGTTGTTGGATGATTTTGATACATGCATTGGAACAATAGTTCACGAAAATGTGCACAGATTTCAAAATCATAGTAAAAGTGCTATACCCAAAAATGTTAGAGATTATGTGGACAGTATCATAGATACTAAATCTACTATGCAATATATAAACGATATTTCAGAATGTGAAAGCCGATATATCCAAGCGTTTGTGCGTCAAAATTTCCTGCGTGATTTTACAAAATATTATACGCAAAAAAGGTTGATGGAATATCACGCACACAAAGAATATGCCTGATACATCAAAATTTAACAGAAAGAATATTTTTTATCTCTGTTGATTTTTAGCGCTTTTGTATGCTCTACATTCAGAATAGAAGTTACCCATGGCTACATTTGCCAAAGAAATACGGGTAGGCGACACAACGTTTTTCAAATTTTTGATTTCATCCATTGTGAAATATTGCATGTTTGCACATTTATCACCTTCGCAATTACGAATTTGACCTGTGAATTTAGATACTTCAAAGAAAAAATCAAAACCTTCGGTACGACTGGCCAGATTGCTCATAACATGAACGCATTTGATATCTTGGGGCAAAATAGTTATGTCTAATTCTTCTTTGGCTTCACGTATGGCGGCATCCATGGCTGTTTCGCCTTGTTCTATATGGCCGGCAGGTAATACCCACCAACCGCCGTCATAGTTGAAAAAACCGTCATTACGAAAGAACAACAAAACTTTGTTATTTTGTTTGATTATAAGATTTATAACGCCTTTGAATAATGCACGATCCGCCATGTTTTTACCCTTTGGTTGATGATTTTATCATACACCAACTTTTTGGTTTGGCAAGGGCTTTTGTATAAAATTCCTAAATATTTTTTACAATGTTTATAAATTCATCACGGGTATATTCAACGCCAGGTTCAAATTTTTGTTTTTTGCCTTGGTTAAAAATGTAGTAAGGGCGTGTTCCTATGATTTTCACAATATTACCGTCGGTATACAAACTGTCTTCTTCGGGCAGGGCAATCACAGGTTTGGTTTTTGAATATTGATTTAAATATTCGGTCGCTGTTTCGGTTTTGATTTCGTTTTTGTTCGTATAATGCGCAGTCAAAGAAAAATCAAATATTGAATTAAAACCTGTTGTATCTTGCAAATCGACTTCGTTTTCATCCATATATAAACAAGAATCTATGTCTTTGCCGAATATAATTGCACCAGCACTGCCACCATAAACAATACCGCCATTATCCAGGTATGTTTTTATACGGTCAAATGCACCGCTGTCTTTTAATTGCTTTAATAATCTATATGTATTGCCACCGCCAATAAAAATAGCAGAATAATCAGACAGGTTTAATTTCATAATTTCATCGGCGGAACGAATCATAACAATATTGCCATGTTTTACATTTTGAAATTCACCGGTTACCCATGTCAAACAACCGTCATATCTTTCTGGCCTCATAGCCAAAGGAATATATAACATGGGTTTATCAGGGTCGATTAAACTTTCAAATAATTGATTGGAAATCACAGTTTGTTCACCGCAACCGCCACCACATAAAATCACAGCCATAGCAATACCTTTTGATATAAAATTTGTTATTCACTTGTGTTCATTGTAGTATAAAAAAATCAAATGTGAATAAATAAAAAAACAGTAAATACAATACATTATTGTATAACAAAATTTCACTTTTTTTAGACCCCCGATTCGTGATATAATGTGAAACGAATAAGATAACAAAAAAATAAATTAGGGGGGAAATCGTGAGAAAGTTTTTGAACATATCTGTTATTGCAGCATTAGCAATATTGCCAATGGCTGCCAATGCAGCAACCGGCGATATTGTATCTGTTAGTGATCCTGCAACTTATACTGGTAATGCTAATGTTACAGCATCCACAGCACCAAAATACGCTTTGGCAGTAGAAGCAGCAACCGATACAACAAACGTTGCAACCGCCAGTTATGTTAAAGGTGCATATAATGCTGCAATGAAAGCAATCAACAAAGTATCAGAAACAGCAAGCAGTGCGGTTAAATCTGTGGGTGCAGGTACAGCAAACGGTACAATCAGTGTTGATGGTGGTGCAGATGTTACTGTATACGATGATACAGCATTGGCTGGTCGTGTTACAACAGCAGAAAATAAAATTGGTAATACAACATTGACAACCACAGCGCAAACATTGACAGGCGCTATCGAAGAAGTTAAAGGTACAGCTGGCTTTGCAGGTACAGCAGCTGAATTGACAGACGATGGTTTCCAGGCTGCTGATAAAACATCTGCTGCAACAGCTGCAAACGCTGCTATGGCTGCTGCTGCCGCTGCTCAAGCTGATGTTGATGCGGTTGAAGGTACAATTGGTAATACACCATTGACAACCACAGCAACTACATTGACAGGTGCTATCGAAGAAGTTAAATCAAATGCGTTAACATCATCTTCTTTGACAGATTATGCTAAGAAATCTGGTGTTACACAGACAATTACAAATTCAACAATTACAGGTACTGTTCCTACAGTGATTGCATGGGGGGCTGAAACAACAAGTACAGCCGAAGTCACAGCAAGTATCACTGGTGCAACATATGCAGAACCATCTAACCCATAATTGTTAAAATATTATATTTTTGGTCTGGACACTTTTGTCGATATTTGATATGATAATAGAAGACGGAATTTCCAGACCTTTTTTATACAACATGAGGAGAATAATTTATATTTTTGCTGTGTTAACCGTTGTAATACCTGCCTTTGCGGAAGGAGAGCAGGGTCAATCTACATTAAATAAAACTACTGTCACAGCGGCCGCATCTTATGTAGATGGTGCATACAATGCATTGAATACGGCCAAACAAGACAAATTAACTTCAAGTAATGTTGTTGAATCTGGTTCTGGTGCAATGGTGACGGGTGTTACCGCATCAAATGGAACCGTCACAGTCACAAGAACCGAAGTGACCATACCTGTGGGCAGCAGCACTAACGCTAATTCCAGAGCTGCCATTTGGTTGCAATAATTATTTAATCTTTTATTTTGATTTATTGAACACGTGTGTTCGTCAGGAAATCACGTTCACCAAATAATAAGCTGTCGTCGAAAATGGTATATTGTTGGTTTTCATGGCTTAAATGCAAAGTTGATAACGAATGATTCGTTGTCCCAGCCCCCAGATAATATGTTGCCCCATTATCAACTTGGATGTTTAATGCCGGTGTGGTTGGTTTAACTGTCTTGGAATACAGGATATAATCACCAACATGTAATATTCGTCCACAATCAGAAAGTTCATCTGCGCCATGTCCATATCCAACGGTTGTTAATCCGGTAGAACAGGCATTTCTGGGCAGTGTTGAACCATAATTTACGGTACCACCCACAGACCAATATCCAGCACCCGCATCAGTGCACGCGGAATCATTTGCGACCGCCAGATATGTACCACCGGCGCAATTAAGTTGACAGGCAGAAACCGTCTGTTTTCCCGATGTGGTATCATAATCATATCCAGTTGGACATGGTACACACATACCCATATCTAAATAGGTTGCGCCTTCACATGTTATAATTGCTTGGCATGCTGATTCTTCCGTTGCGGTTTGAGTTCCAGTTGTACCACCATTTGAACATCTGTTACGCATACCAACATCACCATAATTTATAGTTGTTGCGTCCGCATAATAACCATCACCAACTTCAGTGCATGATGATGCGTATGTAGTTGCCAAATATGTTCCACCTAAACAATGTATTTGACATTGAGAAACAGATTCTTTACCGTTTGCCGTGTTAAAATCATATCCTGTTGGGCAAAGCGTACATACCCCAGTAGTTAAATTAGGATAGGTTGCACCAGTGCAGGGGTCAACCCCTTCACATTTATATATACTGTCTGCGTTGGTTATAATTTTGTTATTTACAATTGTTGATGCCGAATTTGGACACAAATTACGTGTTCCGTTTGAACCATAGTTTGTATCGTTTGCACCAACATAATATTTGTTACCAACTGGACTGCATACTACGAATGGATCACCGTTATCTGCACCTGCAGTAAAATTACCAGTTCCCGAATTGCCATAAAATTCGTGGTTTAATCTGTTATACATACCCAATGCGCCATCTGATTCACGGCGTACAGGAATTAAATCTAATACTTTTGTATTACCATCATACAATTCCAATGAATATATACGACCAGAGAATAATTTATCACCATAGGTAATAGTGACATTACCATTGACTGTTTTTGATGCCGCACCGTTCGAGAACAATTTGAAAGTATTTCCAGAATCGTTAATTGGTGATTTAGATAAAGACGCTGTCTTTGGGGGGGTACTGTTGTTGACACTTAACTGTGCCGTGGTTGTGGTACCTGATATAGAAACATCAAAATCTATGGTGTATGGTGTATCGGCAGTGAAAGTGGTATTATATTCTGCTTTTTTACCAGATCCAGATACAGGTTGCATCCATACCCCAAATACACCTTTTTTATAGTTGGAACTGAACCCACCAGGTCCATAGATGTTTCCAAAGAAATTACCGGTATCACTGCCAGTACCACTGACCGTAGTTGGTGTCCCAACAACTCCTGTTCCATGTACGTGTGTTGATGTGATTTCATATAATGTATCAATATATAGTGTGGTTCCATTGCCTTGTAGATATAAAAGAGGTGTATATGTTTCTGTATATGTTCCCGCGGCACAATGTTTTTGGCATTGTGTGACGGAGCTTTTTCCATCTGCGGTATTGTCTGTGTATCCTGTTGGACACGCAACACAAGAATCCTGGGTGGAATCATAATATGTTGCCCCCAGACATGATGTTTTGCATTGTGTTATATCGGTTGCTGTTGATGAACCTGTTGATTGTCCAGCAGGGCATTGACTGCGTGTTCCAGCGGATCCGTAATTAACATCTGCAGCGGCGGCATAATATCCTTCACCCACATTTGTACATATTGTATCATTTGCGTTCGCAATATAAGTTCCCGCCAGACAGTGAATTTGACATTGGGATATCGATGTTTTTCCAGATAATGTATGATAATTATATCCCACAGGACATGGCACGCATCCACCCGTGTTTGAATCTTTATATGTTGCACCATTACACAATGCAATACATTGTGAAGCACTGGTTGCGTTCAGTGTACCTGTTAATTGCCCATCGGGACATTGATTGCGTGTACCTGTTCCACCATAATTCACAGTGGATTCGCCAACCCAATAACCATCGCCAACATCACTGCAGGTTGAATCATTTGCTGTCGCTAAATATGTACCTGCGGAACAGTGAATTTGACAGTCAGATGCAGAGGTTTTTCCGTCCGCTGTGTTATAAGTATACCCCCCAGGACAATCAACACATGTATTGGTTGTTGCATCACGATATTTTGTATTACGACAATATACGACACATTGTGATTCATCTGTTGCAGTATCCGTTTTTGTTGGCATATTGTCTGGGCAACGTGTGCGTGAACTGACAGAACCATAATTTACAATTGATGATCCCGCATAATAACCATCGCCAACATTTGTACAAGCTGAATCATTTGCGGTTGCCAAATAAGTACCCGCAGAACACTGAATCTGGCATTGCGTAATCAATTCTTTCGCGGCACTTGTATCGAAAACATATCCTGTTGGACATGGCAGACATTCTTCAAGTGTGGAATCATAGTAAGTTGCCCCAGTACATGGATTGCTTAATTCGCACGCAACTTTGCCTTTCCATGTTGTATCATCTACGTTTCCTTCGTAACCCGTAATGACCTGGGTTGTGCGTTCCGGACAAGATGATAAGAACCCACTGCTGTCAAATGTTTGGTTCCACATACCTGTGGCGATAGGACTGCCAGCATCTATCAAACCTTGGAATGTACTTGCCGGGATATAAGTGGTCAACCCAGAAGTTCCAAAGAAAGTATATTTAAATTCATAGTTTGCCGCCTTTGTAATCCCAGCAAACAAATTTTCTGGCAGGGCTTTTAATGTTGTGCATTGATAAAATGTTGAACGGAACATATGTGGTGCACCACCGTATGCAGCTGCAAACAAACCTTCTGGGATAGATTCTAACTTAGAACATTTATCAAATGTTGAACGGAACATACCATCTGCGGAACCAAAGACCCCATTAAACAAATTTGCTGGGATAGTGGTCAAATTATTTGCACCTTGGAATGTACTGCGGAATCGTGGTTGCAGATCAGGGGCGGTTCCATTTCCAATTGTTGGGAATACCGCGCCCAATGATCCAGATACGCGTGCAATCTTTGTTTGTGTTCCGCCAGTAGCTTTGTAAAAAGCGATTGCCGCAACAACATTATCCCCAGTTGCACTGTTATATTCGGTCGCCAGACCACAAAACTTTATGGTTTTTACACCACCAATTGTATATGTGTGGCTGTATTCCGTGTCAGTTGTATCTGTACGAATTATGTTTTCAACAGTTCCATCTCCCCAATCAACAACAAAATTACCTTTTGGGGACATATTAAACAAAAAATCAGAGTTTGCTGCCAGACTTGTTGTGGTAATAGTAAACCCAGGGTTTTCACATACAGCGCACGTCCCATTAGACAAAGTGTACCCAGATGGACATCCACACGAAACAACGCCATTCCATGAACTGCTGTTGCTGGTTCCTTCATATCCAGTTGTATATTGTGGTATTCCAGCTGGACATGTTGTCGCCAATTGAGTGTCTTCAAAAGTATCGTACCATAATGCTGTTGCAGTTGGACTGTTATTATTAATTAACCCAGCAAATGCCGATGGTGGTACATAACCAGATAAACTTGTGCATCCTTCGAACGTTTGGGAAAACATGGAATCTGCAGGGGTTGTGATTGTACTGAACAAACCTTCGGGTATAGCGGTTAAACCGGTACAATTTGTAAATGTGCTATAAAACATATAGCCGGCATTTGAACCACCCGACAAACCGTTAAACAGTGTTCCAGGGATGGATGTTAAATTGGTTGCCTCTTTGAATGTATTGGTAAATTGTGGAATTTGATTGGCGCTGGTCCCCAGTTGTGGGAATAATGAAGCCAAAGAACCAGATATAGATGCGATTTTTGCCGCATTGCCCGTCAATAAATCACCAAAACTGAGTGCCGCCATAGTGGATGAAATATCAGTTGCAGCATTCGCATATTCTGTCGCAATACCACCAAATTTGATTGTGTGGGCCCCAGCAGTTGCCCATTCGCAAGTGTATTGAACATTTACATTCGTACTTTTTGAAATTTTCTTGCCAGATGCATTTGTTCCAGACAAAGTACCGCCATCACCGCAATCAACATAGAAAGTACCTTTGGCAGACATACTGAAATGGAAACTGTCATTTGCAGATAAATTTGTTGTTGTCAGTTCAAATTTGGAAACTTCGCATTGGGTTCCGTCACCTTTGACGTCAATTTGATTTGCTGTGCATGCAGCATACGCATCTGCACCAGCAAATGCGATAAACAAACACGTGAAAACAGCACAAATTATGCGTTTCAATGGAATCTTTTTCCCCTTCTAACTGAATCTTTATGGAAATCGTACTAAAAATTTATATACCTGTGCAAGATGTTTTTATATATTATATATATAAAATTTTTCAGTACTGAAAAACTAAAAAAACGGGGTATAGTTGTCCTATACCCCCATAAACAGCATAATATAGTTCAACGCAGTAAATTCACCGGTTGATAAACCGAAAGATTGGCCACCAAACTATTATTTGCGTTTTTTACTGGTTGTTTTTTTTGGTGCTACTTTCTTTGGTTCATAATGTTCGGCAATGTGCATCAGTATTTTCTTATTATTCTTTCTCATTATTGCATTCATATTTACACAACGATTGTTCATTTCTTCCATCATAGCAGAAACCAGTTCTTTGGCGGATTTTTCTTTTTTCCAAATGCATTTACCAAACAAATAATATCTTGTGTAAAACATATCTTCTTTCTTTTCGCACATAACAACCTCCTTTTTATTCTGTCTTGTGATAACTCAAAACGCGACAGTGATTTTAATATCTCTGTGTTGGGGTATATTATACTAAAAAATTCACATTTTTGCAACAAAACAAATGAATTTTTTAGACAAATTTATAGTAATAATAAATCTCTATTGGAAATTGTGGGAACCCAAAGGTCAAAAACAATGTTTTTTACTTACAAATAAAAATGGAATTTGGTATAATAAAACATATGAAGTTTTTTACAAAAGAGGGTGGATAAAATGCGGTTGTTTTTACAAATTATGGGTTGGATTTCAATGATTGGTGGATTATTGGTTTTGTTCCCCAGTACAAATTTAGAGGATACATTGTCTGGTTGTATTCTTTTTACAGCGGGCATACTAACACTGGCGATATTAGAAGCCCATAAACATTAATTTTATTATAATAGGCCATACAAGATTATAGTCTTGGGATGGATATAGCTTATAGTAGCATAATTGAATAATGTCCTAATGATGAAAAATATATTCAACCAAGAAAATTCAATAAAAATCGATTAAAGCAGCAGAAATCTAATAAAAACCAATCAAAACATATAATCATTGAAGTGACATACGGATTAACAGCAACAGTTCCAGTGTCAAAAAAATCGGCTGTAATACGCAGAAATCAGGGATTTTTATTGTGTACTGTTGTGTAAAAATGGAAAGTAGTATGCAAATATGTACATTTTTAGATTGGTCAAAAACAGTATTCAATAGTATAAAAAAGAGTACATTATATACATTCTCTCGTAACGATATCGTGTGAGAGAATACATTCTGTTTTTTACGATATCGTAAACGATTTCGTCCACGATATCGTTACGATTTAGTTAATCAAAATCAGTTGCTAAAACACCGGCTTTATACTAGGATTAAAATAGAAAAATAATCATAAAACAACGAGGTATAAAATGGCAAAACAACATGAACCAAGAAAAGCTGTTTTTATAAAAAAGGGTTGGTTTATATTCTGGTGTTTGGCATGTCCGCCAATCGCCTTTCTATACGTCGTATGTGCGGACAGCGTGGAGATATAAAACTTTTTCAATATTATTGATTTAAATATTTTTTATATTATAATCACGCGGATAAGATTAAGGTGTTGAAATGGATTTTTTGAATAGTATAAAGGTGTTGCCAAAAAATACTCGTATATTTGTTGTGCGTGCAGGGAATAATGCTAGATATCGTGAGATTTTCGAAACAGAATCAAAGGTATTTTTAGAGATTCCAGGTGTTACACCAATTGCTGATTTTATAGAAAAGGGTGATTCTGAACATATACGAAAGTTATTGCAACGTAGTATGGATATAATACGCAAAAAAGAACCTAAATCTTTGGAAGATTATGATGGTAATAAGACACTGGTTGCGCCTTTGTTGGGGAGTTTTGTTTCGTTGTACGCAAAAGCACGTAAAGGAGATTTAATTTTAGTTCCAAATATCGGATATCAGGCACCGTTTTTGATAGGGGAAGTAATTTCAGATTTTTCAGATGATGACACATTGTTTTTGAACAAATACCAAGGATATAAAATTCCTTATAGAGAGGTTCGTTGGTTGTCGAAGGACATAAATAAGAAAAAAGCCACAACAGAGTTGTCTGATAAATTAAAAAATCGTAAGGCTGTAATAGAGATAACGGAAACAGCTATAAAAAAAGAAATTTTCGGTTATGCGTATAAAAAATATGTATATAATGATAGTTCTAAGGCGTGTTTGTCGGGTGCGAAATATAATGGCAAAAACCTTCAGGGGATAATTGATACTTTGCAGGCTGTACAAATACTAATGGAAAAACTGGGCATACAAGACGATATTGATGTTAAAATAAATTTCAATTCACCTGGAAATATAAATATTTTTGGTAATGGTTCAAAGGCGATTATAGTGGCTGCAATAGTATCTTCTTGTTTAGCTGGTGCTACTTATGCGGATACAAAACAAGATCTGCAAGAATCTGAAATTGTTCAGGAATGCCAGGATTCTCCGATATTAGATTCTTTAGATGAAAAAACATATCAAGAAGTTTGTGATAAGACCCAAAAAGCAGAAAAAGAAATTCAATTGGAGGTTCCGTAATGTTTTGGAAGCTATTCATAATTATTGGTGGAATACTATTTTTAATAGTATGTATCGATTTTATTATGCCAGACAGATGGGCTTTTACAAAAAAAATAAAAAAAAGCAAAATATATGATGTTGTACCAGGAGTAGTTTTTTCTTTGTGCCTTGGACTTGTTACAATATATTTGACCCCTAGAATTAACCAAAAGTTTGAGCAACAAAAGATAGGGTCAGAGTATTTGCTTGGCATATTGAATAACCTGAAAACAGATACTCTAACTTTATATATGGATGTGCAAGAATTAACAGATAGTTTGGAAAATATCACTGAGCCAGAGAGAAAAGTAAAACAAGATATACTAAAATTGCGTTATAGGGCTGAAGAAATAGAAGCACTGATAGGTCAAGATGATGCTTTGCAAGAATTTTCAACATCACTAACTTGTATTAGAAAAAATCTAACGCCAGAAAATAGGGAAAAACGTTATGAGTGTTTAAGTGATTTTATAAAGGCTACGAAGAAATTAAGCATAAGCATTGTAGACAGAAGCCATATTAAAACAACATATTCTTATAAGTAATTACGCTGTTATCCATTCTGATCGTTTGTCCATGTATAATGGTTCCAGATTGCGTCTGAATTCTTCGACTATTTCGTTGATTTCTTTGTTAACTTTATCGTCAGACATAATTTTGCCGTCTTTCATATCGCAAAATATAAGATCATACAATGGTTTATATTCGGGGGTGTCTTCGCCGTAATACAAATTTTTAGATGCTCTCATAATTTTTTGGTTAAAGTCTGTTAATTTGACGAAAGCGATATACATATCTTTGCCCCAGTACATATATGCTTTATTTTGCAGGGTACGAAATTTATTGATAACTTCCTGTTTCTCTTCTAATCGTCTGTGTGGAATCAGATAAGTTATCCTTTTGGGATATACATCTGTATTTTCTGGGTGTTTTTCTTTTTCTGCCTTTATCCATCTAAGTGCTTCATCTATTTCTGGTTGAGCTATCGCTGGACATCTAGCATATATGAAAGCGTCTTGTATTTCATATACTGCTTCCATGATTTCGGCGGCAAGTTCAATTTTCTTTTTACCAATAAATTCACGTTTCCAAGCATATAAAGCCATCCCAGCAATAATAGCTGTGGCAACTGACGCAATGCAAGAAATAATGTCCGTTGCTATCATGTAAAATCCTTCTTAGATTATCAGTTAAAACAAAAATGTTTTAATCAAACTAAATTTAATCTCAAAGTTTGTGTTTTAACATTTTTTGCCGTTTTGCCGATAAAATTCAGCGTTGTGCCAGGCCAGATAATGTCTTCTCTCACATTCAACCAAACTTTTATCAATATTTGTGTTGTGCAAATATCCGAAATCTTTACTTTCTTGTGCCTGTTTGGACAGGATGATCGTGCCTGTTTTTGCATCTATAGTCATCAGTTTTGCACCTTCAAAAAGCTTATCGTGATTCGGACACATTAAGAATCCATTAAAATTATTTATAGCATCATAAGTATCATCACATTGTGCATAAGGTTTAATATGACTTGCTATAAGAAAATCTTCGTATTCAAAACCACAAATAGGACAGCGATGAGCATTATGATCTAATAAGCTATTTTTGAAAGCTCTTTGAATGTTTTGGTTCCTCGCTCTAACTTTTCGTTCTATAAACTGATTTTGCTCGTATTTTGATTTATACTCTGTTTCATCCGTTTCTTTTATTATTTTTTCAATTTTTAGAGACGCAAGATCTTCTGCAATATGATTTATTGCTGTATCAACAACTACGTGAGGTACGTTGATGAACATATAGGGTGCAAGTTGATTTTGTACATAGTCTTTAGCGAAGAAATTTATATAATCATTAACTTTTTTAGAGTTTTCACCTGTTCTGGTTCCTTCCACATTGATGGATATATCCTTTATAGATACAGGTACGATCAAACCATCGTGTGTTTTTACACGTAATGTTCTAGCAACAGTAGCGGAATTATTGGCAAAACCAAGAACAATCAAAGCATATTTCACTAATTGTTTTTCCCAGTTAGTATCTATGGTGCCTATGCTCACAGATTTGTTACGAAAAACACTCAAGATATCGAACAAAACAGCTTCTTTTGCTGCTGGTGATGTTTCTGAAATGAACTTTTTATATAAATCTGTAATATCATCATTATTGAAAGTTTGATATACAACCAAATACAGAAAAATATACGCATTTTCAATACGTTCCGCTATATATTCCAAAATATTTTTGTGGGCAATTTTATAATTATAATTATCTTGTTTTACTAATAAATTAGCAAAACATAATAAATTCAAAGTTTCTATCATATAATTCTGAGCCCCAGAACCCAAATCGCGTATTTGGAAAATATCTTTTGTGTACTCTATATAGCGATCTCTTTGAAGCTGTTTATTAAATATATTTTCATCATCTGCGGTCTCTAATATAAATTTTGCCATAAAATAAATTGTGTCATAGGCATAAGATTTGTCGCTTACAAAACGCCCTGTAGTTTTAGCCAATGAGCAGTCTGATATCATATTTAGAATCTGATCAATCATCATTTTACCCCTATGTAATATATTGAGTTGCTATCAATATTTATTGTGAATTTTGATTTGTTTTTCACGATCGCATAGTATTTCCTAAACTCTTCAGTAGAGTATAAAGACAGGTCTATATCATGTTTGTGTCTTGTGTTTTTTATCAACAGAATAGCTAGCGAGCCATTTACTGCGGTATTGTCTGGTAAAATCGTGGCCCTAGTGTTATATGTAAAATTTGTCATTATTATATTATGTTGGTTCATATATTTCCGTATAACGAAAGGTGCCACATCATCAATATATTTATCATAGTTTTTGATGTTTTGTATAGTTCCATCGTCCAGAATATTTTTTGATCTTAGTACTCGAATCTTACCCGCATCCGCTAAATATTTATTGGTAATTTGTCTGTCTCTATAAAAATCAAATATATCCAAATGCAGTTTTCTTATATAATCATCGAACCAGTTGTCGCGGTATATAATCCAATGTTTTTTATGGAAAATATATTTTTGAGGCACTGTTCTAATATCTGATTCCCTTTTGTTTTCTATGTATATCTTCCCTGTGAATTTTTTTTTAAAATGAATAGAGATTATTTCTATAAATACGTTTTTGAAGAAATTAACGCCATAATCAACAATAGAAATAATGGCAAAATCCTCATAAGTTTTCCGCAAATTATTAAATTCAGGTGTCATTAAAAAAGTCTTAGGGATAACCATAGCAATTTCGTCAGACAGACTGGCGCATTTTTCTAAAAATAACCCAAAGATATTGCTTATGGTTTTATCATTTACGAAGCCATCGTATTTTTTTAACTCTTTTGCTGATAAAACCACGTACGGTGGATTGCCGATTATTAAATCGTATGTTTTGTTTATATCATAAGTCAAAAAATCATGGTTTATATAGTTAATACGCAAGTTACTTTTTGTGTAACCAATAAGTGGCAAATATTTTTTTAATTTTGATAGAACATCTTTATCTATATCAACAACATCAAGTTCTACGGAATCAAGCATATCTATAAGTCTAAACAATTGGGGCAAAAAAGCTCCCATGCCTACAGATGGTTCTAAGATTTTTAGTGTGTTATTAGTAATGGTTAAGTTTGATAAAATATCAAATACAACACTTTGTGGCGTATAAAAAACTCCGTCCTGTTTGGCGTTGCTTGCAGCACTTTCGATTTGATAAGATTTTATATAAAAATTATCACTCGTTTTACTAAGTTTGCCACAATTAACGTAATCCTCAAAATCAAGCAATTCGTTTATGTTGTTTGCAATGGTTGCCATTATAAGCGTTGGAACAGCTTCCCCTATGCATCTGCGTATGTTAAGAGCATGTTTTTTTAGAAAAGATTGTTTTGCCACTATTTTTGTGTTTGGCTCCCACCATACGAATTCATCAGGGATTGTCATTACCCGCATAAGTTCCCGGATAGATAATACACGATCATCTTTTGGATGTATTGTACTTTGACTTGCTAATTGATCGTTCCTTGTCGCAATGCATGGGGCAGGCAGATCCCAAAACATTCGTTTAAATTTATTACCCATATAAGAACCCTTCAAAAGTTCTTTTTTACCTTTGACTATTTTATATGGTTTATGTGGATTGCTAGCATCAAAGGCACTTTCGCCCTCTTTGATAGATGAGATCCAATCCCTCATGTATTTAGGATATTCTCTAAATGCGTGTAATATGTCATTTTTATCGATTTCTCCGAAATCTAGCGATTTAAGATCACCGATCGCATCGCGAACTGTTCTTAGAGGTTTGGCAATAGGAAAGAGGTTAAGGGGAGATACATTTTTCAAATCTCTTCTCGTGCCGATAACCAATGTTCTTGGTCTGCTTGAAGGAACTCCATAATCCTTAAAATTGACGATTTTATGGTAAATATAATAATCTTTATTTAGCCATTTATAAATACAATCTTTGATTAGTAAAGTTTGGCCGTCTTTATCAACGCACTCTGTTTTCATAAAAGCGGCCACATTTTCAAATATAAAAATTTTAGGTTTTATAGAATTGATAATATCTATAGCCTCCACAACCAATGAGTTCCTGGCAGTTTCATCGTTTTTCTTGTAATTAGCAGTTGACATGCCTTGGCACGGGGGAGTTGCGATAACAACATCGATATCTTGAATTTTTTCTTTGCGTCTCCAAAGGGCAATTTGGTCGTATAGCTTTTGTTTGGTTTCTTGTTTTGTAATATCGCCAGATATATACCCTGTATCATATTTACATTTATGATTATATTTTTGTATTTCTAATCTGGACTCTATAAGTTCATTAGTGGCTATACATTCAAAGCCTGCTTGTTTAAAACCATAACAGCCAACTCCAGCACTACTAAATAAACTTACATATGTTCTCATAAAATCCTTTCCTTGGAATGATTCTAGAAAAAAATGCCGTATAAAATCAAGGGCTTTTATGACGTTTTTTGACTATTTAGGTTTTTCATAAGTTAACCATATGGGGTAGCTTGTGCAGGATACAGCGTAGTAACCATACCGGGCGAAAGTCCAGTCTTTTAAAAAAGTACATATTTGCATCCTACTTGTTAAACTTCCAATATAATTTTTAAGTGTTTTCAATAGGTTATAAAATGCCGACATACGAACTGCACGTCCGTATGTCAGTAAATAAAATCGCTGGAATCCTTGCTGAGTCTGGGTTTCAGAAAATGTATACAAAAAAGTACATGTATATAGTCCGTGTGTCGCATAATTCATAATAAAATCGCTTAAATCCTTTGTGTGCTTGGTGTTGATGCGTTTTTTTGTATGTTTTTTTACGTGTACAAATATGTACTTTTTTATCAAAATATGACATTTGTGTACCTT
>JAGCOR010000017.1 GCA_017642585.1 Alphaproteobacteria bacterium | reverse complement strand
ATTAAAGGAAAAACAACAGATTGGGAAGTAGTCATTGGACTGGAAACCCACATAGAAGTTTTATCAAACAGCAAGATTTTCAGCGGTGCTTCTGCTGATTATAATCCAACTGTTGCACCGAATACCCAGGCATGTATGGTTGATGTTGCTATGCCGGGTATGTTGCCTGTGTTAAATAAACACTGTGTGGAACAGGCAATCAAATTTGGTTTGGGCATAAATGCAAAAATTTCCAATCATTCTAAATTTGCCCGTAAACAGTATTTTTACCCTGACCTGCCCCAAGGTTATCAAATTTCTCAACCCGCAGAAGAACCACCTGTGGTTGGTCGTGGCTGGGTTGAAATTATGGGTGATGACGGCAATCCAAAGAAAATATTTATTGAACGTGCACACATGGAACAAGATGCCGCAAAAAATAAACACGATATGCACCCATCAAAATCTTTCGTAGATTTCAACCGTACAGGCGTTATGTTGTTGGAAATCGTAACATTTTTGGATATTAAAAATCCTGAAAATAATTCATATATAACCTCCCCTGATGAAGCAGAAAGATATCTGCGTGAAATTCGTGAAATCGCACGTGCGTTGGGTGTATCCAAAGCAAACATGGAAGAAGGTTCAATGCGTGCAGACGTTAACGTTTCTGTTCGCCCTGTGGGTTCAAAGGAATTTAGAACACGTACAGAAACAAAAAATATGGTTTCATTCAAATTTATAAAAACAGCCATAGAATACGAAGCACGTCGTCAAGTTGAAATCTATGAAAACGGTGGCACTGTATCCCAAGATACTATGCGTTATAACCAGGGCGACGGCACAACATCTGTACAACGCAGCAAAGAAAATGCATTGGATTATCGTTATTTCCCAGATCCTGATTTATTGGAATTGGAAATAAGTGACGAAGAAATTGAACGTATACGCAAAACAATGCCTGAATTGCCTGCTGCCACACGTGCACGTTATATAAATGAATTTGGTTTAACCGAATATGACGCGGCCCGTTTGACTGAAACAACAGATATATCTAAATGGTTCGATACCGCTGTGGGTGGTAAAAAAGAACGCGCCAAAGCGGTTGCAAACTGGTTGATTTCAGAATTATTTGCACATCCTGAAAATATGGATATTACAAATAAAATAACTGAAAATGCAGATCCAGATGCACCACGTATTATTACACCCGCAAACTTGGCTGAATTGGTTGATATGATTGGAGCATCCGAAATCAACGGTAAACAGGCCAAAGAAATATTCATCAAAATGTTGGATGGTGAACGTGGCACAATTCATGAAATCGCAGATAAATATGGCATGAAACAAATTACTGATACTGGTGCGATTGAATCTGCAGTTGATGAAGTAATCGCCAATAATCCATCCCAGGTTGAACAATATAAATCTGGCAAGGTCGGATTGTTGGGCTTCTTTGTTGGTAATGTTATGAAAGCAACCAAGGGTCAGGCCAATCCTGCAATGGTCAGCGATTTATTAAAACAAAAATTGAGCTAAAAGAAAGGATACAAAAATGTCAGAAACAATAGAAATTGTTACATTGATTGAAAACGATCCAATTACTGGTGCAAAATATGGTACCCAGAAAATGGCATTGACAGAAATAACAGAAAAACGAAGCAAAAGCATAAAACGTTATAACCAAGCAAAAGCAAGACGTCAAAATATGCTTACAAATTCACATACAGCACAAAAATAAACGCATGCAGAAATTTTTTATACAAACTTTTGGTTGCCAAATGAATGTGTATGACGGTCAAAGAATTGCCGCCATGTTAAAGGCACGTGGTATGGTTGAAACAGATGATTTATCAGATGCAGATTTGATAATATTAAACACCTGTGCCGTACGCGAAAAAGCAACCAACAAAGTTTATTCTGCATTGGGACGTATCAGACGGGCAAAGAAAGAATCTGCCCTGTTTGGTATTGTTGGATGTGTCGCACGCGAATCGGGGGGCGACGCTTTCAAAAGAATTCCTGAATTGAATTTTGTTTTGGGTCCACAAAGTTATCACAGATTACCTGAAATCATAGATAATCCAGATATAAAATTATTAAATATTGATTTAACAGGTCTTGAAAAGTTTGATGAATTGCCACAAATGACAACTTCACCAAATGTCGCATATATTCCTGTCCAGGAAGGATGCAATCATTGTTGTACTTATTGCATTGTTCCTTACACTCGTGGTCGCGAAATATCACGTCCATTTAAAGATGTTGTTGCGGATACTTTGAACGCATCTAAAACAGGTGCAATTGAAATCTGTTTTCTGGGGCAAAATGTAAATGGCTATAAATACACAGATGAAAACGGCAATGTTTATCGTTTATCAGATTTAATTAAATATGCTGCAACTTTGCCGGAAATACACCGCATACGCTTTACATCCAGTTACCCAACAGAAATGACAGATGATTTGATAGAAATGTTTGGGATGGAAGAAAAATTATTACCATTTTTGAATATGCCTATTCAAAGTGGATCGCCCCGCGTATTAAAATTGATGAATCGCCCTGACGATTTAGATACATACAGAACAATCGTGAACAAATTAAAATCTGTTCGTCCTGACATTCAAATATCTTCTGATTTTATTGTTGGATTTCCAGATGAAACAGATGACGATTTTGAACAAACTTTGAACATAGCCAAAGAAATAAAATACATAAATTCATATTCTTTTAAATATTCACCCCGCCCTCATACTGTTGCGGCTTTGATGAAAAATCAAATATCTGAACAGATAAAATCTGTCCGTCTGCAAAGATTGGATGGCCAGTTAAATGACAATCAACGCGAATTTAATATGTCTTGTATCGGCAAAGAAATGGTTTGTTTGTGTGAGGGTATCGATAAAACCGGGAAACATTTGGTATTTCGTACACCATATATGCAGCAATGTATTGTTGA
The DNA here is from genome assembly GCA_017642585.1 of Alphaproteobacteria bacterium. Classification (GTDB taxonomy): domain Bacteria; phylum Pseudomonadota; class Alphaproteobacteria; order Rs-D84; family Rs-D84; genus Enterousia. Next base: position 79,126 of record JAGCOR010000017.1, on the reverse strand, counting down.
ATCTGTGGATGCCAACATTGCCTCACTACAAAAAATCAAAATCACAGATGCAAACAAAGCGTCACTGCGCGGTGAAATAATCAAGTAATTTAAAACAGCATTTTCAAACCAACTGACATTTTATAATTTGTGTCTTCTTTGGTTTTTAACACGGACGCATCAACATATCCACCCACAGAATCTTGAATAGATGTAACGCCCATTTTGAAACTGGCCAAAATATCACCATTTAATCCAAACGCATCAGATAAAACATATTCATATTTTAATCCGTCCACCATAAATGAATATTTTAAATTACCACCACATTTAATATTAATATCTGTATCACTAATTGACGCCACCCAGTTTTTCAAAAACCATCCAGCGACAAATGGTGTAAATATAAAATTATCAAATATTGTATAATCGTATCCACCGCCAATTCTGCCGTATACAGCATATCCATTTGGGTTATTTTTGATATCATTATCATTTACATACATGTCATTAGTTTTAAATTTTACAAAATCAAAACCGAACATACCATTTATCCAAAAATCTTGAATCTTTTGTTTAGCATTTACATCTGCACCGATCAACAGGCCATCAAAATCATTGAATTTATTTTCATATCCAAACCGATTTAAATGCAATCCAAAATTCACATTTAAATCTGAAAATTTATTTGTTATATATGCATCAGCCCCATAAGACGATGTATCCCCACCGATATAGAAAGGTTTGATAACTGTTTCCATATCACTGTCATCATATGACATATCCAACAAAATGAATTTATTTATAACATTTATTGGGCGCAATAAAACTTTTTGATTAAATACATACGAAGAATTCATAATGTGACGCAGAGTATTAATATTATCTGCATTGTCCAAAGCAACCAACAGTTTATCATTTGGGTTTCTTTGTCTGATATTATTTAATAAAACACCACGGTTATCATCAAATATATTTTCATAATTTAAGTCACGAACCACCCTTAATACAACACCATAGTAGGTTGGCAACAAACTGGCGATGTGCATTTTGTCAGGATCCAAGAAAACAACATTGATATTTTCAGGATAAACAACCCCACGAATAACATCCCCTGAATTTACCGTATATGAATTATTGATATACAGTGTATTCACACCGTCTAATTCAACGGTTTTATCCCAATTTTGCCAATCTGAAAAATCATCCATAACCACAGAAGAATTTGAAAATCTGTATGTCTGCCCAGATAAATTTTGTATTCCTGCAAAATTCGCCCTATCCACATCTTGTAACAAGACATTATAATCACCATTTACGATATTTAATGTTTTCAATTCGGCATTTGAAGTTATCATTTGGGTAACACAAATATGATCATTACACGCAATAATATTGCCATTTATGTCCCCTGCACTTTGGATTACAATGTTATTTCCATTTGTGTCTATATTTCCATTGATTGTTCCATTGTTTATTATATTCATAGGCAAATTTACAGTGATATTATAATCACCATCCAAATGGTTTACCACCGCACCATTTTCTATGATATTTTCATCACCTGTAAAAACACCAGTAGATGCAACCCCAGACCAAATATGTGTTTCTGCCACAGATACAGAAACATTCGCATAAACACTCAAAAATATAAACAGTCCCAGGAATCCTTTCATAATGATGATTATGCCAATTTATGCAAATTTGTTGCAACAAAAAAATCCCGTATAAAACGGGATTTCTTGTACAGATTTTGTATATATTATAATGGTTATTAGAACATATAACGAATACCAACGTCTGCACTGAAATTATGCATTCCGGATTCAACGTCAATATAGTTATAACGTGCTGCAACATCAACAGAATAACACCCAAAAGGCATATCCAATCCCAATGTTGCCATGCCAGAGAATTTGACATGATCTTTACTATGAGAAAATCCAGGATAAGATTCTTTGATGTCCAAAAAGGCCAAACCAAAACCCATACCTGCAAATGGCTGAATATGCTTAAAATGTCCAATATTCATATAAGTATTAGCCATCAATTCAATATTTTCGGTTGAAACTTCTACATTATCTATATTACCAAAACCTTTCTTTTCTTTGCCTTTGGTAAAGAAAGAACCTTCAACTTCAAAACGTGCTGTTTTATACATAGACAAACCCAAAGCAGTACGGACTTGATACAAATTTTGGGATACGCTTTCTTTGACATCATTAAAATTGTTATTCAAATTAGCGTATGTTGCACCACCGCGTAATGCGATATAAGGTAACACATCCCACCCCATAAAATTTGTTGGTGTTTGTTCATAACTACTGCCAGCAAATGCTGGTACAGTTAATAATACTGCCATAGATCCGGCAATAATTTTTTTCATTACTTTCTCCTTTTGTTGCTGATTAATCTCAACAACAACATTGTAACAAATGATGTAATAAATTTATACAGGCATGTATCCCCAGGAAAACAATCTTAACCAATAAATCTGCCGTATAGAACGATTTTAACTTGATAATTTTTTAATAACAAAATCAGACAACATTAACCCAAATGTTCCTGTTATATTTATAATAGAACCAAATTCGCGACCACCATTTATTTGTGGTGTTGCAACCTCGGTAGAATATACAACTGGAAAATCCGGCATCTTTAAATCGCGAATCGTTTTTCGTATTTTTGATGCCAATGGACATACCGTTGTTTTTAATATTGTACCTACTTTGATTTTCGTTATATCTGTTTTTCGTGCGGCCCCCATACTGGAAATGAACGGAACATGATTATTAAAACACCACTTATATAATGCTATTTTTGACGACACAGAATCTATAGCATCTATAACAAAATCTGGTTTGATATTCAGATTGGTATTTTCATCAAAGAATATATTATAAGAATCGACAATAATTTCGGGATTTATATCATGAATACGTTGTTTAGCGACATCAACCTTGGGTTTCCCGATTGTTGAATCCAAAGCAAATAATTGGCGGTTTATATTTGATTCTTCGATTTTATCAAAATCTATGATAATTAAATGTCCAATCCCACACCGTGCCAAAGATTCAATCGCAAAAGAACCAACCGCACCACAGCCCACAACCATGACTGTTGAATTTTTTAATTTTTCAACGCCATTTTCACCAATTAACAAATTTATTCTGTGTAATCTGTTGTTCATTTGTTTACCCGTTTATTATTTGTAATGTATTATTATATATTTGTTCAGCAATATTATTATCTTGTTTTATATGTGATATTTCATTTATTAACCCAGATAAAATAATATCGCGTTTGCCATCTGTTTCAACCAATATTTTATTTGTTGGTATTTGCTGTATACGGCTGATTCCGTAATGTTCGTCAATTTTATTAAATGAAAATATTATGTTATCATAATTTAATAATTCATTTGTTATCCGTTCATTTCCATTATAAGAATGCATAACAATAATTGGTAATTCAGATTGTTTATATTGTTTTAATATATGTAATATTTTATCCCATGCACCAACACAATGTATAAAAATAGTCCTGTGCAATTTCACAGCCAAATCAAATTGCTTTTCAAAAACCGCTATTTGTTTTTCCATATCCGGTTTGTATTTATCCAACCCTATTTCACCAACCATAAAAGATGAATTTGTTTTTAATAAATTTTCCAACTGCGATTCAAAGCCTTCATCTAAAAATTTTATATACCAAGGATGAATACCAAAAGCGGGATAAATTTTATCACTGTGTTTAACCATATCCAATAACACTTCCCATTGAAATTCATCAACAGTACAACAAACAGTCCCCACGACATCCATTTGTTCCCTGTGGGTCATAAAATCTATATGGCTGTGAGCATCTATGATTTTCATATAAAATATCTAAGCATAAATATACATTTTTTCAAGATAAAAACCGCCAAATCGGCGGTTAATTTGTGGTGGACGCACAGGGACTCGAACCCTGGACCCACTGATTAAGAGTCAGTTGCTCTACCAACTGAGCTATGCATCCAAAACCCTTTAAATCTTCACAATTATATATTGTTTTTCACAAAAATCAAGGATTCTAATTCTCTTTTTTATCCCCCTGCTGTGCATTATCGCCAGAATCTATAAATGGTTGAACCTTGTAAAACTGTATCTTTCTGGGGAAACGTTGCATAGACCGATATTTATCTAAATCTGTCGCATCTGGATTATCCTGTTTTATCATCTCTAAACATTGGGCATCTGAATCGCACAGCATAGCAGGATCTATGGTTACAGGGTACATACCATCTTTTATATCCTGTTGCTTTTGATTCAACCATGCATAATATTCATTATAATTATAAACAGCTGTCCAATGGTCAAATTTATAAAAACCAGTATCTGCGTTTTTTAACATACTGTATCTGCTAACCTGGTGAATATTGCGGGATGGATCATCATAGAACACTGTCATCACCTCTTCATCGGGTCCCCATTCCCAATGAATTTTATATTCTTGAAATCCACGTGGATATAAACAGGTATGTTCCCGGATTTCCCGTGCTTTTCTTTTCCTTTCGTGTTTGGAATCGGTTTTTAATATTTCGGGCCCTGTGCATTCTGGTCCGTCCATTACATCTTCATCCCACCATTTAACAGTATGTCTGACATTGCCATCACTATATTCCTTGCTCATTAAATTACGCGCACGCCCAGGCCACTGATTATATATTGTCCCCGCCATATAGCTACTTTGTCCAAATGCACCAAAACCCATAGAAGCCAAATCAGTATCACTGACCCAAATATATCTGTGAATACAATTATTATATTGACTTAATAATTTGTGTATTGTTTCGTGGGATAAAATCACATCACCAGTATCAGCCCAATATCCACCTGTTACATCTTCTTCTTGTTTTCCGCTGTTAAGATAATCTGTTAATCTCTGCCTGTCTTTTGGGGTATAATAACGCGAAATATTATTACATTCTGGGTAAATTTGATACCCACGTTCCGCAACTCTTAATACTTCAAGCAAATAATCTTGAATTTCCCACAATTGTTTGGTCATCAATGTCTGATAATCACGTCTGATATCAGGCCGCCCATCCGCCCTGCACAGCATCGGCAGACATAATAAAATCGATAAAAATAAATATATTTTTTTCATTTATTATTTATTTTTGTTTGCTTTTATCCCATCTATCCAGTGAGTCAAAACTTCATGATAATATTCTGGTCGCGTGCCCAACATAATTGCATCTTTTTCTTGCCCAATTTGTACTTTGCCAACCTCACATGCAATACCAATAATTTGATTGGTTTCCAAATCTATCAAAGCAGCGCCAGAAGCACCAGATGCCCCAGGACAATTTGTGTATATCTGGGAATCAACATGCGTAACACGACACCCCTGTCTGACTTTCATATTATTATTATCTGCAAATATACACGATTGGTCTGTATCTGAACAATGGACACAGTCGGTTTGCCTGTCGCCAGAACACGCATAATAAAATCTTAATTGCAAATCGACATCAACCATTGCCTGCCATATTTTGTCTGCCCCTTCGATTTTGCCGTTTTTCTGAAGCCAATCACTGTACAACCGTTTTACTATTTGTAATTCTTCATTAGACAAAGGTTTCAAAGAATCATATCCTATGGCCATTAAATTTTGCGAACGTTTAGTAACTGCAGACACATCATACACAGCCCCTTTGTATGCATTTTCATCAATAACCCATGCAAAATCATGTTCACTGGCTTCGTCATGCAGATAAGGTGCAACAAACCCTCTATGTTTTTGTCCATCAGATGTATAGTATTCTATAAATTTTTCTTCACTGGTATCTACAACATGTCGACATGTTAATATTACATCTGGAGAAACAAAAGTTCCTGTGCCTGTACTGCCATTATCGATAATTTTAACAACAGAATTATATGGAAATTGCGCTTTCTCTGCTTGGGTAACATATCGACGAATATCCCCGCTGTATCCGACCATATCCGCCATGCACAGCATTGGCAGACATAATAAAATCGATAAAAATGCACAAAATCTTCTCATTCGACATTTTGTATTGGTTTACACTTCAAATCAAAATCTGTTATATTTGGTATTTGTGATGTAACCCCATTCCACTGTATATCAACATATCCCGCTATCCCAGTGTAATAAGTTCTGGTACCTGTATTTCCATTTTCATCAGTAATTTGTTCTGTTGTTTGTTGCATACGCGAATAATCAGGCATTAAACAACATGCAGTATAATGTTGCGTTGTTCCTGATTTTGTTACAGGCATAGAAATCATACAACGATTATCAGAATGAGAACATTTCACAGTAACTTCATTATTGTTAACAACATATTGTTGCGATATTAAATGTTCTATCTGCGCAGAACGTTTACAGCTCCTTTTTGCATCAGAAACCATTTTTGCAAAATACGATTCATTAGACCAAGATTTTAAAAAATCTGCAACCTGTAGTGTTAAAAATTCAACTATTCTAAAATCACTGTCTTCACACCATTGTACATACGGCACATATTGATTACCATCTAACCCATCCAATACAATTCTTATATTACGTGCACGTGCATAGGCGAACATAGATTGACATATGGCCTGGGCCGCAGCCAAATCAATTCTTTGTGCCAAATAATCATTGTGCATATTTTCAGCATCTTTGAATATATCTCTGGGGACCTCATCCGCAAAGGCAGATGATTGAATATATCCACCACTTAATAAGACCAATAAAAATAATAACAATTTTTTTATCATTGTAACACCTCTTCACAACGACCTGCTTGGGACATTAAATTTTTGGTCAATGTAATCAAAGATATATTCAGCCCAGTTTCAACCAATCCTGTGGCAACGTTCGCCCCCGCCATGATATTAGCTGTGGTATTCAAATTTTTTGCTTTTTGTCTTTCTTCATCAGTCAAACCAATTCTGTTTTGCGCATCCATATATTTATCAGAATTCGCAGCCGCACTGGTTGCAGTTCCAACAACACCAACCACAGTACCTGCAATGGACGTACCCATAACGCCTTTCATACGTTTTTCAATTTTTTCTACATCATTTGTATTTATCTGGGAACACCATGTTTTGACATTATCTAATTTTTTGATAACTGGATTTTCCGCCGGATTGAATCCCGCCGCTTTTAATTGCATAGATGCAGTTTCCACAGATTTCACCATGTCATTGCATGCCTCTATATGTTGAATCAATTCAGATTGATTTGCGTTTACCCCAGATATAATCGCAGATGCCAAATTGGTTCCAATTGTTCCCGCCATTAAACCTGTTCTCCAATTACCTAACTTTTTAGATTTTTCTAATTTTTTCTGTAATTCTGCAATTTGCGCCATCGGGGAAATCACGTTATTATAAAAATCTTCCAAGCTCATATTTTTAACGGTTTCCGAATCACATCCACCTGCTCTGCACATTCTGTCCACAAGAGCATCTATTTCTTTTTCTTCCTGGGATTTTTTAATACCAGCATATAATGCGCCACCAGCAGCGACCGTTCCTGCCGCAGTAACCGCTGTGTTCACCTTGGATATTTTTGAAACGTGGGATATTTCATCGGATATTCCCATACATACAATTTTGGTTGCTTCAAATAATTCTTCCGCCCCCTGTATTGTCATATCTTCTTCTGCAAAAGATACAGATGTTATCAAACACAACATCCCAGCGAACAGTTTTTTTATCATTACTTACTCCCTTTTATTTTTTTAATAACTCTTGTGGATTATATGCTTTGGTCCCCTTGCGAATTTCAAAATGTAATTGCGGTGTATCAACACGTCCAGTTTGTCCTACACGGCCGATTTGTTGACCTACATTAACTTTTGCACCACGTTTCACAATCAACGAATCCATATGTGCATAAACCGTCATCCAACCATCGCTGTGTTGAATGATAATTAAATTACCCATACCTTTGACTTCGTTACCTGCATACGCAACCACACCATTTTCAGCAGATTTCACAGGTGTCCCCTTGGCCGCAGAAATATTTATACCATCATTAAACAGCCCCTTATTTTTGGCGCCATATTGCGATAATACTTTGCCTTTAACTGGCCATGAGAATTTAGTAGAAGAACGCGCAGATATTTTTGGTAACTGTTTCTTGGGATCTGACGATATACGTGTCTTGACAGGTTCTGCCTTGGACACAGTTGTCTGTTTTTGCACTGTTTCAGGTGGTGTTATTTTCTTTGCAACAGTTTTACTTTCTTTTATCTCTGCCACAGAACGCGTTTGAACAGTATCTAATTTTGGAACTTTTAATTTCTGTCCAACTGATAAATTGAATGGGGTATTCAATTTATTCATAACCGCTAAATCATTGACAGGAATTTGATATTTTCTGGACAAAGAATACAGAGTATCGCCCTTGGCAACTGTTATTTCCTGTAACCCTACACGCTTTACATCTGTCGCGGTTGTTGCAACGTCTTGAGCTTTTTCCGTTTTGATTTGTTGCAATTTTTCCTGGGATATTACATTTGGTTCTGGTTTGGTTTCCCTGACCTGTAATTTTTGACCAATCGATAAAGTATAAGGTTGTGATAATTTATTTAACTTTGCCAGATCTTCAACACTTGTATTATTCTTTTTTGCAATGGAAAACAATGTATCGCCCTTGGCAACCACAACAAATTCATTTGTCGCGGAATCTTTTTCTGTTGTACCAACATTATCTGTTGCACCGGCATACATAGGCACAACCAAATAATCATCTTCTGGTTGATGTATTGGGGTTTGGTTTACTTCTGCTTTTGCAGTATCATCTTCGTTTGTGGGAACCAAAACATAATCATCAACACTGGCATACAAAACATAATCATCATTTTTCCACGCACCATACAATTCAGGAGAAGCATAAACCTCGTAATCCGTCACCGCAGAATTATATATTTCTGGCTGGGTTTCTGGATCGGCTAACAATGCAGGATACCGGTCAGAAATGAACGCACCGATACTGTCAGGTATAGAAGAAATACGTGGCTGTAAATCACATCCGCTTAACAGTGTGCACAACACAGTTGATACAAAAAGGGCTTTGTACATTCTCATCCCCTAAATTATATCATAAAAAGCGAATAAAAAAAACGACTTATGAATCTTTTCGCATAAAAAATATGCTGGCTTCAAACAACAACCACATTGGCACAGCCAATAAAATTTGTGATATAACATCAGGTGGGGTTAAAACCGCCGCAGCTATGAAAATACAAACAATTACATATTTGCGACATTTAATGGCCGTCATTCTTGATAATACACCAGCCCTGTTTAATAAAACCAAAATCAAAGGCAATTGGAATGCGATTCCAAAAACCTTTAACAACCCTATTACAAATATTAAATATCCGCGTATCGCAGGCATTAAAACCGTTGGCAAAGTCCCTGATTCATTTAATTCGATAAAAAATCTAAACACAAATGGGAACAAAATATAAAACGCAAAAGCCGCCCCAGTTACGAACAAAACTGGCGATAATAAAAATATAGGCAATAAAAATTCCTTTTCGTTTTTATGTAATCCAGGTGCAACATATGCCCAAATATGCCACATCAATACAGGAATTGTTATAATCATCGCAACCAATGTCGCCAAAGAAAATTGTATCATCAACCCGTCGGATAATCCTGTATATAACAGTGTTGCATCATTCCAAACTTTTAACAAAGGGCTGGCCAAGAAAGCTTCGACATATGGTGCAACCAACCACCCAAACCCAAAGGCAAAAACAAACACCAACAGGGTCCATAAAATCCTGCGTCTTAATTCAGCAAAATGTTGCATCAAAGTCATCTTCATTTATTTTTGCTTTTTTTCTTTACGGCTGTTTTCTTTGCTTTTTTTGGTTTTTCAAACAAATCATTTGTGGCATTTGCTATTAAATCATCAATTGGTTTTTCCAATTCTATACGCTTTTGAACCTGTTCTGAAAAATCAGATATTTTCCAAATCAATTCCCTGATGTATTTAACAATACGTGCAAAAAACTTAACGACATCTGGCCAATTTTTCACAGGCACAACACAAATTGCGACTAATAAAATTACTAAAAATTCAGTCCAACTGATTCCAAACATAATTAACCTTAATCATAAAAATCATCACCACCACTGGCAGAAACAGTTTTATGACGAGATAATTGAAAATAATTTTTTCCAAAATCTGTTTTTGTTTTTAAATTATTAAACACCACATCCGTTTTATTAGATGTAGCATCAACCACAGACCAAGAATTTAACTTCACAGGACTTTTATCAAAAACAACATTCATATGCCCCAGGCCTTCCTGGTTTTTCAAATGCATTTTCAAAGCAAAAGTTTTGCCATTATCGGTTGTTTCTGAAACTTTGATATCGGCAGTTTGCAAATTTATATTTTTACGAACCAAAATACCCGCAGGCGTACTGGTCAAAGGCACAGTTGTAATTTGATCCAAAGATTTATCAAAGAAATATAAATCTTTGCCGTCAGCAATTAATTGAATTGGTGCATCTTTATAATCCAATCTAACCCGACCCGGACGCAACATAGAGAAAGTTCCATGTTCCCTTTTGCCATTTGCAATTTGTGTAAAACCGCCCTGAAGACCAGTTATAGAATTCAAATACTGTTCCGCGGTTTGCACCAAACCCTTATCAACTTTGGCATGTGATGAAAAACAAATAAATAATCCAAATAAAATTACAAATATTTTTTTCATGTCTACATATCCTTGAATGCTTCTACGACTTTGCCGTATACATTATCAAAAGTGTCCTCTATGACGGCGCCGGCCGCATACAGATGTCCACCACCACCGAAAGATTCCGCAACCTGGTTTATAGGTACTGTTTTACTGCGTATAGAAATACCAATTTGATTGTCCTGGTGTTCTTTTAATAAAACAACAAATTCGACCCCGTGAATTTGTGCCAATAAACTTAAAACCAATTCCCCACGACCGTCCAATCTTTTATAGTCTGGCTTTCTGATACTGGCAACCACTAAACGATTTTTCATAAAAAATTCGGCCTTGGACACAGTGGCAGATTCCACCAACACTGTTTTTTTATCTTTGTTATTCAATAAATTCATCAAATTGGTTACATTAACACCCGCATCGACCAACTGGGCAGAATCTATAAACACATCACTGTTTTTTACAAATTTAAAATGTCCTGTATCGGTAATAATCGCAATCATCAACAAATCTTTGATATCGCTGTCCATTTCTAAATTACCAGCACGCACTATGTCGTAAACAATCTGGGCAGCAGCCGCTTTGGATGTATTATCGAAACATAAATTGCCAACCAAATCATCATTGATATGGTGATCTATTTCGACAACAAAATCTGAATTATTAACAAATTTTTCAGCCCCACCCAAATGAGATCTTGTTCCATAATCGACCAAAATATATAAATCATATTTTGAATTTTCGGGAATCTGTTCGTAATAAATAGCCTGTTTACGCAAAGGCACATTATCAAAATCACGCGGTATATTTCCGTCATAAATAACCACAGGCTTTTTACCAAAATTTAATTCTATGATTTTCATCAATGCCAACGCAGAACATATTGCATCCCCATCTGGATTTTTATGTCCAGATATAGCAATGGTCTTGGCATTTTTTATTTTTTCTATAAAAACATCTACATTTTCGATCATATTGCAATATCTTCCACTATGAATTGAACGCCTGTACGGCCGTTATATTCGTTTTCTTTTAATTTACCTAACATCATTATTTTAGTATTTGTATTCATGTCGTCCAGTAAAAAATTTCCTACCGGAGTTCCCACTAAATTAAACCCAACAAAAGATAATTGACCACCATTGCTGGTTTTTATCACCCCACGTAAATGTGGTGAACCTTCACCTGTAGTGGTTGCAAACTTTAACACACCACCAGTTAACACCAATGTTGGTTCAGGATTGCATTGTCCAAACGGTGCCAACACAGCCATTTCTTTGACCAAATTCATATTCGCCCCAGACGCATCTAATTGGGCATCTACAAATATTTCAGGTATTAAACGTTCACCTTTTAATTGTTCACGAACGGCCTTTTCCAAGAAATCACAAAATTCTTGTTCGTTGTCCGCATTCAAAGTAAATCCAGCAGCAGTTGAATGTCCGCCCCCTTCGGATAAAATGCCGGCCGCAATAGCATCATGAATTATTTTTCCCAAATCTATATCAGGAATCGAACGCCCAGAACCATTTATTACCCCGTCTGTTTTTGTTGCAACACATGTTGGAAGATTATATTTATCTTTCAACCTGCCAGCGATAATTCCCATAACACCACCATGCCAATTATCACCACATATGAATAAACTGCATTTGCCATTTTTGCAACATTGTTCTGCCATGTCGGTTGCATCAACCATTATCGCATTTTGTTTATCAATTCTTTCTTGATTCATTTTGTGCAATTGGTTTGCCAAATCTGTTGCAACAAAAGGATCTTTTGTTAACAGCAATTCCAATGCAGGTGCCGCAGAATTTAAACGGCCTGGGGCATTTAATCTTGGTCCCAACGCAAAACCAACAGCATACACAGATGGCTTTTTAATTTTCGCCAGATCCATCAAAGTTCTTAATCCCAGATTTTGTCGTAACCCCAAAACTTGTAAACCAGTAGAAACAAACGCACGGTTCAAATCAATCAAAGGCATAGTATCGCAAATTGTTCCTAACGCGACCAAATCCATGTAATTTAACAAGTTGATTTCATTCTTTTCTTCTTTAAAAAATCCCCTGTGGTCCCTTAATTCGCGGTTTAATGCAACCAATGTCAAAAAAGCAACCCCGCACCCCGCCAAGAAATCCAGATTTGATGTATCATCTTTGCGTTTTGGATTAACAACAGCATCTGCATCTGGCAAAACATTATCAGGCGAATGGTGGTCTGTGACAACAACCTTTAGCCCCAGTTCTTTTGCTTTTTTTACTTCGTTAATTCCACTGATTCCGCAATCAACAGTTATCAATAACTTAACACCACTTTGCGCAATCTGTTCCACCGCAGAAACATTTAAACCGTATCCTTCGCCTTCACGGGTTGGTAAATGCCAAGAAACATCCACCCCCGCTTCTGTTAAATATTTTACAAACAAAGCAGTAGATGTAATTCCATCAACATCATAATCACCATAAATTGCAATCTTGTCGCCAGCACACACAGCATCCGCTATGACACGTGTAGCAATATCCATATCTTTTAAAACAAATGGATCTGGCATATATTCTTTGACGGACGGATGCAAAAATTTTTCAATCTCAACATCATCAGTGATACCACGTGATTTAAGAATATCTCTTACAAATGCATCAGCATCATTTAAATTTTTATTCAGATTATAATCATCTGACACGGTCCATACTTTACCCAGTATGGACTTCTCTACTATCTTTCGCACGCTATACTCTTTTTTTTATTATCAGTGATATTATAATCTAAATTTATTCAAATAGCAATGGCATGATTCCATTAAGGATTGCCCCGGCTGTTGGAACGGCATTTTGTGCAGCGGTTCTGCCACTGCCTTTGTGTTCTGCTTGGGCTTCATCCAACATAATTAAAATGACATATTGTGGCACAGATATCGGGAAAACCCCTGTAAATATGGTCATATTACGGCTTTTATCCGCACTTCCGTCCGCTGCACGTTTTTCGGCACTACCTGTTTTACCACCTATTTCCATGCCTTCAACGCGCGCCAATTTACCGGTTGTTTCTTCCGCAATACGATACATTATTTGACGTAATTTAGCAGATATTTCCCCATCCAACACACGTTCGCCACGAATCGCGCCAATTCCCCTTTTTAACAAAGTTGGGTATATATAAAATCCACCGTTCGTCATTGCGTTAACACCCAACAACAAATGCATAGGTGTAACATTTACACCGTGTCCAAATGCCGCAGTTGCACGTTCTACTTTACCCCATGTTTTGTGTGTCAGGGCGGTTTCTGTTTTACCAAATTCTAAATCCAGAGGACCATCAAAATGCAATCTTTGGAAAAATTCTTGTTGCGCAGTTGGCGGAAATTCCAATGCCATACGCGCACTGCCAACATTGCAAGAATACAACATTATATCAGGTGCCTGTAATTTTCTGATTCCGCGTTTTTTAATAACACTGCGTTTAAAAGAAGCGACGTCATCAATAGGTTTCTTCATTGCAGGTCTGTTAAATTTATCATAAATCATCAAAGGTTTATCAACTTCATACCATTTGTCCTGCAAATTGTTTTCATAGGCTATGGCTGTATTAAATATTTTGAAAACAGACCCCATTTCATACGGCACACGCAATAATTTAAATTTGCGTTTTTCATCATGTGCCGCCTTAATTTCATTAGGGTTAAAATCAGGCAACTGAACCATAGCCAACATTTCGCCAGTTGTTGAATTCATCAACATTCCCATCGCGCCTTTGGCATGATATTTATTCATAGCGATAGTTAATTGTTCATGGAAAATATTTTGTATTCTGGAATCAATAGATATTTTCAGTGGATCTTTGTTTTCGCGTAAATATTTATCATATGTCCGTTCGATTCCTTCCAATCCACGATCTTTACCAGCAAAGCCCACAACATGAGAAAAAACATTTCTTTGTGGATAATAACGTTTCGTGATTAATTCAAAATCAAAACAATTATATATTCTGTTAACATCGTTGATGAAATTTAATTGTTCTTTTAAATTTTCCCCAATCAAATTCTTTTTCAGATATATACCCTCTTTCCCTGAACGAATTAATTTCAATGCGGTTTCTATACTGAATTCTTCTGGAGATATTTTGTGAATGACGCGGGCAACATCATCTATGTGTTCTTCTTTAACTTTTGGCGGATATAATTTTATATGACCTATTTGTGTGTTTGTCGCCAAAATAACACCATTTCTGTCCACAATATCCGCACGGGCATCTATCTCTGTCAGGGATACAGTATGTTTTTTATATTCACTGTTTTCAAAACCAAATTGCAAAGTCCGCAATATAGCAATCGCACAGAAAGCCAGAAAAAAACCTTTAATAATTTTCAACCGTTGTACACTGTCACGGTTATATGTGATACCCTTGAATTCATGTGGTAAAATGTCTTTGCCTGCATCAAACTTCATTCTTCTACCATTGGGATATTATCTATATTTACAACCTTGTTAAAAGATACCATTTCTGCCTTTCTGTTATTTCCAAACACAGAACCGCGCAAACTATCCGCAGATATCAATGATAAATATAAATTTTCTTGGGTGGAATATTCGCGCCTTACAGCTTTCATTTCTGTAACAATTTTGTCATTTGTCCGTTTTTGTTCACGATAACAAACTTGCAATCCTATGATTAAACAGCTGACAAAAACAAGCATTCCGATGCCAATCATACACATCTTTTCATCATCACGCATATTTTTTCCTTCCCTTTGTTCTTACTATTTTATCACAAATTTTCAAAAAAACTAATCATAGATTGAATACCATTTAATCTGGATGCGCCAAAATTAAGATTTAAACTGTTAAATTCGCCCCTTAAATCTAATTTTTTTATTTCATTCACTGTTTTTCCATCAACCATAGATAACATAATTGCAACAATTCCGCGCACCATCAAAGAATCTGCCATACCATAAAAATTATTATTAACCCGACATATTTGCACAAAGGATGCACAGCCTGTAATTTCACTGCATTCAGCATTTTCAGGAATTGGTTTTAAAGTTTTACCCAAATCCATAACCATTTCCAATTTTTCGACAGGATCTTCAATTAAATTCAAAAGATTTTTTATTTCCGTATATGTCATCTTTTACCAACCTTGTTCGGTCAAATCTAATTCTATACGCGCCTGTTCAGACATTTTTGACACATCCCACGCAGGATCCCAAACCAATTTAACATCAACATTTCTACCGTATGCAACAGATTCAACATTTTCTCTGACCTGATTCAAAATATCTTCCATCATGGGACAAGTGGGACTGGTAAATGTCATTTCTATGGTTATATTTTTATCACCCACATTTATATCATAAATCAAACCCAAATCCCAAATATTCACAGGTATTTCTGGGTCATATATTTTTTTGATTTCTTCTATAATCTGATCACGAATCTCAGCCATTATTTTAACACCCCGCGAATCGTTTCAATCACATGTTTTGCTTCGTCCATTGTATTCCATGGCCCCACAGATATTCTGACAGAACCATCAATTTTTAATTTTTTATGTATCCAACTGGCACACATGTTACCAACGCGAACACAAATATTTTTTGCCCCCAACAAAGCCCCCATATCTAAAACATGCATATTGTCTGGGACAAAACTTATCATACATGCATCACGTTTAGTTAACATTTTGATATTTGGTATTTTGACCAATTCATCATACATATAATGTATTAAATCTGTGCAATTCCAATTCCCCACAGATTTAATTGCTACCCCCAACCCGATTATTTGTGTCAAAGGCAAAGTCCCCGCTTCAAATTTTTCAGGTGCTTTATTCAAAATCAAATTTGAATCATCTTTGACCTTGGAAACCATACCACCGCCAAATTTATCAGGATAATATTTATTTGGTTCACGAATATACATAACACCAACACCTGTGTTGGCACCTATTTTGTGTCCTGAAAAGACCATAAAATCGCAACCCCATTTTTTTACATTTATCTTTTCATGCACAACATATTGGGATGCATCAACAATTGTAATAACATTTGGATTTTTGCTTTTTGCAACTTTGATTATTTTTTCTATATCCTGGGGCACCCCCAACACATTGGACATAGCCGTAATAATCAAAAAATCAGTTTTCGGCACAGAATCAATTTTTATATTTAAATCTTCATCCAATTCGCAGACAATTTCTTTGCCGATTTTTCCACGACACAATAATTCTTGCCATGGCAATCTGGCACTGTGATGATCCAGATCAGACACAGCAAATGTCGATTTATTGGAATACCAATCTTGGTTCACCAATATATTAACAATACGATTCAACCCATCTGTCGCCCCAGATGTAAAAACAATATTTTCTGGCTTTGCACCAATAAAATTTGCGATATCTTGTCTGACATTGGCAATCATGTTATCAACATTAGATGCCCTGGCACAGATTCCACGGCCAGCATTAGCATATAAATTTGTTAAAAAATCAACTTCTGTTTCTATTACAGGTTGTGGCTTCAACCAACTGGCCGCAGCATCCATGTAAATGAATTTTTTCATATCGTTTTTCTCTTGCTTTTTGCTATGATTATAATAAACTCAAATGAAATATCAACAACATAAGGAGAAAAAAATGGCTTTAAAACATGCTAATGACGAAACGTTTGAATCGTTGGTATCCTCTGGATTAACATTGGTAGATTTTTGGGCTGCATGGTGTGGACCATGTCAAATGTTTGGACCTATTTTTGAAACAGTATCAGAAGACGAACCAGATGTAAATTTTGTGAAATTTGAAATAGATGAATCAAACAGAAGAACAGCGGCGAAATTCGGCATCCGCAGCATTCC
Source organism: Alphaproteobacteria bacterium (assembly GCA_017642585.1). GTDB lineage: Bacteria > Pseudomonadota > Alphaproteobacteria > Rs-D84 > Rs-D84 > Enterousia. The sequence continues at coordinate 61,570 of JAGCOR010000017.1, read as the reverse complement.
AAGCGTATTGGCTTTCAAAGATGGCGAATTAAAAGAAGCTCGCACAGGTTTAATGGACGAAGAAACCCTTACACAATGGGTCAAAGAATTAAAGGCATCGTAAAATGGCAAAAAAGAATTTTAAAAATATAGAATTACCACCAAAATACACACCAAAAAAGACAGAACCTTATATGTGTCCTGAACATTTGGCGTATTTTTATCAATTATTAAACACACAACGCGAAGAATTATTAAGCGATCATGATTCTGTGTTAAGTGATGTAAGAATGGCTGAAAAAAATGAAATCGCCGGCGTTGGCGACGAACAGGACCAGGCATCTGCCGAACAAGAAATCACATTAAATCTGCGTATATCTGAACGTAATTCTAAATTGTTACAGAAAATAAACGCTGCGATTGAACGCATTGAAAATGGCACATATGGATACAGCATTTTATCCGGTGATGAAATCGGTTTGCAGAGAATGTTGGCACGTCCATTGGCAACAATGACTATCGAAGAGCAAGAAGAATACGAACAAAAACGCAAATAAATTTTTGTAAAAAAACACCGCCAAATCTGGCGGTGTTTTTTTATATCTAAATTTACATATTATTATACTTTTTAACAAAATCTACTATCTGTGGCACACCATGCATTTGTCTTTGACGATGACGACCATAATCTAACAAATGGTATGCACATGCATCAGCACATTCCCACAAACAACTATTTTGCCCTTCTTGATAATATCCTGCAGGATATAGATCTACATATGAACTTGTCTTGTTGTCATTAAACCATTCCACGTCTTCTGCATCCACAAGTCCAAACTCTCCCCTGTATTCCCATGAGAATTTCTGGGTAACCAAACAATCATTCAAATCTGTCTGGGTTATCTTGCACCAACAATGTTTACCGCTGTCCGTGTGTGCATCAACATTATCGCGCAATTCATCCTCCTGACCACCAGCAGTATTATTGCAAACAGCTATACCCTTGACAGATTTATTACCGTTTCTTATTTGAATTTCCCATTCACCAGCATTCAAAGATCTAAATTTTTGTTGTGGACATGGATTTGGGTTTTTCTTGAAATCATATATATATTTACCACCAGTATAGCCACTGCAATATTGATTGTTATGTGATTTAGCCCAATAAGATCTTAAGTTAGAAGAATATCTATCATTCGGGAAGAAATGTGCAAAACATTGTAAATATTGAGATTCACTCCATTTTGTTCCATCTACATCAGGTTCATCGTAACTTATTCTTTGACTTTCTACTGTTGGACTTGTACCACCAACATTGCCACCAGACGGAGTTGTAGCACTTGCCCCACCACTACCTGTTGTTCCAATTAAAACACCAACAACATTTGCAACACCATTATCCTGTCCAGAATCTGATGAACCGCTATCTGTTATAACAGGTGCTTCTGATTTCATATTTTCTGGATTTGGTGCGTGTTTGATAACAGGACGATTATCTTCTTTTACATTCGGGCTTTTGCTTTTCTTTTCTTTTTTGGCTTCTTTCGCTGCTTTCAGTTTTTCACCCAATTTACCATTTATTAAACTGTTACCAACAACACCAACCGCAGCACCCGCCGCCAACGCAGTCGCACCATATTTAACTCGTTTAGCAGATTTTTCTTTGTCAGCATCTATCTTCTTTTGGTCTTCTTCACTGCCCTGTTTCGCTCTATACAATGATGCATATGTACCACTTTCTATACCTTTGTTTTCATCATCGTATAATCCCATTTCTGCTTTATCTAATATCTCTTCACTTTCTATACCTGGTAACATATCCATGGCTGTTTTGCGTTCTTTCAAACTTTTTGCCAATGCTATATATTCACTGCGGTATGACATCAATTTACCATCGTTTCCACCAGGTAATTCTATTTCTTCGGGGCCGGCCTTTACAGATTTACCGCCCGCATATGTGCAACGCATTGTTGCCATGTATGCCGCCATATCTTGTTCGGCATCTGCATCCGCTTTCTGTTCCGCTTTGCCCATCATTAATTCCATCATTCCCAATCCGGTTGCGGCAGTGGTTGCAGCGGTCAAAGTTCTGTTCGCTAAAGATTGTTCTTTGTCTTTTGCATTTTTATACGCATCTGTTTTATCTTTTAACGCCTTGGCTTTTTTCTTTTTTTCGTTTTCAACACATTTACCTGTTTTGGTTGCTTCATCATATACAAAATCACTCACTTCATCTACGCATACACATTGATTATTTTGCCAAACAGCTATTTCACCCAAATCATTACACGCATCTTGTGGTGTTCTGACAGGTTCTGGTTTATCAACACATTGACCATTTTGATATTCTTTCTTTGGATCTTTGCATTTACATACGCCACCTTCCCACAACGCGACATCAGCACCTAATTCGTTACAAATTTCTTCTGGTGTTTTTTCTGGGGTTACTGGGGTTGCAGGTGCATCTTTGTCAACACATTGACCATTATTTAATACTTTTGTTTCATCAACGCAAACACATTGTGATGTCGTGGCATCCCATCTGACAATTTCTCCCAATGCGGTACATTCTTGTTCTGGTGTTAATTCAGGTCCACCGCTGTTTGCAGGAATACATTGTGTACCATCTAATCTTTTTGTTTCATCCGTGCAAACACATTGTGATGTCGTGGCATCCCATCTGACAAAATCTCCCAACGCAGTACATTGTTCTTCTGGTGTTGGTGGATTATTTACCACAGCACAAGTCGTGCCGTCCCATTGTTTAGACGCATCAACATGTCTGCTGGCATCAATACAAATACAATTACCCTGGGTATCATTGCCTTCCCATTTTGTCGCACTGCCCGCCCTGCAACATGCCAAACGTTCTGGTGAAGCTTGGTTTGGATGTCTGCCTAAATATGTACAAGTTGATAAACAGCCAGGGTTAGCCCCAGTTCCTTCCCATCTGGGTTTATTACTTGGACATCTGCATGTATTGTTTTGTTCATCCCATGTTCCATTATTGTTAGTGCAAATTGTCTTATTATCTACAGCAACAACATCAGTCGCATTTAATTGGGTAGCAACTTGTTTCATTTTAATGTCATTACCTGTCAATGCCAGTTTTTTACCAGTGATTGTTTCATACCCAACATATGAAATCGTCACAGTATCTGATGTCAATCTGCAATAATTATCACCATTTCCAAATTTTCCTTCTGCATCTGTTGTACACCCACTGGTTGTACCTGGTATCGATATGTTAACGGATTGCAACGGTTCGCCTGTATCTTTATCTTTTATAACCCCAGAATAATTTTTTGTTTCTGGTGCAGCAGAACGTTGTACTTTGCATATATTTTTCCACGTATGTGAATTAACATTTCCAGAAGAAAAAGTTATCTTGTCACCATATATAACAATTTCACCACCAGATATGCTGATTGTTCCAGCTTGGGTTTTTCCTTGGCCATCTTGTGCACATGTTGGTAAATTACCATGATTTCCTTCTGCCCATCCACCAGTAGAATATAAACATTTTATAATTTTGTTTTCAGAATCATCATATAACAACGTATTATCTGAACAATTAAATTGATCATAAACATAGCGACTGCTGGATCCTGCCGCTGGACGATATAAATTGTTTGGGTTCATGCAAATTAAATAACGCCCTGGTGTATGCAGATTTTTGGCGTGTTTAGTGTTTTCCACAGGATTGCTGGATATCTGGGCAATTCCGCATGCGCTTCCTGGAACAACAGAAACATTTCTCATGGTTTGACCAGAATTTGAAGAAGTTTGTTGCGGTGCTTGCTGTTGCGGTGCAGATTGAGAAGTCGATTGTGCAGATTGTGGATTATCATTACATTTTCCATTATACCAATATTTATTAGATTGTATGCATCCATTCTGCTCCACACCACAACCAACCCATATCATTCGATCTGCCATTTTTGGGTTGGCACATATCAAACTGTTCAGACAACAAACAACCTTGTTTACATCATTGTTCAAAGCATAATTACATTTATATCCATCAAACCCCGCACATGATGTAATTATACTATTCGGGTTGTCCCTTTTAAATTCATCATACCCTGCAAATTCCCAACTGCGTCCACCATCGGTATCACATCTATACACAGCAGCTACTGTTATTTTTTCATCACCCCGATAATGACTTTCATCTATAGTATGTATAATTCCGACATAGGCATTTGACGGACAAGACTCATCAGATCTGCCACCACAAATCATTACATTCTTTCTCCTATTTTTAGAGTCTTGGTTTGGGAATAAATATTCATTTTGAGACCCATTCGAAGTTGTTGTAGGAACACACCTTGCAGCAAATGCAAAATCGCACGACAAACAAACCGATAAAAAAGCAAAAAACAATACTTTTTTCATCATCTCTCTCATTCTTTCAATTTTACCACAAAACCCCAATCAAAAAAAGACAAAAAAACGGTTGAGATATAAAATCCCAACCGCATAAAAACAAGTTATTAACCACTATTTTTATTTTTTCTTAACAGGCTTTTTTACAGCCTTTTTCTTTGTGTCGTGTTTAGGTGCTTCTTTTTTAGTTTCCATTTCTTTTTTGAAAACTTTAACGCCTTCGGCAAGATTTCTTAACATGCCTGGTATCTTGGCACTGCCGAATAACAACACAACCAAAAAAACAATCAGAATTATTTCCCAAAAACCCCATCTCATAATTTAATCCTTTTGTTTATTTTGTTACATAACAATCCAAACCATCAGATTTTGCATTTCTGCAGAATCCATTTGCATCAGCCCCAGAATTAAATGCTATACGCAATCTGTATGTGGTTTTGCCATTAACCTGGGCAGCCAAAATAACAAATTGTTTTCCTGCAAATAATCCCTGGTGTGACGCACGGATTTTCTTTTCTGCATCTTGTGCCAACGCACGTGTGCTGTAAGAACCAAATTGGACATAAATACTGCCATTCGTTGCGGTTGCCGCAGGTTTCTTCGCAGGTGCCGGAGCTGGCGCTGGTTTTTGTGCCTGTGGTTTCGCCGCAGGTTTTGGTGCAGGTTTATCTGGATTAAATGTTACATCCTTTCTGTCCTGGACCACACGAATCGGGTTACCATCTGATTCCACAGGTTTCACCTCTTCTGGTTTTGGCGCAGGTGCCGGAGCTGGCGCTGGCGCAGCCTTTGGTTTTTCAATTGGTTTCGGTGGAACCACAGGTTTCGGTGGAACTTTTAAATCTTCAACTGGTGCCGGTTTTTGAACTTCAGCTGTTACTGGTGCATCTAAATCAACACTGACAGTTGAACCAGAACCGCTGACCACGCGTGCAATTATAATCCATGTAGACAATACGATTATCGCGACACCCAATCCCAATAACAACCATGGTCTTTTTGGACGTGGCACAGAAAACGGTGTTGCTTCTGGCAAAGAATCAACGTCTTCTTCGTCATTTAAATCTAATAAATCTAAATCTTGTTCTTGGTCATTACTCATAAGTAGCCTCCCATTTCACATATAGTTATAGATCTATTATATCATAAAAAACAGACATAACAAAGAAATCGTTTAAAATTATTTTGGCATATTTCCAAAGTTGGGTGGAACTATCAATTTTTGATTTGATTCTACAATTGGTTCGTTTTCACATTTACATGCACAACCTGATATAAAACCAACCAACGAACACAGAGCTAACAATATTGCGATTTTTTTCATATTTTCCGTCCTTTCATTAAAAACAAGGGGGTGCAAAACTGCACCCCACATTTATTACATAGGTAATTTAACCGCGTTCTTCATGTATTCAACAAATTCAGCCAAAGATTTGACTTCTTGACCTTCTTTGCCGATATAACGCAAAGTTACAGATTTGTCGTTCATTTCTTTTTCACCGACAACCGCAATAATCGGTGTCTTGCACAAAGATAATTCACGAACCTTGTAATTAACTTTTTCATCACGCAAATCAGCACGTGCGAAAATGTTTTCTTGACGCAAACTTGCGACAACTTCATTTGCGTAATCTTTGAACTTTTCAGATACAGGTACTACGACCACAGGTTCTGGTGATAACCACAAAGGTAACATACCGCCCGTAGATTCTAATAAAATACCCATAAATCTTTCAATAGATCCCAACAACGCACGGTGCAACATAATTGGACGATGCTTTTCGCCATCTTCACCGATATAAGACAAATCGAAACGTTCTGGCAAATTCATATCCAATTGAACTGTACCACATTGCCAAATACGGCCCATAGAATCTCTTAAATAAATATCGATTTTTGGTCCATAAAAGGCGGCGTCATTTTCTGCAATTTCGTATTCAATATTGTTAACATCCAATGCATGTTGTAATGCACCTTCGGCTTTGTCCCAAATTTCATCGGAACCGATACGGAATTCAGATAATGGACGTGTAGCCAATTTCATTGCGATTTTTTCAAATCCAAATTTTGCATAAATATCTTTGATAAAACGCAACACTTTAACAACTTCATCTTCTAATTGATCTTCTGTGCAGAAAATATGTGCATCATCTTGAGTAAATTCACGTACACGCATCAATCCGGCCAATGCACCCGCTGCTTCATAGCGATTGACCTTACCAAATTCAGCCAAATACAATGGCAAATCTTTGTAAGATTTTAATCCCTGACCGAATACTAACATACCACCAGGACAAGACATAGGTTTAACACAGAAAACCTTGCCATCTTGTGTTGTACCTGAATAATTGTGTGCACCATATTTTGCCCAGTGACCAGATTTTTCCCACAAACATCTGTCCATAACAGATGGTGTAGAAATTTCCTGATAACCAGAATGTTCTTGACGCATACGGATATAATCTATCAATTTACGATAAATTCTATAACCTTTATCGTGCCAAAATACTGCACCTGGGGCAAATTCAGGTTCGAAATGGAACAAATCCATATCTTTACCCAATTTACGATTATCGCGTTGTGCGGCTTCTTCCTGCATTTTCAAAAATTCAGCCAATTTTTCACCATCTTCAAATGCATCAACATAAATACGTTGTAACATTTTATTTTTAGAATCACCCTTCCAATATGCACCTGCAACGTTTCTTATTTTGAAACCGTCTTTTGGCAAATCTTTGGAAGATTCCACGTGTGGTCCACGGCACAAATCTGTGAAATCACGGAAAGAATAGATAGACAACACTTCGCCATTTGCATCATATTCGTTCAACCATTCCATTTTATAAGGTTGGTCTTTGAATATTTCTTTTGCTTCTTCTAATGATATTTCACGTCTATCAAAGCGACCATCAGATTTAATCAAAGATTTCATTTCTTTTTCAATTGCAGCGAAATCTTCTTCACTGAAACGGTGTTCAGTATCAAAATCATAATAGAACCCATTTTCAATGGCTGGACCACCAGCAAATTTTACATCTGGATATAATTTTTGAACTGCAGCCGCCATCACATGAGCCAATGAATGACGTATTATTTCTATTGGATAAGACATAATAATTACCTTTTTTGTTTTATTTATTTTTGTTCTTATTGAAATTGTTTGTTTATTATAATACGCACGAAAAATTTGTGCAAATGAAAACCTATACCCCCAAAGGGGTTGTAGTCAAAGTGGTTGAAAAAATAAATAATTTCTTAAACATGTTATGTATTTTAATACTATAAAAAATAAAAGTCAAAAAAAATCCGCCGATTTGGCGGATTTTTTTTATTCGTTCAAACCATTTATAAGATTTTGGATTCTTTCTGTGCTTTCATCATCACTTATTGCAACAGATATAGCGAACGCAGATTCCAAATCGCTTTTAGCTGTTTGGATATTACCCAACTTCAAATTCAACGCGGCAGATTTTTCGAAATAAGCCATTGCGTTGCTGGATTGAGATTCGCGTTCTTCCTGGGTTGGCGCAGCCTGAATTTGTTCGGAAATGATACGTACAGCAGATGTATAATCGCTGATTGCATTTTCCAATTCACCCAACGCAGTATATGCTTCTGCACGTTCTGCATACACCCCTGCAGATATCTTTCCTTCGGTTCTTGCCAAAGAATTTGTATAATCTGCAATTGCACCCTGCCAGTTTTTCAACCACAAATTCAACTGGCCACGTTTGGCATACAAATCACGCAAATTTAATCCTTCACGTGGTTTCATAGATTGAGATGCCAACGCATTATTAACATCACTTAATGCGGCTTCGTAATTTTCCAAACGTGTATTTAACAAAGATCTGTCATAAAATGCCATTGCATTTAAACCATCTTTTTCAACTGCTATATCAAAATCATTTAAAGCCTGTTGATAGTTACCCAATTGCATGTATGCTTCCCCGCGCATTGTATAAGTATCAGAAGCAGGATCTGATTCTATGGCTGTATTCAAATCAGCAATCGCATCTTCGATATTGCCTTCCTTTAATTTTGTTTTAGCCATATCCACATAATCACGTGCTTGCATCAAAGGTTCTTCGTGTGTAGGGACAAACTGTTCAGCAATAACTACACGTGGACGTGCAGGATGTAAAAATTCATGACTGCGGCCCAATATATAAAATGTAGATGCAATAAAGAACAAAATTATGAACCAATATACATATATAGTCCATGACCAAACACTGGTTGCGCCACAGCATTTTTCTTCTGCAACAACCGGTTTTACGGCCTTTCTTCTTAAAGTTTTACTTTTTCTCATGTGAAACTCCCTCTCCCTGTTATTGTGATTTTAAAGATTTTTTAAAACCAGGTCAATTGTTTTCTTATCTATTTCTAAAATTTCACCTGAACGCAATTTTCCTAAATCTATAATACCGTATTTTATTCTGTGCAAAGCGACCACAGGACACCCAATATGTTTTAATACGATTCTAATTTCGTTCTTTTTACCCTCTGTAACCGTAACGCGTAAATTATGTTTATCTATAACCTGGATATCCATAGGTCTGTATTTTATTCCATCGACCACAACACCTTTGCGTGCTACATCTAAATTTTGTTCATTATGTTTATTGACGGTCGCGATATATGTTCTTGGAATATGGTTTTGTGGCAAAGACATTTTGCGGGCCAGATCCCCATTATTAGTCAACAACAATAAACCCGTAGTTTTAAAATCTAACCTGCCAATATATTTCAAATTTTTATATTTTTTATCCAAAACATCATATATTGTCTTTCTGTGTTCGGGGTCCACAGTTGTCGTCATTGTATTTATTGGCTTATTAAACATATATAATTTAATGTCTTGTTCTGGTGTTATTTCATGTCCCGAAACAGAAACTGTGTCATTTTCATCTACAAAAAATACAGGTGTATTAACAACCATACCATTAACAGATACCGCCCCAGAATTTATCAATTCTTCTGCCTGTCTTCTGGATGCTATTCCACTTGTCGATATGTATTTTGCTAACCGTGTTTTCATATATTTAACACCTTTGCCAACGCAACAACCCCCGCGGTTTCCGCCCTTAATACTGTTTTACCCAAAGATATACCCACGACCCCGCTTTTATCCATTACATCAAATTCTTCTGGGGCAAAACCACCTTCTGGACCTATGAAGACTTTATTTGCCACATATTTATTTGTTTTTAATTCTTTGCCATGTGCATAACGTTCATCTGCAACAATTAAACCTTTAAAATCTAAATCTTGGAACTTTATTGGTGCCAATAATTTTGGAACACTGTTTCGGTTTGATTGTTCGCATGCTTCAATAATAATCTTTTGCATTCTGGTCCAATTTATATGTCCAGCCACAGTGCGTTTGGTTATCACAGGCTGCAAAGCCCCCACCCCCATTTGGGTTGCCATATTCAATAATTCTTCCATCTTTTTTATTGGGGCAAAATACAGGGTAACATCATTACTGGGGTCATTATGATCTGTTTTGTCCCCTATTATCATATATTTATTATCAGCTGACAGCGAAGCATTATATTCAACACCATTATTAAATACCAAACAATCATCCCGGCGCATTACACGGCGCAAATAATGAACAATATCTTTATCTATGGATACAGATTTTCCAGTTTCTAAATTTTCATTTATAAATATTCTTGGTATATTTTGCATTTTTTTAAATCTTTATGTATAAAAAGGTTTCTTTTTATGATATAATATCAGGCATGGCAACAAAGTTCAACATTTTCTCTTTATCTGGTTCTGGCAAAGGTTTAAAAATCTTTGATTCAGCAGCATATAAAGAACACGAGCAACTGCCCGTTGCACGTGATTTCTGGAATATACGTTGGTCTGTGTTGATTTGGTTGTTGTGCGCGTTGATGTTTGGTTTATCTTTCATTGCGGAACATATATGGCGCTATGGTTGGGGCCCCGCCACAGAACATTGGTCTTTGATATTTTTAAGAAATGCTGCCCTGACGGGTGGTTTATCGGTTATCGCTGAAATACCATTTTGGCTGACCCGCATATTATCTCATCCTGATTATCCATGTATATTACCTATTATACCACTTATTGCATATTTCTTCTTGGTTGATGATTCTGTGAAACTTGAATTTAACCCTGCGGGTAAAGATACTTTTGATAAAACATCTGCCCGTAAAGCAACCGCAGATGATATTAAAAAAATGGCTTCTGATTTCAAAAACAAGGAAGGTTTGTTCAAAGGCTTCATGATGGTGTTGGGGTATTTTAAATACAAAGGAAAATTAACTCCATTAATGTTTGACGAACCTTTGTCTGCTTTGTGTTTGGCGCCTCCGGGAACCGGTAAAACCCAGGGGGTTATTATTCCAACAATTTTAGATTGTGATAGTGTTTCTATGATTATAAACGATCCTAAACCAGAATTGAAACAGGTTACTTCTGGGTATCGTGCGACGGTCAGTCATGTATTTATTCTGAATTGGGCGGGTCAGGATGAACCAGAAAAAGGTATTTATTACCCATCATGGAATCCTTTATCGCCAGAACATGTTCCTTTTGCACCCGAACAACGTGATTTGTATATCGACGCAATCAGCAAGGTTTTAGTCAAAGACAGCGTCCAAGATCCCCACTGGGCAAACACAGGACGTGCGGGGCTGTCTGGTCTTATTAACTTTATTGTATCCAAAGTAGAACGTGCCAAAGCAGATGATTATTTCTTTGCACGTATAAACAATGGAACCTTTAATACGGATGATGCCAATGTGTTGGGTGATTATTATTTATCTATGATAAATGATCCAAATGCGTATGCGGCCTATTCCCTGTTAAAGAACGGCGAATTAAATGCGATGAATTATGTGCACGTTGGAACATGGGAACACATCCCAGATTCATGGCGTGGCAAAGAGGCATCTTTATCTATGATTCTTGATTGGATTACCACCAGCCAGGTTGCAATCGCAGAACAAATGGCCGAACGCAGAAAGCAAGGCGATCAAATGGTTATGATGGCAGATCCAATGAAAGATTTGTTATTGGGCGCCGTGGACGAAGCACGTCGTTACGCATACGCCAGCCGTTCTGTATCTGAATTAACCCAATTAGCAAATACCCCAGATAAAGAACGTGGATCTATTTTATCAACAATGATCGAAGGTTTGGCAATATTCCGTAATGCCGCTGTTCGCAACAGAACCAGCCATTCTGATTTCCACTTTGAAGATTTACGCGGATTGAAAGACCCAAGGGACGGCAAGGTTAAACCTGTCAGTGTTTATTTGTCTGTGAACCTGGTTGATGCCCAAGCGGTCAACCCAATTACCGCTATATTTATTGAATTGATGTCTAATTATTTATTGGCACACACCCCGGGCACAATCGTTGATGGCAAAAAAGTTGGGCCATACCCTGTGTTGTTTGCTTTGGATGAAATGCCAAAAATGCAAAAATTGGACGCGGTTATCCAAGGTCCAGATTTAGGACGTGGATGCAAAGTATCCTATTTAATTATTGGCCAGGATATTCACCAGATTCAAGAAAGATATGGTGCAGATGCGGCCGCTACAATTATTTCCACAACCGCAGCAAAAGTTGTTTTGCGTCAAAACGATTTTGAAACCGCGAAAAAGTTTTCTGAAATGATTGGTATGGAAAAGAAGAAAGAAAAGAAGAAAGACAAAGACGGCAAAGAAGTCGAAGAAACAAAAGAATCCCCATTATATTCACCATACGACATTATGAAAATCGAAAAAGGAAAACAGTTGATCTTATATCAAGGTTGGTATCACCGCCCAATAGAAGCGGAACAAGAATTCCATATACTCAATTCAAACGAAGTTCAGAAAAAATTACACGCCAAAGCACTTATGGGTGAAGCGTCCCCATTGCCTGAATTCTTGATTCCTTCTCACCATGCAGTTATGGGATATGATGGCGTTCCAAAAATATATAATCCACAAACCAAAGAAATTAAAATTTTGGAACCTTTGAAATAGGATTTTATATGTTCGTCAAATTTATCACTTTGTGTTTGCTGTTATCAGGATGTGCATCTGTTACAAAATCACATCTGGATGATGTTCAAAAAAGTTTTTCACACGGCGATTTTGAAACGGTTACCAAAGATAAAGATATAAAAAATGAAAATAATCTTGATTTATTAATTGATGCAACTGCCCTGTTCCATGAAAATAAATTCAGCGAAAGTGATGCGGCATTTGAAGAATTTAACAAAAGAAATTTACACGAAACCTCTTCGTCTATCCTGCGCGAAACATCTGGTTTGTTGTTTGGTAATGGGGTCAATTCATATAAACCATACATGATGGATTCTTTGTTTGTATCTTATTATCAAATTTGGAATTTGTTGGCACTGCAAGATTGGTCGAATGTTCGCGTCGTTATAAATCAATCTTATAATCGCCAACAAAATATGTCGATTGAATATAAAAAGTTAATAGAAGAAAACAAAGACAAATTATCTAAAAACTCTCAATTACAGGAAATATTAGATAAAAATCAAAATGATTGGGCCGCATTCACAGATATCATGAATCCGGCATTAATGTATTTATCTGGAATTTATTTTTTGAACGATGGCGATTTTGAAAATGCCGAAATTTATCTTAAACGCGCAAATGGTATGATGGGGAATAATACTTTTATACAAACAGATTTAAAATTGGCACAACAACATAAAAAGCCAAAAAACACGACTTGGGTTTTTTATGAATCTGGATTTGCCCCACGTCTACAAGAAAAAGATTTCAGTTTTTATGTTCCAAAAATTGGTCTGGTTTATTTCAGTTTTTCAGAACCTTATTTCGACCAATCAACCCCCACCCCACCCAATTCACAATTATTGGCAGATGTTGATAAAATGTTTTTAACTGAATACAACGAATACAGAACAAATGAGATCTTACGTTCATACACATCTGCGATATCTAAAACCGCAATGCAGGCGACAATGTATAATTCACACAGTGATTCCGCCTCTTTGTTGGGGCTGTTATCAACGGTTTATACTGCGACATCTTCCAACACAGATGTTCGCACCTGGGCAACTTTGCCAAAGAACATATATGTTCAACGCATTGACAGAACAAAACAAAATATTACACAAAACGATTTCATAGATGACGATATAAAATTAAAATTGAAAAATTCAGATAATAATTTAATATATATTCGTGAACATAATACAATAACCGATAAAAAATTTATAAATTTGAAATAAAAACAAAAGGAGAAAAACAACATGAAAAAATTGATACCTTGTGCAGTATGTTTAGCACTGTGCGCATGTGCTGAAACCCGCGTGGTTGATCTGAACGATTCCAGCGATGTTGCCCGCATGCAAAATGTCATGGAATTGGAATACCGCGATTGGACCAATACGGCGGAAAAAATGACAAAATCTATGATTGAAAGTGGCGCTTTCAAAAAAGTAAAAGATCCTGTGATTGCAATCGCCAATATTAAAAACGATACAGCACAACGTTTTGACACAGATGTTTTGACTAAAAAAATTAGAACGACTTTAGTGAAATCAGGCTCTGCTCAAATCGCAACAAATTACAGTGGCGAAGATACAACCTCTTCCAATGTTCGTACATTACGTAATGACAAAGAATATGATCAAAAAACAATTGCCAATACCGGCACATTGATTGCACCAAATATGTCTTTGTCTGGTAAAATGTTGCAAAGAAATTTGAAACTGCAATCTGGTTGGTTTTCATCTGTTGATACACGTGTAGAATATTATCTGCAAATGACATTAACAGATTTGAAATCTGGCCTGTCAGTTTGGGAAGACGAACAACCAATTATCAAAGAAGGCGATCACGCACCAACTTGGTAATCAAAAATATCATAAAAATACCGCCAATTTGGCGGTATTTTTTTATTTTCCTGTTTTGTAATTTATTCGCTGTTTTCCGACGGTTATATTTGTTCCGTCATACCCAGGTTTAATTTGTTTCTTGATTTCTGTCTTCCAATACACATTACCCGATTTTGTATTGATTGCATACAACATATTATCCGTTCCAACAACAAACGCGTAATCATCAACCATTATAAAATCAACAGGCACAGATATATTCAAACACCAAATCTTATCACCGCTGTATTTGTTCAATTTACAAAACGAATCACCCAACCCACCAGCATAAACAAAATTTTTATCAACACCAACATGGGCGACTATATCAACCACAGATGCCCCCCCCATTAAATTTGAAGCACGGAAAACATCTGCCACCCAAACTATTTGTTGCGTTGATGGGTTTAATTTGATTACTTCGCCAGTGGTTAATCCAGTATAAATGAAACCACCTTCACAAATTGGGGATTGTTTGTTTTTCACAAAACTGTCGGTTGCAAATCCTGAAAATACTTTTTTATCCCCACGCCAAATATTATTCATAGAATCTTGGCGATAATCACATGTTGAATCACCGGAGATATTTTTTATATCTTTGGATAATTCAGGAATTTCCTTGTTTTCAGATTTTACATTGATATCTTCAAAAATATTTTGACGAACACCAGGCAATATCGGGTCCTGCTTTGAACAGCCCCACCCAATTAACCCAGCTAAAACAATCAAAAATATTTTTTTCAAAATTTACCCCTATTTCAACAATTGAGCATTTGCAGAAATTGATGCAGGTGCATTTTTATCATTTATAATGACATCTAAAATTTTATCTGCTTTGTCTTTTTCGCCATTTGCCAAATATTTTTGGGCAACCATCAAACGTGCAGTATAAAAGAAAGGTGATTTTTTTGTATCCATGCTGGATAAATATTTTTCAAAATCAACAGCAGTCATTTTATCACCATTCATAGATGCGATATGCAATCTGGCCAAATCTTTGAAATCACGTGTATGACCATTTTCTGCTAAATCTTCCAATTTTTTAACATCTTTGTCGATTAAATAAGATTGGAACAAGGCCAAATCTGACATAGCCCCGCCCGTATCTTTGGCCAAATTCGCTAAAGCTTTGGCATCGACATCTTCAACGGCTGTTTCATACACGGTTGCAGTTGCCATCTGGGCGGCATGATGCATACGCAACCCAATTTGAATTCCGCACACAACTATCATTATTCCCAACGCAGCCCCAACAATATAACGCCAATATTTTTTCAAAAATTGTTGAGTTTTTTCATTATTTACATCTTCCCAAACTTCACGATACAGGGCATCTTCGGCATATTCTTCACGTGTTTTCTTCACAGGTTGTTTCAAATTTTTGTTTCTTTGTAAGATACTTGTCATAATAATTCCTCTTGTCTTGATAATTTCTATTTTATTGCTATACTATAAAAGTTATGAAAAAGCAAATCAAGACAACTTTACCATCAAAGACATATTCGACCCCCAGTGTCGTTTTGGGGAACAATGACGATGTCAGTTTATCTAAATACATCGCAGAAATTCAACAATTCCCTATTTTGACCGCAGAACAGGAATACGAATATGCGACCAGATGGGCCAAAGAACACGATAACATAGCCGCAGAAAAGCTGGTTGGTTCACATTTAAGATTGGTGGTATCTGTGGCATATGATTTCAAAAATTATGGTTTGCCTATATCTGATTTAATCGCCAGTGGCAATATGGGATTGATGCAGGCCTTGCAAAAATTCGATCCTGAACGCGGTTTCAGGTTTTCCACATATGCTATGTTTTGGATCAAGGCAGAAATTTACGAAACTATACTAAATAATTGGTCTATTGTAAAATTAGGATCGTCCGCCAATCAAAAACGCGTATTTTTTAACCTGACCCGCGCAAAACGCGCTTTGGGTATAATGGATAACACTTTATCTGCCGACCAAACAAAGCAAATTGCCGAATATTTATCTGTGCCTGAATCTGATGTGGAACATGTCGCGACACGCATGTCTGCACGCGATATGTCTTTGAATGCACCATTAAATACAGATTCTGACGCCAAAGATATTTTATCAAATATGGCAGATTCCAGAACAGGCATCGAAGAAAGTGTTGAACAATTGGAATTTAAACGTCGCGGGTATGAATTATTAAGAAAACATCTGGAAAATTTACCAGAACGTGACCGCGAAATATTGCGGGCACGCCGTTTATCTGACCCTGCTGCTACATTGGAAACTTTATCTCAAAAATATGGTATATCACGTGAACGCGTTCGCCAAATAGAAGAACGCGCATACAATAAATTACGCGAAGCGATTTTGGCAGATGCCGAAAACAAACCAAAAATGATTTCAGGAACCAAAGATGCAAAATAAAATCATATCATTATTTACTGTATTATTTGTTTGTTCAAATGCCTATGCACTTGATTATTCTGCTGGCAATTGGAAATTTGATTTAGATGCAGACGGCATGATTGGATTCTTGGAACCCAAAGACGATAAAATGATTGTAATCGACGATTGGGATGTCAAGGCGCGGGCTTTCTATAAATTCAACGACACACAACGTTTTGGTGCCGTCTATTCATTGGATGCAGATTGCGTAGAAGATGACGAATATATACATGATGCATTTATTTTATTTGAAGATAAAAATATTGGTCGATCTGAATTTGGCTTAACCCATTCTATCGCACGTAAAATGGGATTGGGATTGCCTGATGTTGGGTATTTAAGAATCAATGATAAATCTATATTGCACAAAGAATTAAAGTTAAAAAAAGTTTTAATATCTGATACCGCTGCAACAACTGGACATGAAGCGTTAAGATTAAATTTGGCCACAAAACAAACAGAATATGGCCAATACGGATTTTCTGTATCTGGATTAAATGACGATTATAATTATGCAATTGATTTCGCATTTAAATTTAAACAACCGGCTGGGAAATTAAAGGCCGCCTATTCTTTGGCGCTGTCATATATGAACAAACCAGAAGATTATGTTGAAAATTCATATTCCCCAAATGTAACGGCAGATTGGCGCACCCAGGTGGCATTGGGAATCAACCTGCAATATAACAGTTTTGTATTTGGCACATCTGCCCGTATGATTTATGACCGTAACCCAATCAATAAAACCGCAGACGGTATTGTCGCGGGTTCTGGGGTCAGTTATGATTTATTACAATCCAGTGTTTCTTTGACATATCTGTATTCTAATACAAACATTTGGACACACAGGGATGAATTTGGAAATAAATTAAAACATGGCGATAATATACATACTGTGCTGGGTTCATTCAGATATAAATACACCGAAGAAACCAGTTTATTTATGTCTGCGGGTCTTGCAGACACAACCCCGTTTTTTGCAGTGGGACTGCGAAGTGGATTTTAAAAAACCGCCAATATGGCGGTTTTTGTTAAAAGAAACAAGTTAATGTTGCCGGTATATTTTTGACCAAGAACCACAACGTTCTGTAATCAGACAAATATATTCCAGCCAACAACATAGCACCAACCATCAGCACGAAAATCACACTGATTTTTTTACCATGTAAACAATATACTGCAATGTTATACAGCAAAAACAGCATATATAAATCAGTCAACATACTGATTAACCAAATAGATCTGCAATCAAAAGCCAATGCATTTAAAACTAAAGCCAATGGATAAACAAAGAATATAGATGCGATTCCTTTGACCGCGATTTCCCAATCCCTGTCCCCAGAAGTAATTTCAGAAACCAACATCATTAACCCTGCACAGACGAACAACATAACAACCGCCATCACCGGAAAAACAACAAATGTTTTGAACAAAGAAAATACAGTAAAAGCATTTCCACGAATTAAATGTAAAATCAAAACAACGATACCACCAATCAGCCCCCATATAAATGCGCGCAACATGGCGTCTTCCATTTTTCCATCAACAACCAATTTGCTGAAGAAATACTTCGGTCTAAAAAATATATCTAATAATCTGGACAACCAACTTCTTTTTTTATTTCTCATTTTTTATACCTCCGCTGTTTGATTATTTATATTTTTGCTTTATAATTATAAAAAATCAATGGAAAAAGACATGAAAAACATAGTTATCGTTGGTCGCCCTAATACAGGCAAATCGACACTTTTTAATGGACTTACAAATTCCAGGGACGCCCTTGTTCATGATCGCCCCGGTGTTACACGTGATACAATATCTGGTGTTATGCCGAATCGTCCGTGGACTGTATTTGATACCGCAGGATTGGAAAATGCTAAATCTGGGATTGCACATGATTCAACCGATATGGCAATCAAAGCGATTGAAAACGCGGATGCGGTTTTGTTTGTTGTTGATGGTCGTGTTGGTTTAAACCCTATGGATTTAGAATGGGCAAAATTGGTTCATAAAAAAACCAAGGCCCCTGCTTTACTGTTGATTAACAAATCTGAATCAAATAAACGTCTGGCGGATATAAATGATTTTTATAAATTGGGTTTTGGTGAACCTGTTTTGATATCGGCAGAACACAAACGTGGTTTTGATGAAATATATGAATTTATAGATAAAATTGCACCGGTTGAAACAACTGAAATCTCACCAGATAAAAAAGTTAAAATCGCGGTTTTAGGACAACCAAATGTTGGTAAATCAACTTTCGTAAATCGTGTTTTGGGCGAAAACCGTCAAATTGTAAAGGACGAACCGGGCATCACACGCGACACGGTAAAAATACCAACGCATTTTTATGGTCGTGATATCGTCATCATGGACACGGCGGGTTTGCGCCGTAAAGCCGGTGTTACAGATGATGTTGAAACATTGTCTGCATTAAAATCATTGGATGCTATCGATAAAGCGGATATCGTAATTTTGATTGTCGATGCAACTAAAAATATAGAAAACCAGGCATTATCTATCGCTGCCCGCGTTTATGATGCTGGTAAAATTTTATGTGTCGCGTTAAATAAATGGGATTTGGTTGACCCGATTGAAAGGGATGAAAAATTATTAAAATTGAAACATCAATTTACTAATTCTTTCCACCAAATTATTAAACCTTTGATATTGGCTATATCGGCCCAAACAGGCACAGGAATTCAAAATTTATTCAAACGAATTTATGAACAATGGGATATATCTGACGCCGAAACCCCGACCAGTTTATTAAACAGAATTGTTGAAAAATTGGTCGCAGATCGTCAACCACCTATGTCGCGTTTAAAACGTCCTATGAAAATAAAATTTGCACATCAAACGGGACGTCGCCCTATGAAAATTTCAATAAATGTTGGTGGTGCATCTGATATTCCTGAATCATATACACGCTATTTACGTCGTGGAATTGCAACCGCTTTGCATTGGGAACATTTGCCTATTATAATTGAATACAGCAAATCTGAAAACCCATTTGATAAAGAATAAAAAAACACCGCCAAATCGGCGGTATTTTTATTTCACAAAATCTATTATAGACCCGAACAGCACCGCAAAGAAGAAACACACACTGCCCCCGATAACAAACAAATGCCACAATGCATGTGCAAACTTCATTCTTCGCCACAGGTAAAATATAACCCCAATTGAATAAGATAATCCGCCCGCCAAAACAAACCACATTCCGCGTGCAGATATAGTTTTAATCATGGCCGGCAAAATAAATAACAATGCCCAACCCATAATTAAATATAACACAACCATCCATTTCGGCTGTTTGCGTGGGTTATGTATTTTCATAATTGCGCCAAAAATAACTATCGACCACAATATACCAAACATAGTCCACCCCAATCCGCAATATCCACCATGGGTCAAATTAACTAATAAAAACGGCGTATAGGTTCCTGCTATCAAAGCATAAATTGCGATTGAATCCCACACTTCAAAAAAGCATTCGCTTTTATCGCCAATGGTTGCATGGCACATAGTTGAACCGAAATAAAGTGTGAACATTGTTAAACCAAATATGGAACACGACACAATCGCCCAAGGGTTATGATATAACACCGCAAAGGTTACCAACAAACACAAAGCCGCAATTGCCAAACCTATGCCAATTCCATGTGTTAAAATATTTAAAACTTCTTCTGATTTGGTGGATTGCCGTTCCCAACGGAATAAACCGGTGGCCTGCAATACGCGCAACAAATTCCATGCGTGTTTATCATGTTTCAATTCACGCAGTTGTTGTTTAACTGCGGTTTTTGTTTTTTTCATTTTTCCCCTTCCTTTTTGATAATAAATTATAAAACCATATTGATTCTGTCCAGAACACGTTTTCCACCCAACACGTGCATCAGTGAATACAAATCAGGTGTATTTGTGCGGCCTGTCATCGCGACACGCAAATTCATTGCAACATCCCCAGGTTTAACCCCAAATTTATTCGCAATTTCAACGATTTTATTCCACCATGTATCCTTGTCATCTGCCCCATTAAATGTGTCGGCAAATTCTTTCAATACATCTTTGTTATATTCGTATTCTTTGTTTGGAACGAACAAGAAATCCCAGAAATAAGCAACCTCTGCTAAGGTCTGTTGCCATGTAATAAAATCTTTACGAATACGTTTTGGATTGTCGCGTTCAATAGACAACACAGATGTTAAATAATCAACATCACTGATTTGCTTTTTATTATTGTCATCGCCATATTCGTTTGCCCAATCGACAACATTTTTAACCAAAACATCCACAGGCAATGTGGCAATATATTCTTTGGACCACCATTCCAA
Organism: Alphaproteobacteria bacterium; assembly: GCA_017642585.1. Classification (GTDB taxonomy): domain Bacteria; phylum Pseudomonadota; class Alphaproteobacteria; order Rs-D84; family Rs-D84; genus Enterousia. Next base: position 40,535 of record JAGCOR010000017.1, on the reverse strand, counting down.
TTTTTTCATATCAAACAAAGATCCAGATGCAGGTATTTTCTTTGGACGTAATTCATAATCCCAGAAAGATTTAACCTGGCCTTTTAATTTAGCTTCTTCATATCCCGGTGCCAAAATATTACCCAAATATTCAATCACAGCACCCGTTGGCCACCCCTGTTCCAAGAAAAACGCAACATTGTTTTCAGGGTCTTTACGTTTTGACATCTTTCTTTGTTTGCCGGTTTCTTCATCAATTTTATCCAATGTCGCAGTATGAATATAATTTGGTAATTGCCATCCCATCATACGAAACATTTGAATATGCAATGCAACGGTTCCAAAATATTCTTCACCACGAACTACGTGGGTAATGCGCATAAAATGATCATCAACCAAATGCGCAAAATGGTATGTCGGCAATCTGTCCGTAGATTTAATTAAAACTATGTCTTCATTATTTTCAGGCACAGATATAGACCCACGAACAAAATCTTTGAAATAAATTCTGTTTTCAGGATTACCCATAGAATACAGACGTATCGTTGGGGTTTCACCATTATCCAAATGTTTGATAATATCTTCTTCGCTTATATCTCTGTCGCGTGCAAATTCGCCATAAATCCCTGTCGCCATACCCGCAGCACTTTGCTTTTCACGAATAGAATCCATTTCTTCTTGACTTAAAAAGCAAGGATATGCCAAACCGCGTTCCAATAAATACGCAACAACAGAATGGTAAATATCTTTTCTTTGTGATTGATAGTACGGACCATAATCGGACAAATCATTATCATTTTTTATCCCAAACTTTGCCAAAGAATTTATAACGATATCGACCGCTTCTTTAATTTCGCGTTTTGTATCTGTATCTTCTATGCGTAACAAAAACACACCATTTGATTGATTTGCCAATTTATAATCAATCAATGCACTGTATAAATTTCCCAAATGCATATAGCCCGTTGGACTGGGGGCAAATCTGGTTACCAATGTCCCCTCTGGTAATTGGCGTGGTGGAAATTTACTTTCCAATTCATCCAAAGTATATTTTGGCGCCCCGCCCAATACACGTGCTATTAAATCTTTTGATAATCCATTACGCATTTTTATTTCACCCTTGTTTTTATAATAAACTGATTTTATACTAATTATATGGAAAAACAAGAATTAAAACATTTTGAACAAAATGAATTGCGAACCTTTGGGCGCAGACATGGGAAAAAATTATCCCTGCGTAAAACATGGCTGATAGATAATTTATTACCAAAATTGGCACCAAAAGCTGACGAATACGGCAAAAATCCAATGATTTTAGAGATTGGATTCGGTAACGGCGAACACCTGCGGGAATTGGCAATAAACAATTCAAATTCCATAGCAATCGGGGCTGAACCCTTTGCAAACGGGGTCGCGGCATTATTATCCGCCATTACAACCGAATCGGATAATACCTTGATGGACGAATATAAAAATATCCGTATTTTCCCAGATGATGTGCGTTTATTATTAAAAAATGATGATTTTAAAAATGTAAAATTTGCACAAATCTGGGTATTACACCCTGACCCTTGGCCAAAGGCAAAACATGAAAAAAGACGTTTGTTGAATCATGACTTTTTGAATTTACTGTCATCTAAATTAGACAAGGATGGCAAAATAATAATTGGGACAGATCATTGGGAATATTATGATTGGATTGTTGAACAATTAAAACAAACAAATTTACAAATAACATCCACATCTTTGGATATCATAAAAACCAGATATCAAATAAAAAACAAGGCCGGCACAACCGAACCTAAATATTTGATTTTAGGCAATATTTAAGATTCTATAAAAACGTGTATTTTGTCGACCAATTCTGGCTTTTCTGCATCCACCAATCTTATAACCTGGTCTATGTGATAAAAATCATTTTTCAAAATTAAATGCAAATCGCCGATAAAATCCCAATTTTTCAACATAGTGAAAATTCGGCCTATGAATTTAGAATTTTTACCTGAATTATCTTCACTGGAATAAATACCAAAGGCGGTGGCCCTGATTTCGCGCAATTTTTTAAATATCAAATCCCAATCAAATATTTCTATTTTATCTATATCCATAATTATGCTTAATTCATGCCAAAAGAACAATCCGTCCCTTATCACAGACATAGTATTTATAAATTTTTCAAAATTATTCATGTCCAAAAATATTTGAACCCCGTGTGCGCCCTGCTTTTGAACATCTGATATATTCTTGGATATTTCGGAAAAAGCATTTTCAAAAGATTGGCCAAATGTTGAAAAATTATACCGCGTCAATATTTTTACATCTGTCTTTTCAAGGCACGCCCACAAAAAAGAAACCGTTTCAGGTGGCACAGAAACCAAAGGTATTTTCTTTTCCAAAATCAAATTTGCGATGCCTGCTAAATCAGTTGTGTCCTGGACATCATTACACCACAGGGCTATTCTTTGGTCGTTTTCAAAAAAAATCTCATTTGGTTCAATCATTTTATTCCAGTTTATCATAAAATATGATACAATTAAACCGAAATGAGAAAATTTTTTGAACACGTTTTATTATCTATATTGTTGATCATATCTGTTGTGTTGGGAATGACCTTCTGGTTGAACACAAAATTTGGATTTAATTTGCTGTCTGCAAAACACTGGCAAGAATTGGCTTCGCTTCAGGCCACCCATACCCCAATTGATAAAACTTTCTATATATCTTTGGGTGTTGGTGTGTTTATATTGATATTTGGTTTGTATTTAATATTCCGCCCACGTTTCAGAAAATTACCCAAACCAGTAATTCCACAACAACCAACACCTCAAATTCATCAACAACCTGTGATGGAACAAAAACAGCCTGCGCCACAACAAACGGTCCAACAAACCCAACCGGTGCAAAACACACACACCGAACCTGAACCCCAGGTATCTGATATTCCTACTGCGGTTTTATTAAATCGCCCGCCAAAATTGAATCTGCCAAGAAACATGGAAACTTTGGCGCAAAATAATTATATGCAACAACAAAACCCTGCACCAAATAATTCTGGACCACAACAAAATACAACTATATACGACCAAGAATTACGCAATATATTTGAACAAAACAGTTATGTGGTTAAACCTAATTTAACAATCGCAGGATTAAAAACGAATTTATTTGCGATTGGTAATCACGAAGTTTTGTGGATGGGTGCGGTTGATTGTGATATGAATAAACTGAAAGCCTCAATCGGTAAATTAAGGGCTTTGTTTGAAGAAACACTGGAAGATATTCCAATCAATATATTTGCATTTATATTGGATACCAAGAACGTCTACACCCCCGGCGATGACATAATGGTATTCCATTCAATTGAAGAAATATCTGAATTTATCTCTAATAACCCGGCTGATAGCATAGACGAAGACGAAAAAGAAAATTTTGATGCATATTCAGATTATATTGATAATATAATATCTATGGCACCGCATCTTATGCAGTAATGTAACGTAACAAAGGGATAACACAAATGCAATTCAACCAAGATTCTGCAATGGCGAGATTAAGTTCTCTTGGTATGGATGATATGCCTGTTATGGAATACACACCCAAACGTTCTTGTGTGGACAAAGATTGGTTTAAAACCTATTCCATGTTGCGTCATGAATTTATGTCATCATTAACAGATTCTTTTGAAGAAATCGCTTTTATGAATTTATCCCAAGATGAATTTATGAATTTAATTATGGGCAAACAAATGCCAGAAAACACATCTATCAGATTCAGGATTCCTTTAACCTTGGGTGGCGAATTAAGCGTTGATAATATGTTTATGTGTTTGACTTTTCCACACAGTCAAAATCTGGACAGATTTATAATAGAACAAAGTGATGCAACAAAACTGTTTTTACCAAACCCAGAAAAAAAGATTTATGTAACAACTCATTTGGCTGGTGGCGGTGATGGCGGTAACGCTACATCCGACAGATTAAGTGTGGCCGCTATGAATTTTGCTGGTGGCAGAGGAAACGAATAACATGACGAAACAAGAATTTTTATCTTTTATGAAATCACGTGGTGCAACCTTTACACCACCTGCAACGCAGAACGAAATTACTTTGGCGTCGGCAAATTTACAGGGTATACGCGCTGCAATGTTGCCTACGTTTTTGGTTGATTTATATAATTCTTGTTCTGGAATTATATTGGGATCTGCATATATTTTTGGACCAAAACAAATTGAACGTGATATAAAATATCCAGTTCCATCTATATTGGATATAAACAAAGATGTATCTGGAAATAAAAATTTATTCGGCAAAACCGTATTTGGCCGTAATGATTTATTTTGGTTTGCAGTTGATGCATTGGGTAATTGCGTTATGTTGGATAATTTAACTTTGTCCGTGATGCGCAAATATGATGATCCATATCGCGCAATGATAGATTGTTTGGTTGTTGGAAAAATTTAATTCATGCATAAAATATCTGTATCTTTGTCGGGACATCAAACCAGTATTTCACTGGAACAGGAATTTTTTGATTGCCTGCAAAATATTGCAAAGGAACAAAATGTTTCGATTGCGTCCCTTATAAAATCAATCGATGACAACAGATCCCCAGATACTAATCTTTCTTCTGAAATACGGATATGGATATTGAAGCAATTATTGAAAAAGCTAAAATAATCATCATCCATAAATTTCGCCCTAATCTTCTGTACAGCGTTTCATGCGCACCCCACACAAACCCATCCAAAGAACCATTTTGCCCAACCGGCATCCATGATTCAACATTTCCATCACTGGCGACAAAAGCGCTGATTCCCGAATAATTCGCACGGATAACAGGAACACCAGATTCAATCGCATAACGTTTCACCATATCCAGATGCTGAAATACCCCCGGTGTTAAACCAAACCAAGTATCATTTGTAATATTGATAATTGCATTTGGTGTAATACGATTTGGAATCAAAGAATCTGAAAATATAATTTCATAACAAATCGCTGGTGCAAAAACGAAATCACCGTGTTGAGTATTTATAACTATCAATTCTGGACCATTACCTGCTTCCAATTGTCCGGGGGTTGGAATTATATCACCAAATGGGCGATATTCTCCGAACGGAACCAAATGAGATTTGCTGTATAAATTATCAATCACACCAGATTTGTTTGCCACAACCATAGAGTTATACATTTTGCCGTCTGCATAATGATTCACACCCATAACCACATTTGTATTTAATATGTGTGACAATGGGAATTTATCATCTACAACCACATATGGATAAGTTGTTTCTGGATAAACAATAATATCAGGTTTGTTTGTTGTGTCTTTGGTTGCCCAAACAAATAAATCGCGAACCTTTTGATCGGCCTGTTGTTGTGCCTCTGCCCTTGTCTTTGGCATTTTGTACACGGCAGATTCCGCGGGTTGCACAATTCTAATCAAAGGCAAATTATCCATATTTACATTATCAATTTTTTTCATATTGTGATGTCCATAAACACATCCAACCACGAACAAAGAAACAAACATTAAAAATATAACCCAACAAGATTTGCATTTTTTGTTTTTCAAAATTTCAACCAAAGAAGTAATCAAACCAATAATAACAAAAGTCAATCCCAATGCACCCCACAGCGCCATAGAATTAGCAACCATTGGAAAATGCATAGTTATATTTGATACTGGATTCCATGGAAAACCTGTAAAAATCCATTCCCGCAACCATAAAACAAACATCCAAGTGGCAGCAAACAAAATCGCCCTGGGTGCCGGTTTGCGCTTTACATATCTAATAACCGCAAAAGGCAGGGACAAAATAATTCCGCAAATCAAACCGATTCCCAATAATCCTGGTATTGTCCAAATTGCAAATTGACGCGCCAGTTCCGGGACAACATAAATAGAATTCAAAACCCACCAAAACATAAACATCCCATAAAACGCACCGAAAGGAAATGTTATCAACCAAGATTTCATAAAACTGACATGCTTTGTTTGTTTAATTGTTAAATAATATGCACCGCCCACACCTAACGTAAACAACATCCATAAATAAAATGGTGCGAAACCAAAGGAAGCAATTCCGCCGAATACAGCATATAACACATATTGCCAAAATCCATTTTCACGTATTTTTATATTTTTTAATTTTGTTATAAATTTGCCAGGACAACAAGATTCATCACTGCAACCAATATCTTCATCTGCATAAGGATTTTTATATCCCAATTTTTTTAATATTTTGATTTCTTTAGATTCCATAACCTTGGCTTCTTGATCTGTTAAATGATCAAAACCTTGCAAATGTAAAATTCCATGAACAATCATATGCGCAGTATGTTCCGCGACAGATATGTTTTCTGCATCCGCTTCTTTTTTCACAGTATCTAATGATATAAAAATATCACCCAATAAAACATCATCACCCAATTCAAAAGATAACACATTTGTAGGTTTATCAAAACCGCGATATTCCCTGTTTAATTTACGAATTGTTTTATCATCAACCAATGTAATTGAAACCTCTGCATCTTTGTGTTCGGCAGAAACCGCCGCATTGGCGATTTTTTCAAAATCTATTTTATATTTTTTCCAATTTTTATTTTCGATATTTACATATACTTTCATAATACGCACCCTATTTTTTACCGAACCCATGTTTCTTTGCAATCTTGGAACGTTTGTTGGCATATTTTGATGCAACGAAAGGATAATCCAAAGGCAAACCCCATTTTTCACAATATTGTTGCGGGGTTAAATTAAACTTTCTTTTGATATACCGCTTTAACATGACGTGCCATGTGCCGTCTTCAAAACATTGAATTGCATCATCAGTCACAGAATCTGCGATTTGTTCAGGGGTCAAAGAAATGCCACGCAATATCTCAGTTGCCTGTTTTACGGCATCCTTCATAGATAATTTTGGGTTTGCACCTATGGCTGCAGCCGCCAAAGTTGCCACCGCCAACGTAAATTCAGAATCTTTATTTACCAATTGATAATCCTTTGATTATTTAATACAATAATTATATCACAAATAAATATCAAATAAAATAAAAGTAAAAATGACACGTCCACTGGCAGATTTAATGCGACCTCAAACCATCGATGAAATCGTTGGGCAAACCAATTTATTGGGGGAAAACGGCATTATTCACCGCATGATAGAAAATGGCAATTTATCAAATTTGATTTTGTGGGGACCGCCGGGATGCGGAAAAACAACAATCGCACGTGCTTTGGCAAAATCAGTAGACATGGATTTTGTGCCAATGTCCGCAGTATTTTCAGGAACTGCCGATATAAAAAAATCTATGGATGCGGCGCGTATGAATCGTGATTTGGGACGTGGTACTTTGTTATTCATAGATGAAATTCATCGTTTTAATAAAACACAACAGGATACTCTGTTGCCCTATTTGGAAGATGGCACCGTAACATTTATTGGTGCGACAACTGAAAACCCCAGTTTTAATTTGAATAACGCTTTGTTATCCAGATGTCATATTGGTGTATTGAAACCGCTATCTACGGAAGATTTGTTGACATTGATTGAACGTGCAGAAAAATTTTTGGGTAAAAAATTACCTCTTGATAATGATGCAAAAATTCATTTGGCACAAATGTCAGATGGCGATGCCAGATTTTTGTTAAACACGGTTGAATATATATCTGGTGCAAAATTCAAAAAAAATATGACACCTGATGAATTAGATTCTGCAATTCAAAAACGCGCACCTATGTCCGACAAATCTGGGGATGAACATTATAATTTAATTTCTGCGGTTCATAAATCTTTGCGTTCATCTGATACAGATGCCGCATTATATTGGGTTGCGCGCATGATGACGTCAGGCCAAGATCCGCGATATATACTGCGCAGATTAACCCGCTTTGCAATGGAAGATGTTGGCTTAGCGGATCCCCAAGCAATGCAGATTGCCCTGGCCGCTTGGCAAATTTATGAACGCATGGGTTCACCAGAGGGCGACATTGCCCTGACAGAATTGGTAATTTATTTGGCAACTGCACCAAAAAGCATTTCTGCGTACAAGGCACAAACAGCATCATATGCTTTTGCAAAACAAACATCTAATTCTGTGCCACCAAAAAATATTTTAAATGCGCCAACCAAGATGATGAAAAATTTGGGATATGGCGATGGCTATGTTTATGACCCAGAAACAGAATCAGGATGCAGTGGTCAAAATTGTTTCCCAGATGATATGGAACGCAAAAGTTTTTATAAACCAGTCGAACGCGGTTTTGAACGCGAAATCAAAAAACGTTTTGATTATTGGAATTCTTTCCGTAAAAAATAGTTTTCAATTAAAATAATATTCTGATATTGAACCCGGCCTGTAAATCATGGCTGTCGAATTCATAATCTAATTTTCCAACATATTGCGTGTTACCGAATTGACGCAACAGTTTGAAATTAACCCATTCTTGATTTGATAATAAATGTGGATTTGTTGATCTGCGAATATCAAAGCCCAATCCCATACGCCAATTATATTGGAATCGTAAATAAGCTTCCGGTATAAAATCTATATAGGATAAACCGCGATTATCATCAAAAACCCAAGTAGATTTAACAGTACCCGCCAATGTTATTCCGTTATATTGACGACCAAAACGCAAACCGGCAAAATAAGAAGAATCTGCATATTCAGGTGTTCTGATATGAGAACCGCCCCACAGTTTCAACCCGAACAAAGCATCAGCAATTATATGATTTTTGCCACCGCCATGATTCATACGATATGTTCCGCCAAATTCAGTTGCAGAAAAACCATTTTCATGATCGTGTGAAAAATCAATTTGGTAATGCATATTGGCATGAAAAACAAAATTGTTATTTATGCCATAACCCAAATATTCACCTATGCGTAATTTATCATCTAAAAATGAAACATACGTATCAGATAAAAAACTGTTATCCCCGACCAAGAACAAAGGATCGGATGTATCATTTGATAAACTGTTTTTTGCAACGGGTTGTGCAACATCGGCATCAAAGCTGTCAACAACAGCAACCTGTTGTGGTTGTTGGGTTTGCGGTGCAACGAAAGGTTCTTCTTCGACAGATGTATCGGACAAAACAACCCCTTCTGCCATGGCATTAACAGACACCAACGCACCAATCAAAAAGAACACAAACCGTTTCATTGCATCAACACTTGTTTAATCAAATATTAGAAATAGAATATCGCTTGGATACCCAATTTATATTCATTGTAATTTTTGATTTTGTAATCACCCTGAGTATATATTAAATTGGATGTGATTCCCAAAGCACTCTGTACGGCTGCATCTGGATTTGCATCATAATTCATATATTTTCTAACCTTGCCATCTGCGGAATCATACAATACTGCGGATCCATACAAATTCAGGGCAAACATATCACCCGGTTGGTAACCAAATGCACCCTTTAATGTCAATTGATTGTGCCAATCATAATTACCGAACAATACTTCGCCGTTCAATGTGAAATATTTATTTAACACACCGAATACCCCAACACCACCTTCGATAAACGTGGCGGAATCAACATCTGTGTTATAGGACATCATTAACCAATCGCCAGTTTTATCTTTGATGAACGCACCATATGCATTACCAGATGTTAAATCAATATATGATATACGTCCCAATCCATACAATGTTGTTCTGTCAATTTTATATCCAAATTTCAAATCGGCCATAAATGTGTTTGCTGTATCACGTTGATTTTGATAATATCCCGCCAACATACCGATATAATCATTTGTATCAACAAAACGATATTGCAGACCAAAACCAAATGTATTAAATCCAGAATCAGACATACTGGCATCTGGTTCATTTGAACCAACCCAATCGGTTAATTTAACCTTGGTAGAATCATATTGTGCCATTGCCAAAATTGCCACAGAATCAGATATACCAAAACTGAAATCTTCTTTTACCAAGAATTGATTTGTTTTGATTTTTGCACCAACATCACCAGCAATAACACCAGAATTAAAAGGTGTAGTTAAATTATATGTTGCACTGTTTGGATCTATATCCCATGTTGCACCATTTAACAAATTAAATTTGAAACTGTTTTGTGCAAATGCAATATCTGTCACAGAACCAAATTTACCCTTTAATGGTTGAAAGAATGGATGTGCCAAGAAATATTTACGCATCTGGGATGTTGTTTTTTTCTTGGTATATGTAGATTCTGATTTTTTATAGGATCTGGTTTCGCCACCAGCATAACCAGAATCCCCTTTCATACCAGATGATTTTTTAACAGTTCTGGTTGTTGTCTTGGTGGTTTTGCCATCCCTTGCACGACCTGCGCCTTGGTTATAATAAAAATTATTGGTTATTGTGTTGCCACGACCATCAGTTTTTGTAACAGTGCTGACGCGTCTGTATGTACTTGTTGTTGTGCCTGTTTCTTCTGCATTTGCAGCCCCAGACAAAGCAACCATTAAACTAACCAATGCAACCATACATTTTTTCATATAAAAACTCCTTTCATTATTAATAATATTATATCACAAAAAACACATATAAAAAAGTGAAAATAAACCTGAATTTATAAAATACGTCTTTTGCCACTGGGGTCTGGGGTACTTAAAATACCGTCCTGTTCCATACGTTCAATCAAAGTGGCCGCTTTGTTATAACCAATACCCAATCTGCGTTGCAGGTAAGAAATTGTTGGTCGTTTATCATTTCTAACTATGTCTATGGCCTGGGAATATAAATCATTTGATTGCGCTTCTTTGGACATTGGAATACCAGGTATCGCCTCCCCGGCATCAGCAGTATCATCTGTTACACCTTCGGCATAGGTTGGTTCGCCCTGTTCCCGCCAGAAATCTGCTATGCGTTTTAATTCAGGATCATCAACAAATGCACCGTGTACACGAACCGCAGGACGTCCCGCTTCACTGAACAACATATCACCACATGCCAATAATTGTTCCGCGCCCGCTTCGCCCAATGTTGTTCTGGAATCTATTGGGGAACGCGCCTGGAATGAAATACGCGTTGGGAAATTAGATTTAATAACCCCGGTAATAACATCCGCAGATGGACGCTGGGTCGCCATAATCAAATGGATACCCGCCGCACGTGCCTTGGCCGCCAATCTTTGCACACACATTTCAACATCTTTGCGTGCAACTGTCATCAAATCTGCAACCTCGTCAATAATGATTGCCAGATATGGCATATCGGACAAATCTATTTCTTTTGTTTCATATTCAAATTCGCCGGTTTCTTCATCTGTACCAACAACAACTTGTTCGGTTAACACTTCGCCACTTTCGCGCAAACCCGCAACCTTTTCGTTATATTCTTTGATGTTACGAACGCGCATTTTTCTTAATTGTTGATATCTTTCTTCCATGTTGCGTACGGCCCATTTCAAAGCGTTCACCGCCTCTCCCGCATCTGTCACCACAGGTGTGATTAAATGTGGGATACCTTCCCATACGGCGAAATCTACGGCCTTGGGGTCGATAATCATTAACTTACCCTTGTCAGGTGTGAAATGATAAACAAATGAAGTTATCAAAGATTGCACAAACACAGATTTACCAGAACCAGTACGACCTGCAATCAACATGTGTGGCATTTTTGCCAAATCATAATACATAGGTTCGCCGCGAATACTGACCCCCAGCGCAAGCGGTATCGCATATTTAGAATTCACAAATGCAGGATTGGACATCAATGTTTGATATCTTATCGCTTTGTGTCCAACATTTTCCATTTCAATACCAATATATGATGTTCCTGTAATTGGACTGATACGGATTTTATCTGCCGCCATAGCCAAAGTCATATCTTCTGCGGTTGTTGTAACCTGGGCCAATTTTGTTCCTGGTTCTGGTTCAAATTCATATTGTGTAATCACAGGTCCCGGTTTAATACCAACAATTTTTCCATATATTTTGAATTCTTCAAAATGGTCTTGCAGAGATATTGCCTTTTGCTTCATATCTTGTGTAATAGTTGTATTATTAAACACAGATTTTTCCAACAATTCAGGTGGTGGCAATTCATATTCAATCGGTTCGTCTTCTTCGGCAACCTTCTTTCTTTTGCGTGGTTTACGCTTTGGTTTTTGAACTTCTTCTTCCATTGGTGCCATTAAATGGAATGCAGACAACACGGTGCGAAGTAAACGATAACTTGTTCGCAATGCCCCCCGTACATGATACCATTTCACATGCAATAATATTCCCGCCAATATAAAGAACAAAGATATCAAAACAATACCCACGGGGATGCTGGCCATACCCAACAACCCACCCAAATCAGCGGCAACTATCGCACCAGCAAACCCACCATATGTTTTTGATACAGAAACCAATCCAAAACCTGCGGTTCCCAAACACAGTGCGACAAAACCACGTAATAAATTATATTCAGGTGCCCTTTCTTCATCCCAACCAATTAATAAACTGATTCCAAAACGGCCCAAACATAAAAACAAAAATAAAGACGGGACAAACCCAATTACATATCTTAAAAATCCAACAACATTACCAATTATATTTTGATTACCAAAAGATCCATGCGCCCCAAAACCAGACAAATAAGGATCATTAAACATCAATGCAAAAATCAACCACACGGACAAAAAACACAAAACAATTCCAATACCACGTAAACACAATTTACGCAACATCACAGAAATACTTTCTGGTAAAAAATTTGAATCACTGTCCATGTCCGCTATTTTATCATAAAAACTGCGAAAGTGCAAAATCCTATTTGCGATTTAATTTCTTTAAAACAGATTTTGCTATATCCGCACAAACCATACCGATAAAAGCACCCAAAATTACATCTGATGGCCAATGCGCACCAACATAAATGCGTGAACATCCAATCAGTATCGCCAATGTCCATGTTGCCCATTTAACACGTGGAAATAACATTCCCAACATAACCAAACCTGCAAAACTGACCGCTGAATGTCCAGAAGGCATAGAATTAAATACAGGATCTAACACCCATGGTTCAAAATAAGTATTACCCAATGCATCAAACAACACAGGTCTGGAACGTCCTATTAATAATTTCAATATACCTGTTATTAAAAATGCAGACCACACAGAACAAAAAACATAAAAAATATAACTGCTTTTTATTTTTACAAAAGCATATCTGAAATCATATTCGTTTTTGATTGCTTTATATATAAAGAAAAACAATACCCCAATTCCAGATACCAGCATCCACATTTTTACCGAAAATATTTTTCCCAACAACAGAAAAAATGAACATAAAAAACTGCCACTGATGGTCCACATATTACAATCTGGTCTGTGTATAGCCGTATACAATATTTTATCCAACCCACACAATCCAGCAATCACACATGCCAATGTAATTAACGCACCAATTAAAATCCAATTCCATTTCAAAGAATTATCTTTTCTTATAAACATTTTATAAATCCATCAATCTTGAATATATTTTTTTATTAGTTAATATCTCTGCACTGACCGCACTGGCCACAGCATCTTCATCTGTTCCAGATGTAATAACAGGACATGCCTTGCGCAAAGATTTAACATTCGCTTTTTTATCCTTGTTATAATCATGTGCATTAAAATCATCATTTATTACATTCAAGAAAAATGCTTCGCGTTCAGATGTATTACGGATATTAGATAAACAAATCAAAGGAAACATTCCGCGACCGTCCAATACATTACCGGAACCTGTCTTAATAGATTTATTAAATAATTCCAACACCGCACCATTTTTTAATTCTATGCGACTGGCGATTCTGGATTTACCAGCGGTTGGTGTTCCAACCAATAACCCACGTTTGTTTTCATAAAAAGCACTGGCGATTGCTTCCGCTGTACCATGCGTAGAATCAGACATCAACACAACCACAGGAACATCTGTTACTGCATCACCACCCGGGACAACTTCCAATTCATCGACCGCAGTTTCAGAAATAATCATCACAGGATTTTGTCCCAAAAACAATCCCGCCAATTTAGCAGCCGCCCTTTCATCATTACCACCGCCGGCACGTAAATCCAAAATAATACCATTGATATCTTTATATTTTGCCAATGCTTCATTAACAATATTTACAGCGCCATCAGTTATTTCATGAATTATGATTTCCAACAAAGATTCAGATTCATCTTTGCCAGCACGATAAACGATATCTGCATCTGCTGAAACAATTGTTGCACGACGCAAAGTAATATTTTTATTTCCAAATGGGGTTAACAATTTAACCTTCACAGTGCCAGAATTATATCCCGCCAATACAGCGGATAAATCTCTGTCCTTCATTTCACTGACGCGTTTTCCATTTATTTCAGATATAATATCGCCTTCATTCATACCAGACATATCCGCAGGTGAATTTTTAAATACGCCTGTGATTCTGAAATTACCACGTTCATCGCGACCACCATCAAAACCTAAACTGGTTAACATTTTTGGATCTATGCCTGTTTTCATAAAATCATTATGAACATAGGTGCCGTTTTCATCAATTCCAGATAACAAAGCATTAACAACAACTTGATATAATCTTACATCTTTCAACGCGCGCAGATTTTCATCTTGTTCACGCATATTCAATATCAATTTAGTTGTTATCTGTCCGTATTCTTTCCAATCTTTAGGTTTAGGATATGGGAAATTAGCAATCAATTTATCACCCCAGACCAACACAACACGTTCACCAGTTGCTGCAATATGTGCCTTTGGATTTAATTTTTCCAAACTTTCAATTGCAACTTCTATGTTTTTACCAGCCCAATTAACACTGTCCAATTTTTCATAAATATCGGCAAAAACTTCTGAAACTTCATTGACATTTATGTTTTGTTGAACTTTGGGTTCTTCGGCAAACAAATCGTCAGCATGTCCAGAACAAGTAAAGAACACCAACCCTAAACATAAAAAGATTTTTATTATTTGCATGGTGTCCTCTCCTTTGTTCCTTTCGTTGTTTTATATGAATTAATATTCTGTTTCTCTTAAATTAAAGTGATACAAAATAACGTTAGATACATATATACTGGTCAATGTTCCGCAGATGATAGAGAAAGTCATTGCGATTGCAAATTCTTGCAACATTTGTCCCCCAAATACATATATACCAACCATAGCTAAAATCGTAGAAACACTGGTTGAAATTGTTCTGTACAACATTTCGTTCACAGACAAATCAATCAAATCATTCATTGGCATTTTGTGATACTTTTTAATGTTTTCATCAATTCTGTCATAATTAACCACTTTATCATTAACAGAATAACCAACACCCATCAAAATAACTGCGATTGCGGTTTGGTTGAATTCCAATCCCATAATAGAAAAGAATCCAAACATCAATATCAAATCTAATACCAAAGATACAAAAGATCCAACGGCATACCCACCGCGATATCTTATCCAGATATACACTGACATCAATATAAATGATACCAATATCGCCAACACACCACCGCGTATTAATTCACCACCGATTTTTGGTCCTACTACTTGAACCTGGGAATATTCAACACGGTCACCCAAGATGTTTTTAATTTCTGCAACACGAGTATTTAATTGGTCATCAGTTGAACCTTTTGGCAAACCAACGCGCAACAAAATAGCTTTGTTATCAACGGCCTGTAATTCAGGTTTAAATTTTTCCAAATCATGACGCATCTTATCGATTGTATAATCTGCAGCCACAGGTGTAATTTCCATAGAAATACCACCAGAGAAATCTATACCATAATTAAAACCTTTGAAGATTATAGATAATATAGATAATAAAATGCAAATTCCGGAAACCCAGTAAGACAATTTGCGATATTTCATAAAATGCAATTTCATAACTAACTCCTTTTTGCACTTTCTTATTTATTTCTTATATAACCAATTTTTTTGCTTTTACCGTCCATATACCAATCGATAAATACTTTGGACAACAACAAACAAGTAAACAATGTTGTCATAACACCGATTGATAAAGTAACTGCAAATCCACGAATTGGACCGGCACCAAATTGGAACAAAATAAGACCGCAAATCAAATTAGTTAATTCACCGTCCAACACCGTTTTCGTAGAACGATTAAAACCATAATCAACAGCACGCAAAGTTGGCGCACCAGATTTAACCTCATCCCTGATTCTTTCAAACGGCAAAATATTCGCGTCAACCGCCATACCCAAAGTCAACACGATACCGGCAATACCTGGCAATGTTAATGTTGCGCCGAACAAAGCAGACACACCAACAATCATCATCAAATTGACGATTAAAACAACGTCTGCAATTAAACCAAACAATCCATACAACAACAACATGTATACCAAAATGAATATCACACCGACCACAGATCCAACCTTACCTGTCGCGATTGTATCGGCCCCCAACCCCGCACCAACTGTTCTTTCTTCGATAACAGTCAATGGCGCCGGCAAAGCACCAGAACGCAACAACACAGCTAAATCTTTTGCGCCCTGCAAAGTGAATCCACCGGAAATTTGACCACGGCCACCTGGAATTGGTTCACGAATTGTTGGGGCAGATAAAACCTTACCATCCAACACAATTGCGAAACGTTCGTTCACGTGTTCTGTGGTTAATTTAGCAAAACGTCTGGCCCCCGAAGAATCAAATTCAGTTGTCACCACAGGCATATTATTTTGATCAAAAGATGCCTCTGAATTTTTCAAACTATCCCCAGAAACTTCCACGCGGGAATACACAGGCACAATTTGTGATGGGTTGTCCATATACGGCAAAAATTGAGTTCCAGAAGGTGCATGATTAGATGCCAATTGTTCATTGGTAATATTTTCATTTACCAAATGGAAAGTCATTTTTGCAGTTTGACCAATCAATTCTTTAATATGTTCAGGATTATCTACACCCGGTAATTGAACCAAAATGTATTTACCACCCTGGGATTGAATAGATGGTTCTTTTGTTCCCAACGCATCAATACGACGACGAACAATTTCTATACTGCGTGACATTGCATCACTTATCATTTCATCGCGTGCCTTGGCAGTATAAGATATAGTCAAAGTTTTACCGCTGGACGTAATATCTACATTATTTCCCAAAACACTTCTTAAACGACCCTTGGCTTTGGAAACCATGTTGTCTTCACGTATAGTGATATTGATTTCATTTCCCGTATTACGCAAATCAGAGAAACGGATAACACCTTTATCCCTGTCAATCATAGCGCTACGGACTTCGTCATATAATTGGGCATTTTTTTCCTTCATCATAACAGATGTGTCAACCTCTAATAACAGTTGAGCACCACCCTTCAAATCCAATCCCAATGGAATTGGTTTTATCCAAGATGGAAAATATTTAGCAGATGACGGAACCAAAGTTGGCACTGCCAATAACATACCAAACAAAGCAATACAAATTATGGCTATTTTCTTTAACATTTACACCACCCCTGTAATTATTCAACACTTGCAACGGCGTGTTTATTAACTTCGATAACAACACCTTTTGCAATTTCAACATCTAATGTTTTTTCATTAACTTTCTTTACTGTCCCGTAAATTCCAGCAGCCATAACACGACTGCCAACCTTGATAGAATCAAGCATTTTTTGATATTCCATCATGCGTTTTTTATTTGGACGCATTATAAAGAAATATAAAATACCAATCAACAACACACAATAAATCAAAGTAATTGTTGTGCCATCTTGCTGAACAGGTATCGCAGTATTTTGAACAACATCTTTTGCGACTTCAGCGGTCTGATTCATGAATATTCTCCTTTGTTTATACACCAACCGTAGTAAAAAAAAGCAATTATGTAAAGCAAAAAACCAGTTTTTATATTCGTTCAAACATTGAATCTAATTCAGATATTGGAATGATTTTATAAACAGGTCGCCCATGGTTACATTCTCCCCCATGTTCTGTCCTTTCTATATCCCGCAACAACGCGTTCATCTGGTCAAAATTCAACTTTTGCCCCGCCCTGACAGAATGATGACAGGCATAATTTGCCAATTTAAGATGCAATTTTTCTTGCAACCGGGATGAATGGCCATATGCACGGACTTCATCTGCAATTTCGTGCAAACAAATTGCCCAATTCAAATCCCAATCGGCAGGTTTTTCAAATATCGCAACTGCATCATCACCAAAAGAATCAATTTGCAACCCACATTGTTTTAATTCGTCAGCTATGGTCAATACAGATGCCACATCTTCACTTTTTAAATTAACAACTATTGGTGTTAACAGTGGTTGTGTTTTAATACTGTGGGTTCTTAATTTTTCATATGTAATACGTTCATGCGCGGCATGTTGGTCAATTATGACAAAACCATCTTTGTTTTCAGCCAATATATATTTGTTATTTAATTGCCCTATCACGCGTCCCAAAGGCAAATCAAAATCAGATTCCGTATTTACAATATTTGATTCCGCGGGTTTTATATCAACATTTTGTAAATGCGAACTGTTTGGTTGCGCCACAAAATTAAATGCCGGTTTATCATTGTGAACACTATGCGTGTTAAAATAAGTTTGAACACTTTGAACGCGCGGTACATTAAAATTCATTTCACCGTCATTTACAATAACACTTTGATTTAATGTCGTAGACAATACTTCACGTAAAGTTTTAATAATGAACGCACGCACGTGTTGTGGTTCCAAGAAATGCACCTCTGTCTTGGCGGGCGAAACATTTACATCAACATGTTTTGACGGCAAATCTAAATACAATGCACACAGCGGAAATTCACGTGCATGCATAACATCCATATATGCTGCGCGTAATGCAGAAACCAAAACTTTGTCTTTAACAGGACGACCATTTACAAATAAATATTGATCCACGGAAGACGCACGTCGCAAAGTTGGATTTGATATATATCCATGCAAATGCATCTGGGCAGAAGATGAATTTTCATCAACCTTTAACATTTGGTCACGAACATCTTCACCCATAACGGCAATTATGCGTTCAATTAAATCCTGATTTTTTGGAAAACGCCATTTGTTATTAAGAACAAAACCAACATCACAACGCCCCATTGCCAATCTTTTAACAGTTTCCAGTACAGACAACATTTCCGCTTTGTCACTGCGTAAAAATTTCAATCTGGCGGGGGTATTTGCAAATAAATTTTCAACCCTGATTCGTGTTCCTGTTTCCCAATCTGATGGGCGAATTTCGCCTGACCTGGCATTAAGGTGCCAACCATTTGAATCCGCACCATTACATGTATCAATACACATATCAGAAACAGATGCAATTGATGGTAATGCTTCCCCGCGGAAACCCATATAATTTATATTCAATAAATCATCATTTGGTAACTTAGATGTGGCATGTCGCAATATGCAATTTGCCAAATCGTCTTTACCCATACCACCACCATTATCAATAACAGAAATCATTGTGCGACCACCGTCAACAACATCTATGACGATTTCATCTGCACCTGCATCCAACGCATTTTCTACCAATTCTTTAACAACACTGGCAGGGTTTTCAACCACTTCACCCGCAGCAATTTGATTTATTAAAAAATCAGGCAAAACACGTATAGGCATATTATTCCTTGAATTTTACATCCAATATTTCAAGTTCTTTTTCACCGCTTGGCAATTTAACCACACAAGTATCTCCAACACAATGGCCAATTAACGCACGCCCAACCGGCGAAGTACAAGATATAATCATTTTCCCATCAGATTCTACATCTGATAAAATACGACATTCCATTTTATTACCGTCATCATCTTCGGTGATAACTTTGGCCCCAAAAACAACCTTGTCCCCAGATAAACTGTCAACATCTATAATCTGGGCACTTTCAACAATGCTTTCCAACATTTGAATACGTTTATCAATTTGTCTTTGTTTTTCTTTGGCTGCACTGTAATCAGCATTTTCAGACAAATCGCCCAAAGAACGTGCCCATTGGACAACTTTTAATATTTCAGGTCTTTGATTTTCCTTTAAATCTTTCAATTCTTTCAACAGATTATCAAATCCTTGTCGTGATATTGGTTTCTTTTCCATGAATAATCCTTAATTTTTATACTAAAGATATAACATAAATTTTAATTTTGCAATTATGATTTCAAACTATTATACTATATATATTATGTATAGATTGAAACCGTCTGTTTTGACGAAATTTTTACTTTATCGTTTCTTTGCCAGCTTTTTTCTGGTGATGTTAACGGTATGCGGGGTTATATTTGCGGTTACTTTTGTGGAACGCCTGTCGTCTAACCCGGATACATTATCTACTTTGTTTGATACCTGGGTCAGATTATTGGAATATGTCCCCCTGTTTTTGCCTTTGGCTGTGTTTATGGGAACATTGGTCGCTTTCTATAATTTAACAAAATCATCGGAATTGATAATTATAGCGGGTGGTGGTTTATCCCCCTATCAAATTGCCAGACCATTTTTATTTGGCGCATGCATAGTTGGAATATTTACCGCATTGGTTGTTAACCCTTATTCTGTAAATTTAACAACCCGCAATTTAACAGGACATCAGTTAAAATTGATAGATGAAGCCATTTGGATACGTGAAACATCTGACAATGGGTATTTAACAATTCGTGCAAGCGGATTACATGTTCAAAAAAATAAAAACATAGATTTTAAACACGCAACCATATTTGTCCAAGATATAAATTTCAAATTAACGGAACGCATCTCGGCAAATATTGCAACATTATCAGATTCAGGTATAGATACCACGGATGCAACAACTGTAAATTCTGACGGTGTAACAACCAAAGAGGCAAAACATCTGGACACAAAATTGACACCTCAAACTGTGTTGGATAGATATTTACAACCCGATCAAATATCTTTCTGGAAATTACCTAAATTTATACACAAAATGAATGCTATTGGTGTTGTAACGCGTGAACATCTTGTTCAATTTTGGACACTATTATTTTTACCTTTAACTTTGATGGCTATGGTTATGTTGGGAATCGCCTTTTCCCAAACAAAACAGCGCAGAAATTACAGTTTTGGTTTAAAATTCAGTTTGGGAATATTGACTTGTTTTGCCTTGTATTTTACGGTTAATTTATTTAACGCATTGGGAAAAACTGGGGCATTGCCACCAATATTGGCTATTGTTGCACCACAAATTATTATTATTGCTGGGGCATGTATGTTCATAACCAGTTATGATACAATATAAAATAAAGGAACAAAATATGCCTTTATATAAAAAGCAGAAAAATCGTAAAAAATATATAATCTGGGCAATTATAATATTGCTGGTATTTTTGATGATATTTTCTTTTTCGCCAAACCCAGAAATGATGGAAATTGTTTTATACCCATGAATTACATAGGCATTTTTTTAGAGGCCCTGTCCGCAGAGAAAGGACGCAGTCAAAAAACATTGGCTGCGTATGAATCTGATTTAAATGCGGCGCAAAATTCGATTGGGGATTTATTAAATGTATCACCAGAACAAATACAAAATTATCTATCAAATTTAAAAGAAAAACCCGCATCTATTGCCCGCAAGGCCAGTTGTCTGCGTTCATTTTATAAATTTTTAATGTTGGAAAAAATAATAAAAACCAATCCAACAGCAAATTTAGAATTACCAAAAAGAATGCGCACTTTGCCAAAATATTTATCACCCCACGAAATAGAATTATTGATATCTTCATCTGGCGATATAAAAACATCTGTGCGTTTGCGTTGCATGCTGGAATTGCTGTATGCATCGGGTTTACGCGTATCAGAATTATGTGAATTGCCAATGTCTGCAAATCTGGGCGATAAATTATTGATTCATGGCAAAGGTGCCAAAGAAAGATTGGTTCCCATGCACGAAGGTGCCCAACACGCATTACATAAATGGTTAGAGGCACGTGGTGATACAGATTCAAAATATGTATTCCCTTCAAATTCTAATACTGGTCATATAACACGCGACGGATTTTTCAAAATCTTAAAGAAATGTGCTGTATTGGCTGGCATAGAACCAGAGCGCGTATCGCCCCACGTTTTGCGTCATTCTTTTGCATCACATCTGTTGGCAAACGGCGCAAATTTGCGAATCATTCAAACTATGTTGGGCCACGAAGATATTTCAACAACACAAATTTACACTCATGTATTGCCTGAAAAATTACGCGATACAGTTGAATCTGCACACCCATTGGCAAATAATAAAATCAAGGACATATAAAGATGATAAAAAAATGCGATCATATTGGTTGTACCAAAGCGGGCATTTGCCGTGCCCCTAAAACACGTGATTTAAAAGAATATTGGTGGTTCTGTAAAGAGCATGCTGCCGAATACAATAAAAATTGGAATTATTATGCCAATATGACACCCGATGAAATAGACGCAGAATGGGAACGCGAAACATTTGGAATTGCCGACAAAGATAAAGAGAAAGCAAATAAAAACGAAGCAGACTATGTAAAATTCTTGAACGATTTTATAAACGGACGTTCTGCATTTGATAAAATGCCGACCAAGAAAACTGTCGCTTCGGCCATATCATCTGCATTCCAAGTTTTTGATTTACCAATCACCGCCTCATGGAAGGAAGTTGGCGCAAAATATCGCGCTTTGGCGAAAAAATATCACCCAGATACAGCCAAAAACAAAAGCGCATCCACCACAGAATTTACCCGTATAACAACTGCTTACGAAACTTTGAAAAAATATTTCAAAAAATAAAGCAAATACTATTTTATATTTGCAAGACCCAGTTTTTATGCTATGATTCCGCGGAAGTAATATAGGAAAGAATATGTTTGATGTTATTATTTTAGGTTCAGGACCTGCCGGATTGACGGCTGCTATTTATTGCGGTCGCGCCAAGAAAAACACATTGGTTTTAACCGGTGAAACATTGGGTGGCCAAACAGGCGAAATCGCTGTGGTTGAAAACTATCCGGGATGGAATGGTTCTGGTATGGGATTGATTCAATTCATGAAAAAACAGGCAGAAAGTTTTAACGCAAAATTTGAATTTACATCTGCCACGGACATTAAATTTAATGATGACGAAACCTACACTGTTGTTTGTGATAACGGAAAAACATTTGACACAAAGACCATTATTTTGGCAACCGGTGCACGCGCAAGAAGACTCGAAATCGAAGGTGCAAAAGAATTCTTTGGAAAAGGTGTTTCATATTGCGCAACATGTGATGGATTTTTCTATTCAGGCCGTGACGTGTTGGTAATCGGCGGTGGAAATGCCGCATTAAATGATGCACTGTATTTATCAGATTTGGCGAAATCTGTAAAAATCGTTTATCGTAAATCTGAATTCACACGTGCAGAAGCGGTCCTGCGCGAAAGGGTTGCAGAACGCAAAAACATTGAATGCATATATAATACGGAATTAAAATCTATTGCAAAAACACCAGATTCTGACAGATTAATTGCAACAACTACAACTGGTGATGTAATGGACTGTGATGGTATATTTGTCGCCATTGGTCACGAAGCAAACACAGATTATTTAAACGAATCTGTTAAACGCGACGCCATGGGCAGATTGGCATCAAACGATTTACCAAACGGGATGTTCGTTGCAGGCGATGTAAAAAGCGATATACAAATGCAGATTGCAACTGCTGTGGGAACAGGATGCAGCGCAGGTATGAACGCAATTAAATATTTGAATTCGAAAGAATAATTAAAGGACAAACAGATGTTGGATTTAAAATTTATTCGTGAAAACCCAGAAATTGTAAAGAACGCATGCCGTGTAAAAAACTTTCCAGATGTTGTTGATGACATATTAAATCTGGACGTGCGTGTTCGTGAATTAAAAACAATTACACAAACAAAAACTGCTGAAAAGAATAAAATATCAAAGGAAATTCCGACAAGCACGGACAAAGCACCTTTGATTGCTAAATCCAAAGAAATCAGTGAAGAAATCGCAAATGATATGGCCGAATTGGCTGAAAAAGAAGCGGTATTACTTGATTTATTACATCGCGTTCCTCAAATTCCAGATGCATCTGCCCCAATCGGCGCAGATGATTCTGCAAACGTTGAAATCCGCCGTGTTGGTGAACCACGCAAATTTGATTTTACGCCACGTCCCCAATGGGATTTATTGGATATGAATGGTTGGTGGATGCCTGAAAAGATAGCGGGAATTTGCGGTACACGCACATATTGTCTGTGCGGCGAATTGGCGGAATTATCTTTGGCAATTCAAACTCTTGTTATTCAAAAATTGATATCCAAAGGATTCAAATATATTGAATGTCCACCTGTAACGAAGCCACAAACTATATTCAATGCAGGGCATTTTATGGGTTCTGATTTATCGGTTATGAATGATGATGTATTTATGTTAACAGACACAGATAGATGTTTGGCAGGAACTGCCGAAATAATCTTGAATTCATTACACGCAGATGAAATATTACCTGAAAACAGTTTACCAATTAAATACGCTGGATTTTCTACATGTTTCAGAAAAGAAGCAGGTGCTGCGGGTCGCGACACACGCGGACTTGTGCGTTTTCATCATTTCAACAAAGTGGAACAATATATTTTCTGTCGTCCAGAAGAAAGTGATGAAATGCATGAACATTTGTTAAATAATTTATGTGAAGTTATGGAAGATTTGGAATTACCGTATCGTGTGGTTGCAAATTCTACTGGCGACATGGGATTTAACAAAGTTAAAATGAATGATGTCGAAGCATGGTTCCCATCTGAAAACGCGTATCGTGAATTGGGTTCTTGTTCTTCAATTGGTCAATTCCAGGCACGCAGAACAAATACACGTTATCGCGAAAATGCAACAGGTGATGTTAAATTCGTTGCCACATTAAATAATACTGGTATTGCCCTGCCTCGTGCAATTGTTCCTGTGATTGAAAATCATCAAAATGCAGATGGTTCTGTAAATATTCCAAAGAAATTACAGGCATTAATGGGGGGCAGAACAAAGATTGGTGGCAAACATTAAAAAGGTCAAATAATTATGAATAAAACATTAAAAGAAAACAGAAATAAAATTTTACAAGACATAGCCAATCCTGATAATGTTGTGTTATCTCAATCACCCAGATATCCAGGTGCAGACAAACTTGAAAGAATTTTCAAATTGGCAGATAAAAACACACCAAATGCAAATAACACAACTATGTTTGAAATGCGTTTTGTGTTGCCTGGTATTGTTCAATACGCAATTGTTTTACCAAACAAACCTGTGATTTCACGTATTGTGAATAAAAATGCCAAATGGCACAGACC
Organism: Alphaproteobacteria bacterium; assembly: GCA_017642585.1. Taxonomy (GTDB): domain Bacteria; phylum Pseudomonadota; class Alphaproteobacteria; order Rs-D84; family Rs-D84; genus Enterousia. Next base: position 15,281 of record JAGCOR010000017.1, on the reverse strand, counting down.
AACTGTGAAGGTTATATTGGAAATATATGATTCTTTGCTTAACAAACGTTTGCATCAACAAATAGCAGATTATCAAACAATAAAATAAAAATCGCCCAAACGGGCGATTTTCTTTCGTATACATAAATATTAACTTCTTTGAATACCAGCATTTTCAATAGACAACACCATAGATTTAATTAAATTCTTTGCCTTTTTAGAACCCAATTCTGCGCAAACATGTTTTGATGCTTCCATGATTTCTGTTTTGTATACATCTTTGCGATTGCCATCATCATATTCATAAGATTGTATCAATTTCAAGAAATTATAATATTTGTTTGATAAATCTTGGTATAACACTTCTGAACTGTTATCAAAAACAATATCCATCGGCGATTGCACTATATAAAAAGTATAGAACAAATCTTTGATATCTTTGTCTTTTGCATATTTTTCTGCACGCGCATACCAATCAGATTCAGTTGCCGAACGAGATAAATATTTGTATGGATTTGTTGCAACATTTTTCATATAAACCAACGCACGCATTTCGTTCAGTCTTTCTTTGCTACTTAATTTTTTCCAACGTTTACGCAAGGATTCTCTGGCCACTACATAATACGCAGTCAATCCTGACACGATGGCAGAATTCAATTCTGGATCCCCATTAAAAGAGTTTGTTTTAACTGTTTTTTGCATTTTTCAATCCCCTGTTTTTATCTTTACACACATAAATATAATACAAAAATAAAAAATGTCAATATTTTAATATAATTTGTTGAAATTTAAAAAATATAGTATAATCTATTGTTTTATGTAAAAAATCAAAGAAGATACAAATGAAAATAAGAAACATTGCGATCATAGCACACGTTGACCACGGAAAAACCACCTTGGTCGATAATATGTTAAAACAAGCGGGAACTTTCCGCGAAAACGAACACGTTGAAGACAGAGTTATGGACAGCGGGGATATTGAACGCGAACGCGGAATTACAATATCTGCAAAACCAACCTCTATCCAATGGGGCGAATACAAAATCAACATCGTAGACACACCGGGACACGCCGATTTTGGTGGAGAAGTAGAACGTATTTTGTCCATGGTTGACGGCGTTGTTTTATTGGTGGACAGTGCCGAAGGTCCCTTGCCTCAAACAAAATTCGTGTTGTCCAAGGCATTAAAATTAAACCTGCGTCCTATCGTTTGCATAAATAAAATCGACAGAGGCGATGCACGTCCTGACGAAGTTTTAACAGAAACATTTGATTTGTTTGATAAATTGGGCGCAACTGATTCTCAATTGGATTTCCCATATTTATATGCTTGTGGTCGTGATGGTTGGGCAATTCGTGATTTGAAAGATATAGATAATCCAAACAAAGATTTAACACCTTTGTTCCAATTGATTGTTGATCATGTCCCTGCCCCTGATTGCAATGGTAATCGTTGCCAAATAGATGCACCATTTACAATGTTGGCCACTACATTGGAAGCAGACCCATACGTAGGACGTATTTTAACTGGTAAAATTGAATCTGGGACTGTTCGTGTTGGCCAAAGTGTCAAGGCTATCAATATGGCCGGCGAATTCATAGAAAATGCAAAAATCACAAAAATCATTGAACACCAAGGCGTGAACAAAGTTTCCCGTGATTCTGCATCCGCAGGTGATATCGTGGTTATCGCCGGATTTTCCAAGGCAACTGTGGCGGATACATTATGTGATCCATCGGTTACTGAACCAATTCCTGCTATGCCAATTGACCCACCAACCTTGACCATGACATTCTTTGTGAATACATCACCATTGGCTGGTAAAAGTGGTAAAAAATTAACATCACGTATGATTGGCGAAAGATTGTTCAGAGAGGCAGAAACCAACATTGCATTAAAGGTTACACAAAGTTCAAATAACGAAGCATTCGAAGTATCTGGTCGTGGTGAATTGCAATTGGGTATTTTGATTGAAACTATGCGCCGTGAAGGTTTCGAATTGTCTGTATCACGTCCACGCGTTGTTATGAAAACAGATGAAAATGGCGAAAAGTTAGAACCTATCGAAGAAGTTGTTATCGACGTAGACGACGAATTCAGCGGTGTTGTTATTGAAAAAATGACAAAACGCAAAGCGACAATTACTGAAATGAAACCATCAGGAATTGGCAAAACACGTATTGTGTTTTCTGCCCCTTCCCGTGGTTTGATTGGTTATTTGTCTGAATTCAGAACCGATACACGTGGCACAGGTATTATGAACCGCGTATTTGATTCATATGGTCCATATCGTGGTCCAATTGTTCAATATCGCCCTGGCGTTTTGGTATCTATGGAAGCGGGCAGCACAACAACATATGCCCTGCACAATCTTGAACCACGTGGTGTATTATTCGTTGGTCCCCAGGTAGAAGTTTATTCTGGTATGATTGTTGGTGAACACAGCAAAGAAAATGATATAGAAGTTAACCCAGTTCGTGGAAAACAATTAACCAATGTTCGTTCTGTGACTGCCGATGAAAAATTATTCTTGGCACCTCCACGCAAAATGTCTTTGGAAGAAGCGCTGTCTTATATTCAAGACGATGAATTGGTAGAGGTTACACCTGCGACAATTCGTTTGCGTAAAAAAGAATTGGACAGTGGTAAACGCAAGAAAGCATATCGCTTTGCAGAAACCGATTAAAATAATAAACCGCCGAATTGGCGGTTTTTTTTGATGCAAAATTATCTTAAACTTTGTATAGTTATCCTAAGGAATAAAAAATGGACACGCCCAAACGATTATTTTTGTTTGCGGGATACGACAAAAACGGCATCATAGACGATGCTTTGATTTATTATGTTTCTGCACTGTCAAAATTTGGCGATGTTATTGTTTGTATGGATTCAGATTGTTCAAAACCCGAAACAGATAAATTAAAAACTTATACAATTCACACAATTGCAAAACGTCATGGCGAATATGATTTCGGTTCATATAAACGTTGCTATCAATATGCGCGCGATAAAAAATTATTAGATAAATACGACAATGTTTATTTGGTTAATGATTCTGTGTTTGGGCCTATGTTTGATATGACAAATACCATAAAAAATATAGAAGCAAAATCCACAGATGCAGTTGGTATGATTATATCGAAACATAAAACACATAAATTTATGGAATCATGGTTTGTAAAATTAAATAAAAATGTATTTATGACTGATTGGTTCGATGAATTCATTTCCAGCGTTCAATTACAACCGACCAAAGCAAAAATTACGATTAGATACGAACACGGTTTAACAAATTTGATACAAAATCATAATTGTTCATGGGGCGGTTTATATACATATCGTGGTCGTTATACATATAATAATCCACTGGGATTATTTAAACATGATTGTCCTTTTGTTAAAAAGGCATCTTTTATTCGTCATAATGGCGATTGCGGAAAACAGATAAAATATATTTTAAATCACGCAGATTTTGGTGCGGCATTATCTACGATTGTTTCTGCAAATCGTGTATACGGCGAAAATTATATGAATTGGTTGTTAACTGGTAATCCAATAAAAATTTTGATGCGCAAAATTAAATATATGATTCAAAAAATAAAAAATGGAAAATTATGAAAAATAAAAAAATTAAACGCATAGCAGCAATAACAATGGCACGTGATGATGAATTTTTCCTGTCACGTTGGATTGCATATTATGGTAAAAATCTGGGTACAGAAAATTTATATATTTTACTGGATGGCTTGGATCAAAACATTCCTGAAAATGCCGGCAATGCACATATCACAAAATTGGAACATATCCCAATGTCGCGTGCGGCGGGTGATAAATACAGAATAAATAAATTATCCGCATTGGCACATGAATTATTAAAAGAATACGATATAGTGATTGGTTGCGACAGTGATGAATTTTTAATTGTCGATCCAAAAACAAACAAAAATTTATTTGAATATTTATCAGGCAAAAGAATTCATACAACTTTATCGGGATTGGGTTTGGATGTCGGTCAACATTTATACAGCGAAGCTATATTGGACCAAGAAGCACCATTTTTGGAACAACGCGAATATGCCCTGTTGTCCACACGTTATACTAAACCTGTTGTCATAAACAAACCTGTTCGTTGGGGCAGCGGTTTCCACAGTATAAAACATCATAATTTCCACATAGATAAAAATTTATACCTGCTTCATTTTGGTGCAATCGATATGGATATGTTGGAACAAAAGGCAAAAAAACGTGGTACAGATTGGCTGAACCATTTACGTCGTCGTGGCAATGGAACAATAAATGCGGTTACAAAATCAAAACCACATGGCGAAGCATGGTTGCGTATCGCACGATTTTTGCAAACATATTGTCGCCCGATTTATGCGTTGCGTAAACCCGCTATGTTTGGATTAAAAATTGTTGTAAAAATTCCACAACGTTTTAAAAAATCAGGAATATAACAAATGCAAGATGATAAAATAGATATTGTTTATCTGTGGGTTGACGGATCCGACAAAAAATGGCGCGAAACGCGTAATTTTTGGTACGATAAAATAAATCATCAAACGGTTGAATATGCAAATAATCTTAATGATTCGCTGTATCGCGATAATGGCGAATTAAAATATTCTTTGCGTTCTGTGTTTGAATGCGCGCCATGGGTAAATCATATTTATATTGTTACCGGTTTTAACCAGGTTCCAAAATGGTTGGATACAAACAATCCAAAAATATCTATTGTCCCACACGAAGCAATCATGCCCAAAGAAGCGATTCCTACATTTAATTCTAATGCTATTGCTATGTGCATACCGAACATTCCAAATTTATCTGAAAAATTTATCATTATGAATGATGATACTTTTTTCAACAAACCCGTATCACCATCTTTCTTTTTTGATAAACGTGGTCGCGCAATTGTTTTATATAACAAACACAAAGATATGCAACGCGATATAGAAAAATGGAAATCCAGTGTTGACAGATACACACATACACTTATTTTATCAGCATTAAAAATCAAAGATATTTTTGGAAAAACCTATCTTAAATTCAGACCATCACATGGGATTGATCCGTATATAAAATCATCAATGATTGAATGCAAAAATCACCCATTAATAAAACCTGATTTAGATCAACAGGTTTTCAATAAATTTCGTGTAAGAAACGCTTTGCAAATGTGGTTATTCGAATTATATGCAAAAATGACAAACAAAGCGGTTTTCAAAAAAGCCCGCGGTTATAAATCGGGTAGACATTGGTTATCTAATTTTATCTATAACACTATTTTCATGAAATCTGTTCATAAATCGCCTGTGTTTTGTTTTGATGCAAAAAATCAAAAACAATCTATTAAACACGCGCCTATATTTTGTATAAATGATTCTAAATATACAACAGATGAAACTATAAAAAACAATATAGATTTTTTACAAAAAAGATTTCCACAACCTTCCCCATTTGAAAAAGACTATGATGGTAAAATAGATATTGTTTATTTATGGGTTGATGATCGCGATGAAAAATGGATACACGAAAAAAACAAGTGGCTTGAAAAAGTTACCGGCCAAAAATCTATATACAAAAGCGCATCAGATGACGAACGTTTTCGCGACAACGGTGAATTTTTACATTCTTTGCGTTCGGTTGCAGAATGTGCAAATTGGGTAAATCATATTTATATTATTACTGGCTTTAATCAAAAACCAAAATGGTTGAATACAAAAAACCCACGAATTACGATCGTCCCACACGAAACAATTATGCCTAAAAGCGCCTTACCAACATTTAATGCCACGGCTATTGAAATGTGTATTCCAAATATACCGGGGTTATCTGAAAAATTTATTATAATGAATGATGATACATTTTTTAATAAACCTGTATCGCCATCTTTCTTTTTTGATAAACGTGGTCGCGCCAAAGTATTTTTCAATTCACACAGAAAACATCCAAACGATGTAAATCAGTGGTTACCACAATTGGACGGTTATACAAAAACATTGGTTAATTCTGCAAAAATTATTGAAGATGTTTTTGGACCAAAATTATATTTTGGTCGCCCCAGCCATGGTATTGATCCATATCTTAAATCTTCGTGGATTGAATGTTTAAATAACCCGATTATAAAAAAACAGGTAAACAAACAAATTAAAAACAAATTCAGAACCGCAGACGAAATTCAAAGATGGACTTTCAATTTGTATGCTTTAATGACCGGCCGTGCCAAATTTACCCACGCCCGCGCCAGAAAATATGGCAAAAACAAAATAACAGATTTTATATACAATACATTGCATTTCAATTTAGTAAAAAAATCTAATATAGTTTGCACTAATGTTATGCGTGCTAAATCTGCAATATTAAAATCACCTATATTTTGTTTGAACGATTCTTGGGATAACACGCCTGAAATATTACAGGCCAATGCACAATTCTTGGAAAACCGTTTCCCAAACAAATGTGAATTTGAAAAATAAAAGCGGTTATAAAACCGCTTTTTTTATTTTATAAATTCATATATCTTTTCACGCAATTCATACCATTCATTTGGAACATCATTAAATACGCCCATTTCATTCATTTCGATAAATTCATTACGTGCAGTTTCAAATTCTTCATCGCTTTTTAAATATTTCAATTTACGGAAAGCCCAATTCACAAAATACCACATGAATTGAGATTGCCATTTTTTCATTTGATCTGCATCTGCCTGTTCACAATACAATTTATATGCACTTTTTATACCCGTGCATAAACTTTGCATAATACGCAATTGCTTTGCAGATAAAACTATGCCACCAAAATTTGGTATGTAATAATACAAAGGCAATGGCGCAACCGTAACGCGTGGGCGTTTTAACATAATTGCAGACCACCATGGAAAATCTTCAAACAAAATTCCTTTGATAAAGGGTGTATCTGCTATTAAAGATTTTTTATACAAATTTTTCCAAACCTGACAATGTTTGATTAAAAATTTACGATTTGGATTTGTACTGTTGTGGGTCCGTTCAGTTGCCAATTCAAATACATCATCAACAGTTCTGGTTTTTATTTTATCTATATCGTATCTTTTTTTAATACCACGCGGAACAACATGATCTGTGTCCATATGTAAAACATGACGCACCATTAAACGCGGACGATAAATTCTGTCATATGTGAAAGATGCAATATCTGATTTATTCTTTTCAACCAATGTGTACGCGATTTCCATAGTTTGTGGATGAATAAAATCATCACTGTCCAAATACATAATGTATTTTCCATTGGCATATGGGAAACCTGCATTACGCGCATCAGACAATCCACCGTTTACTTTATGAACGATAACAAAACGTTTATCACGCGCGGCATATTCTTCTGCGATAGCACCAGAATTATCTGGACTGCCATCATCAACACAAATTGCCTGCCAATCTTGGAAAGTTTGGTTTAACACAGAATCTAAACACCGACGTAAATATTTTTCAACATTATACATCGGAATAATTATAGATATTTTTGGTGCCATTTTGTTTCCTTTACATTTTGTTTATCATTTCATCTGCAAAAGTTCCAGGAACTATATTTTTTGCCCATGGGCTGTTGTATGTAGTTTTCTGGAAAAATGCCTTGGAGGTTATTTCATCAAAAATCTTTTTATCAAAAGGTTTGTCACCGTATGCCCACCAAATAGCATGGGTTGGATCTTGATCTACATGTGGCATCTGTGCAAAATATTTTTTTGCCCTTTCATCATTTTCAACCAAAGTCTTGAATAATAATTGGTGCATAAAATAATCAAAGTTATGATTTTCATGTATCCAATAATCTAATATCATCGCACGCCATGCATCCAGCAAATAAGCACCTTTGCGCGCACGAATAAAACAGTTTTGCATATAACTGTATGGGGAACCAACATTTTGTCCCGCCATATAAACAAAGAAATCTTCGTTTACAATCCAATCTGGAATCGCGGATGTCGCAAAGCCAGTAGAATCCAACCAAAAACCACCATGTTCATACAATAATTCCACACGACAAATATCTGCAAAATGTGCATGTTTGATTTTGCCTTGTTTGCGTTTTTCAACAATTTCTGGTGGCAAAGTTATGTAATCAAAAACCGTCTTTTCATCCAACACGACCAATTCTTGTTTGCAGTTTTTACGAATACTGCGGAAACACGCTTTAACAAGGGGTGGTGCTTTGTCTTCGCCCTGCAACCAAAGTGTATATATCTTTTCGTTTGCATCATCTTTGATAACTTCACGTTCAGGAATCGCCGCAGCCGCAGGCAAATATCTTTTAAAATAACGAGGAATAGCAGTTGTTAAAACATCACATCTTTTTGCACGTCTATGTTCACGCGACCACCAAAATGGCACCAAAATATGACCACGAATTATAATATCTGTCAAAGCCAATATGCGTCTTAATCCCATTTTGTTCTCCTTTGGTTATTCAGTAAATTCAGGCGACACAAATGTGTCGCCCAAAATTTTTATTCTTCGGTTTCAATAACTTCGTCTTCTTCATCCACAGGACCTGTTGTCATCTCTTCTGCAATACCTTTGGCACGCGACATAATCTTGTCCAATAATTCTTGTTGGACTTCTGGATGATCTTTTAACCATTGACGAACATTTGCTTCGCCCTGGCCCATGCGTTCATTATTGTATGAATAGAACGAACCTGCCTTTTCAATCAAATTGTATTTTACGCCCATATCCAAAATTTCACTGATTCTGGAAATACCTTCGCCATACATAATTTTAAAATCAACTGTACGGAAAGGTGGTGCAACTTTGTTTTTAACAATTTTAACACGTGTTTCATTTCCAATGACTTCTTCTTTGTCTTTGATTGCGCCAGTTCTGCGAATATCAAGACGAACAGAAGCATAGAATTTCAATGCATTACCGCCCGATGTTGTTTCAGGGCTGCCAAACATAACGCCGATTTTCATACGAATTTGATTGATGAAAATCAACAATGTATTACTGCGTGAAACAGACCCCGCCAATTTTTTCAAAGATTGCGACATCAAACGCGCGGTTGTTCCCATGTATGTATCGCCAATGTTGCCTTCCAATTCTGCCTTTGGAACCAAAGCCGCCACAGAATCAACAACCACAACATCCACAGCACCAGATTTAATCAAAGTGTCTGCAATTTCCAATGCCTGTTCACCTGAATCTGGTTGTGAAATAATTAAATTCGCAACATCGCAACCCAATTTTTTTGCATAACTTGGATCCAATGCATTTTCAGCATCAATATATGCACATGTGCCACCTTTCTTTTGAGCTTCGGCGACCGCATGCAAAGCCAATGTTGTTTTACCAGAACTTTCAGGTCCATAAATTTCAACAATACGACCACGTGGATATCCACCAATTCCCAAAGCAATATCCAATCCCAAAGACCCAGATGAAATGGCCTCTATATTCTGTTGGGAACCATCACCCATTTTCATAATTGCTTCTTTGCCGAATTGTTTTTGAATTTGCGCCAATGCAGATTCCAATGCAGGATTTCTTGCCACTGTCGTTTCTTTTGCTACTTCCTTTTTTGCCATAAAAAACCCCTTTCGTTTATACCAAAATCATACTAAGAAAAAAGATATAACGCAAGGTGTATTTATCTTACTTTTTTGACAACAAAACCATGGTTGACAGCACCCCAATAACCATGGTAATCAGCCATACCGCAGCCGTTGTGCCAAACACAGTTATACACACAGTCCCTAACATTGGGGCTATGACATTTGGAATATTAGAACTGGTTCTGAAAATGCCGTAATACCTGGATTGTTCCGCTTTTTTTACCCCATTAAAGAACAACAAATCATGTGCAGATTCCATAAACGCACCAGATATTTGCCACAACACAAAAATAATCAATAATGCTTTGCCTGTTATGAAAGTTGCAAACAATGAAAATACTGCAAACGACAGAAATCCTATACTTAACCACAATTTAACGCCATATTTTTTCATCAATTTTCCAATGAAAGATTCTATCAATATGTACGGTAATACACCGATAGACAAAATTATACCCAATGTTTCATTTGAAAAACCATTTTCTATAACAATAATTGGGACATATAAATACCGCATAGAACGCAAAGCATAAAAACCAAAATTAACAATATATGCACGCAACATACCGGCCTTTTTGAAGAAAGCCAACGCATTTAATTTTAATGCGCGCATTGTCTTTTTCATGTTTACACGTTTTATAACTTTTTCTTGTTGGACAATTCCAAAATGTTTAAAGAACAATAAACCTGAAAAATAAATCATACCCGCAGCCAAGAAAGGTGTTCTGTAATTTCCATCAAAATGATTTACTATGGTCATTGCAAAAATTGGCGCAACCAAAGAACCAACATTTGTCCACAACATATATCGGGCATTTAATTTTTCCATACCCACACCTTTGGAAAAATCAGATATAAATAAAGGCAACAACATACTTATCAATGTTAACGCAGTCAAAGAAACATAATCTAAAATTACGAAAGTGCTGGGTTTTACAGAAAAACTCATCATAGAATAACACAACCCCAATGTCAGCATCGATATATATAACAATCTGCTTTTGGTAATCCAATGCAAAATTTCTGTTGAAAACAATCCTATGAAGCAAGCAAACAAAGCGTACACAGCGGCATATATACCAACCGCCGCAGATGCGATATTTTCAGAAAAAAATATTTGAAAAATTCCCAATATCGTCAGTGAATATACAGCATTAACAATTCCACTGCCAAAGCCAGTAAACAACCCCAGATTTGCAAACGAAAATCCGGTTACATTTTTTTTGATGGAAAGATATTTTTCTCTGCTCATTGTTCCCTGGGGTATAATATAACACAAAAAAACATTTAAAATAAACTAAAATTTATAATTACACATAACGCGAAGTATTTGCATGCGTCAAAGCAATGGCAATAGCATCACTTTCATCAGGTGTTTTTGGTTTTGCATCTGGCAATAATATAGACAACATTTTATATATTTGTTCTTTGTCTGCGTGCCCCATAGATGTTAATGCTTTTTTAACTTTATTTGGTTCATATTCAAACAAAGGTATATCTTTGACAGCAACCGCAGTCATTGCAGCGGCACGTGCTTGCCCCAACAGCAAAGTTGTCTTTGCATTTTTGTTCACGAAAATAATTTCCATACCACATTCATCAGGTTTGAACGCATCACATAATTCACAAACATGTTTGAATATATATGCCAATCTGTCAGCCATAGAATTTTTTGTGGGCGCCAAGATAACACCGCTGGCTATGTATTTTCTGGATGCCCCAGATATATCTATAATCGCCCAACCAGTATGCAACAGTCCAGGATCAATACCTAAAATTCTTTTCATTTTTATTTCCTGATTGTTATTTTTTCAACCGCATCGCGCCCGTAATAATTATTTATTTTTTCACGTATATCATTAACCTGGTACGATAATTCCAACGCAAACGCAGGCGTACTGGGACGTAAAACAATATTGAATTTATTATTGCGTGTCATTTTCACAGCCACCACTTTGGCCATATTTGCAATTTGATTACCGACAATAACACTAAAATTTGCAGATAAATCTGAATCAGATGCCCTTACACCAAACCTTTGTAATAAATTACCAAAAGATGCCCCCAATGTTTGTGGTCTGGATTTTCTGGTATCTAAATTTACTTTCTTATCTTGGTTTGACATAAGTGTACTCTTTCGGCATCAGTATAAACATTTGTCCCTGACTGTGTTGACCATGCGCAACTTGGTATGCTTCATCGCCAGATCCAAAGAATATATCTGCACGAATCCATCCCTTGATTGCACCACCTGTATCTTGAGCGACCATCAAACGATTAAACGACCGACCGTCAGATAAAGATGTGTTGATGTATACAGGCATTCCCAATGTATACAGTGAATCATCCATTGCGATACTGCGTATTTTTGATAGCGGGGTTCCCAATTTTCCAATCACGCTGTGTTGTTCTGTTTCATAGAAATAAACATAACGTGGATTGTTGTATATAACCTCTTTCGCCAAAGATGGATTTTTCTTCAAATGTGTCCACACAGCATCAGCAGAATATCCACCTTCTGGTTTTATACCTTTTTCTTTTAATTGTCCACCAATAGATTTAAATGGCATATCATTAACCGCGGCAAAATTCAATTTAACCATACTGCCGTCTTCCAATTTTAACATGCCACTGCCCTGGATTTGCAGATTTTGAACATCAACTATATTTGCCCAATATAAAACGCGCCCTATTCTTTTATTTACAATATCGCGTTTTGAAACCCCCTTGTAGTTTGCACCATTGATTGGCACACCCATAATAGGTTCATTGCATTTCGCGCTTTGTTTTCTGCATCCCGGTATTACAGGGGAATAATAACCTGTATACGTTCCAGTTTTAGCGCCATTTTCATTATAAACCTGATATGGTTGGAAATGCGATTCAAACCATGCGCGCACCGTTGCTATATCAGCAGAAGCGCTGGGCAACATATTGCATTTTTCCCGCATCAATTCGGGGTCGGGTATCACAGAACCTTTATATTGTAATTTCGCTTTACAGGTATTACGAAACGCTTGAAGTGCATAACGAACATCATCATTACGCCAACCTGGCAAAGCAGAATAAGACACGGGGCGCATATTTGACGGTATCTTTGAATTATTACCAACATGGGTTGGACTGGACAAATCACAGCCCGCAATACCGGCCACCAAGCCGAACAAACATAAAAAACGTGCAAATCTGTTCAATATTAACATTTTTTATCTCCCCCACTTGTAAAAACCATTTCTTAATGCTATATTATCATAAAACCGAGGATAAAAAAAGGAGCAATCGTATGCCAAAGTTTAATATTATATCTCAATTCTTAAAAGACATCTCTTTTGAAAGTCCAAATGTCCCAGAATTGTTCTTTAAACAAGAAAACAATCCAGCCAAAGTTGAAATCAATATCGATATCAATATCAAAGGATCTGAAAATAATTTGTACATGGTTGATTTGAATACCAAAGTTCACTCAAAAATTGAAAAAGACAATAAAACAATCTTCTTGATTGAATGCACATATTCTGGATTGGTTCAATATGAAGAAAAGAACGAAGAAGAACAAAGAAAAACATTCTTTATCGATGTTCCAACATTATTGTTCCCTGCCGTTCGTGCATTGGTAACCAGATTGACAGCTGAATCTGGATTCCCAGCTTTGACATTGCAACCTGTGGATTTTGCAGCGTTATATGAACAAAGGGTAAATTCTGCGAAACAGGAACAAAAACCAGAAGCAAAATAATATCTAATAAAACAATAAAAAACCGGCGATTGCCGGTTTTTTTATAACATTTGTTGATGAAATTTATGCGGCGGCTGTAAATACCTTTTGCACGTCATCATTATCATCCAACGCATCAACCAATTTTTCGATTTTTGCGTATGCTTCATCATCTAAATCCATTGGCATATTTGGAACCCATGTGATTTCAGCATTTTCAGGTTCACCCAATTTATCAGCCAATGCCTTTTGAATATTCATGAAATTATCAGTTTTGGTTGTGATGATGAAACCTTCTTCGGATGTTTCCAGGTTATCAGCATCAACTTCCATGACCAATTCCATCATTTCATCTTCGGTTTTACCAATGCTGGCAGGATACATAATTTGTCCCACATGTGTGAACATGAAAACAACCGAACCTTCTTCGCCCATGTTGCCACCATTTTTAGCAAAAATATTACGAATTTCAGGAACTGTTCTGCGTGGATTATCGGTCAAAGCTTCAACAATCACAGGCACTGCATTTGGGCCATAACCTTCATAACGAACCGCCACGAAATTATCTGTATTTGCACCAGATGCCTTTTCAATAGCGCGTTTAATGTTATCATTAGGCATAGAATTTTTACGTGCTTGTAAAATTGCCAAACGCAATCTTGGGTTGTTATCTGGATTTTTATCGCCCAATTTTGCCGCCATAGTTATTTCACGTGCCAGTTTTGTAAACAAACCACTACGTGCCGCATCAACCAATCCTTTTTTGTGTTGGATGTTGTGCCATTTACTGTGTCCACTCATATTTGACCTTTTGATTTTATTATATTAAAATTACCAACAAAGGATAACAAATGATTGGAAAATTGCAAGGTGTAATTGATTATATCGGTGACGGATATGTCATTTTAATGGTGAACGGCGTGGGATATAAAGTATATACCCCTGAAATTTTATCCCCAAAGGCAAATGTAGCCCTGTGGATAGAAACCGTCGTTCGCGAAGATTCTATCCGTTTATTCGGGTTTTCAAGCATCGCCGGGCAAAACCTGTTTAATCAATTGACTACCGTTTCTGGCGTTGGACCCAAGGTTGCATTGGCCATTATGTCCACGATAAAGACGGATATTTTAATGACCGCTATTGCCACGGGTGATGCAAAAACAATCGCAACTACCCCAGGCGTCGGCAAGAAAGTGGCTGAAAAAATCATAGTTGAATTGAAAAACAAAATGGGCGGTGGCAATTTTGATTTTGGAAATGAAATGGGTGGTGCTTTGCCTGATTTGTTGTCGGCATTAGAATCTTTGGGTTATCGCCGTATGGATATTGTCGATATGGCACAAAAATTGGTTTCACAAAATCCAAACTTGGATGTTGCAAAATTGGTTCCAATGGCATTGAAAGAAATAAGCGGAAAATAATACTATGAATAACGATACTATTTTTGCATTATCAAGTGCACCTGGAAAATCTGGTGTTGCAGTAATCAGGGTCAGTGGTAATAATTTATCATCGCTTTTTGAACACATTGTGAATAAATCTGATATAAAACCGCGCTATGCATATTACACAAATTTCAAAGATGATAATGGCGATTTAATTGATCAATGTATCGCTATGTTTTTTAATGCGCCCCATTCTTTCACAGGCGAAGATGTCATTGAAATATATTCGCATGGTGCACCCGCGGTTATCGATAAAATATTTGAATTTTTACGCACAAAAGGTGCACGAATTGCAACGCGTGGCGAATTTTCTAAACGTGCGTTTTATAATAACAAATTGGATTTAACTGGTGTTGATGGTTTGATTGCATTATTAAATGCCCAAACAGATAAACAACGTCAAAGTGCACTGCGTTCATTGACAGGAAATGATTCCAAAACTTATTTCAATTGGCGAAATAAAATGATTGAAATATCTGCATATGCGGCGGCTATATTGGATTACGATGCTGACGATTTACCAAAAGATATTGATAAAAAAATAGT
>JAGCOR010000016.1 GCA_017642585.1 Alphaproteobacteria bacterium | reverse complement strand
TGTTTTAATAATGTCTGGATTAAACTTTTGCCCTGCAGCACCAGGTGCAACAGCCATAACCATAACTTCGTCAATTTGGGACAGAAAATCTTTGATAACCAGTGGATCTGTATCTGGATTTAATGCGATTCCACAACGTTTACCGGCCTTTTTGATAAAATCTATTGCATCCTGCATACCAAATGTATCCACAGAGATAATGACTGTATCAGCGCCAGCATTGATTGCCTTTTGTGACCAAACAAACGGATTAACAGTCATCAAATGAACATGCAAATGTAATTTCGTTTTTGTTCGTATGTCTGATAATTCCTGGATACTGCCCGCGATAGTATTAACATACAATCCGTCCATTATATCAACGTGTATCATAGAGATTCCGCCGGATGCAAACAAAGTATATGTAGAATTTTTATACATATCAAAACATAAAGTGCTGGGCAAAATTGGAATAAATCTGTTTTCTTTGATAACCTTTTTCTTGTGAGCAAGACCAGATATTTTTTTCCAAAAATTTGTTAATTTTTTATGTCTTTGTAAATATGCTTCGCGCATAGGTTGCCAAGATTGCCAAACATATTCTGACAATGCATTGACAGATGCGTTTTCATTTAATTCGACAGGTAAATTAAACAGTTTACCAATGAACAAATCTATGTTTTTTATACCGCAACCACCGCCAGATAAAATGATTTTTTCAGGTTTATATTGTTCAATATAACGCATAGATTCTTCCATTACGTTATTCATTAAATCTGTTAATTGGGGGACAAATAAATCGTTTACATCTGCTTCACTGAAATCAAAATTATTAACAGATGATATAGGATTAAATCTTTGTGTTTCGCGTGGAATAGCGTCAGCCGCTTCTTTTTTTAATATATCTGCATCGGCAGAATTTACCTGTAATCCAGATGCCAGACCGCGTGTGATGTCATGTTGACCAGATTTAATTTTTTTGAAAAACAGTGGTCCGCGTTTTGTCCATATAGATACAGTTGTGTATTCTGCGCCCAAATCCATAAACATTATTTTTTCATCATTTTTTCTGTATATGGCATTTTGCAGAAATGCAGAATCAAAAAAACCGATTGGTTTAATGTGCGCGTGTCTTAAAACATTTGTTATGTATTGGGTTCGTTCCTGTTCGTATGAAATCACACTGAATATAGATTTTAATTGAGTCGTTATTTTGCCCACAGGTGAAACATTAATATCTTTTAAATTATGCGTATTATAAGATATAGGAATAATATGCATTTGATAAAAATCGTCAGGAACAGTTATTTTTGCAATTTGATTACGCAAATCCAATTCTGATATTTTATGTTCATAATTCCAATTTATTGTATCTGAAAATATTTTGAAATCAGCCGTACCAAAATTACCAGTTATGAAAGCAGAATCAAAATGTGTATTTAATTTTTGTTCCAATTCATCTATGGTTTTTTTCAATGCAAATACCGTATCAGGTGTTTTTGTAAAATAAATTGCAGAATCAACAATATTCCCATTTTGAATACGACTGGCAAGACCACGGACACCGTATGTGCCTATGTCCAGGCAGAGAAAAGACGAATTCGAAAAATTCATTTCCTTGTTTTTACCAAAATTCGCGAATCATCACGCATATCTATGACAGATAAATCGCGTGATAATATTTGATGTTTTTGATTTAATAAATTTAATTTGCTGACCGCGTTGGCAACATTTTCTTCGGGTAAATATATTGTAATTCCGCTTTTTGTGTGAATGTTCCAACGTCTGGATTCAACCATATCTATGTAATCAATATGTTCAG
The DNA here is from genome assembly GCA_017642585.1 of Alphaproteobacteria bacterium. GTDB lineage: Bacteria > Pseudomonadota > Alphaproteobacteria > Rs-D84 > Rs-D84 > Enterousia. Next base: position 21,810 of record JAGCOR010000016.1, on the reverse strand, counting down.
ATAAACCCGACAATATGTTTATAATGTTTGTTAAATCTTTTGGTAATTTACCATGTATAACAATGGTATTTGGGCTTGGTTGTTCCATCGGGGTTTCGATTTTGGTTCCATCTGCGGACAGGGGATAAAAATATAAACCGTCAGAATACATAGCAATAGGTTTATGCATTTCGGTCTTTACAATCAAATTTCCATTTGGTAAACGGCGTGTTGATGCATTTTTTATACCAGGTACAGCCAAAATTTTGTTGTTAATTTGTCGAATGTCCACGGAACGAATAGCGGTTCCGCGTTGAACACCAACCGCTGCAGTAACGGCATCTATGTCCAGATTTTGTGTGTCGCCCGTGATATCCAAATGGTTAACAGTAGACACAGGTCCACGGCCCATTTGGCTGGTTATAATACGAGTTGAAAAATATATAGCCAACACAATGGATAACACAAAATAAAACCAAAATATCAAGACCTTCTTCATAATTGAAGATTATATCATATTTTTGGCAAATTTCCAATATTCCAATGATTTTATTTTCCGCGTAACAAATATCCGCGTCTTAACATGCATTTGCGGTAATATCCGGGTGTTTTAGATGCGGCATTTGGTGGGACAGATAATAAAGCGCGTTGACCGATATCTTTGTATTCATTTGATTGAAAGGTAACCCATAAACCATCCCAATCAGGCATTTGTGCGCTCTGATTCGGGGATAACATCTTAACCAAACGAGATTTAGGCTGATAAGATTTGTCTTTTAACCCCAGGCATGATTTATGATCGCGAACAAATTGTTCGGTCGTTACAGCATCGTTTTCCCAATTAAGAATAGTTGCATTGTCAATAGAGCCCTGATTGACATATGAACAGGCTGTTAAACATAAAAAAAGGCATAAAAATTTCATTCTCATATTTTATATTATAATTTAATTGCGTTCTGGGGGCAATAGTTTTTATAATGTAAAAAAATAGGACAGGGAAGGTAGTATGGCAATAACAATTCAAAACTATATAAAATTGGCAAATTTCTATAACGAAATGACCCGTGTTTTGTCTGCAATTTGTGTAGAAAAAGGCGGAATTTCGCTGGAAAATTATGTTGGTCGTTTCTTTGCGGCCGACTGTTTAGAATACATTGTTGAATACGGAAACAGGCTAAAAAAATCGGGTGAACAGATAAACACTGAAACAATGAAAGTGATGAATTTGTTCGAAAAACAATTTGAAAATGTAAAACATTTGGTAACTCCAAATCAAAAACCTATATACGAAATGACATTAGAAGAGTTTGAAAAAATTATGAATATTTAGTATAAGGTATAAAGAAAAGAGAAAAAAAGGAAAAAAAATGGCACAAAATAAACCAAAGAACACGATTTTGTTGTTTTTAATGATGATTTGTTCTGTTGCAATTACGGGCTGTAACCAAAAACAAAACGGTGTGCCCATGTATAACACAGTAAATGTTGTTGAAAATGTTGTCATAGATGAAAGATCTGTGCCTATTTTCCCAAAGAAGGCGGCTTTGACAACCGATACAGCACAACATTTTGCGTTGGATTTACCAAAAAGATGTACTGTGAATTGGAATAATCAAAGTGTTGTTTCTGTTGTGCCAGAAGAAAAGGTAGAAATTGTTCGTTTGGATACAGGTGATGAATTGCCTGATTTAAAAGTTTCTGATTTTGAATTCAAAAAATTGGGTGTAAAACGGGTTTTGGACAATTTATTGCAAGATACAGATATTTCAGTTGTCGAAGAACACGAGATTTTTGAAAACATTACCGGCAGTATAACAACCAGCCAATTAAAAGACGCTGTGGAATTGATAACTAAATTAGGGCATGTGTATTACTCTTATGATGCTGCGTTCGGTGAAATTCATTTAACCAGTCGTGGCAAATGGATGATAAAAATGCCAAAAGATGAAACTATGATAATGGCTATGTTGGATGCTATGCGTGGTGCAGATATTGGTAATTTATTGGTAAACTGGGAAGATAAAACCGTTGTTTTCGAAGGTGATTATCAAAAAGAACGCGAAGTCGCAAAAATTATAACCGATGTTGCATCTAAAAAATATGTTTTAGCATGGGATATAGATGTATATCGTGTTTATCCAAAGACAGATAATCCAATTATTTGGATGGATATGTTGCCTGCATTTGGTGAAAAAAATATTCGTATGTCTGTACCAGGTGTGGTGGGACGTGCATTGGTGGTCAGTCCCGAAATAAACACAAAAACATTACAGGAATTTTTATCCAGACAGGCCAGTGTGGTGTTGATATCCCAGGGAACTTTTGCAATACCAAACGGATGGCAATCAAGATTTGATATTGGTCAATGCAGTAAAGAAGACAGAATCGAAACAGATTTGATTGTTGGGGCAACTGGAACATATGGCGATTATGGTGGATATAAAAAGATAGATACTAAATTGGTGTTAAGCACATCTAATGGCGAATTGTCTTCGTTCAAAGTGCCGTCAAATGTTGGCGATAATTATGTGATTATTGGTATTCCAACACATTCTTTCGTCACAACACCTGAAACTTTAATCAGTCCGTATGCTGAATTAGTGTTGTTTGTCAGCCCAAGATTAATATCTATTGTTGATACAAATGGTGAAGTTAATAAAATGACACCTTTGTCGGGCGATAAACTGCGTGAATTTTTGAATCAATAGGGTGAAAAATGTTGTTTTCTAGACTGGAAAAGAAAGTTGCTTTCAGATATATGGCTGCCAAGAAACGCGGATTTGGTTCTGTGATTTCATGGGTTTCATTAATAGGTATTATGTTGGGTGTTGCAACTTTGATTGTTGTGATGTCTGTGATGGGTGGATTTCACGAAACCTTGTTGTCCAGAATTATAGGTATGAACGGACATGTTGTTGTTTATCACCAGGGCGGAACGATTTCTGATTATGATTTCTTGATAGACAAAATGCGTCAAAACAAGGTTGTTTCACAATATGCCACTTCGATTGTTCCAATTGCAGAGGGGCAAATAATGGCTTCCTTTAATGGTAATAATTCTGGGGCGATGGTGCGTGGAATAAGATTGCCTGATTTAATCGCAAAAACAAATAACGGAACGCGTGTATACGGCAAAAGTTTAGATAAAATCCAAGATGGCGAATTGATAATTGGTTCTTCCCTGGCGCGTAATTTGCGTGTAACTATGGGGGACAAAGTTTCTTTGATTGCGGCCAATGGTGGAACGGCTACACCGTTTGGAACTATGCCCAGAATCATGGCGTATCCGGCGGTTTCTTCGTTCTTTATCGGTATGTATGAATATGATTCAGGATATATTTTCATGCCATTGGAAACAGCACAAAAATACTTAAATATTCAAAACAGTGTAACGCATATTGATTTATTCTTGACCGATGCAGAAGAAAGCGAAACTGTTGTCAAAGCGTTGGATACTTTATTGCCAGAAGGTTTTGTTGTTCGTGACTGGCGTGATTTAAATCGTGGTTTTGTTGGTGCGTTGCAGGTTGAATCCAGTGTAATGTTTTTGATTTTAATGTTGATAGTTATTGTTGCTGCATTTAATATCATTTCTTCATTGGTTATGTTGGTCAAAGATAAAAATAAAGACATTGCGGTATTACGGACATTTGGTGTGTCACGTAAATCTATGATGAAAATATTTATTTTGGCCGGAACCAGTATTGGTGTGTTGGGGTCGATAATTGGAACATTACTGGGTGTTGTGATTGCGATATACATTGAACCAATCAGAAAGTTTTTCCAATTTATAACAGGACACGATTTGTTTCCTGCTGAATTATACTCGCTTTCTGAATTACCATCTAAATTGATACCTTCAACAGTAATAAGTATTGCGGTGATCGCGATAACTTTGGCGTTTTTGGCAACTTTATATCCTGCATGGAAAGCGGCAAATACCGATCCTGTGGAAACATTAAGAAACGAATAGGGGACACAAAAAATGGCAAGTATATTGAATTCTTTATCAAAATTATCAAAGAAAGATATTGTGTTATCTGTTCGTGATATCAAAAAGACTTTCATAGAAGGTGGGCAACCACTGGATATTTTGCGTGGCGGTGGTTTTGATTTATATCGTGGTGAAATAATTGCTTTGGTTGGACAAAGTGGTTCTGGAAAATCTACTTTGTTACAATGTATTGGTTTGTTGGATAAACCAACCAGTGGCGATATATTTATAAATGGTATGCCCACAGATAAAATCAGTGAAGAAACCCGCACAATGTTACGCAGAAAGAAAATAGGGTTTGTATATCAAAGACATAATTTGTTGTCTGATTTTACTGCGCTTGAAAATGTAGTGTTGCCCATGTTGGCAAATGGTATGGATGAAGAAATTGCAAACCTGCGTGCTATGAAATTATTAAAGGCAACAAATGTTATGCACCGTTCAACACATTATCCCAGTGAAATGTCAGGCGGTGAACAACAACGTGTTGCGATTGCGCGTTCAATTGCAAACAGACCTGAAATTTTATTGGCGGATGAACCAACTGGAAATTTGGATCCTAAACATGCTGAATTTGTTTTTGATTTGCTGTTGGATTTAGTTCGTAAAAATAAGATGTCTATGTTGTTTGTAACTCACGATATGAATTTGGCAAAACGTGCAGACAGGACAATTACAATTATTGACGGTATCGTCAAATAAAAAATAAGAGGGAGAGAAAAAATGAAAGACATGAAAGATAGAAAGAAAAATTCTGTATACGGTGTAATTGGTTTGATTGCACTATTTTTAGTTGGTGGGATTTTTGGGTTTGTTATAAATGGTTCGGACAGATTAAATACATCCATTATGACTAAAAAACAATGTGATGATTTAGCAGAACGTATTATTTCTGCGGCGCGTAATAATCAACCTGATTTAATCGCACAATTAAATAAAGTATTTTCTGAAAATTGTAATGGTCGTGATTTTAATAAACCTGTTGAAACACCACAACCAAAACCACAGGTTAAACCAGAAGAAAAATTACCAGAAACAACTTGTGAAGCAATTGAAGAATTGTTGAAACGTGAATTGTATGATGAAAATTCTTTGGATTGGTATGAACATACAGAAAATTCCAAGATTTATGCGAAACTGGTTCAAACAGGTTGCGAAAAAAACAGAGCTATGTATGAACGCCTGGTTGGTCGTGAACAAGCAATCGCAGCAGCATTACAGAAAGAATTAAACACAACTGGTTCAACATGTCAACAAATTGAAGGCTTGTTAAAAGAAAAATTAGAATGCTGTGGTGATTTGAATGATCCAGATTGGCGTGTGCAACGTGCACAAGTTTATGCAAATTTATCAGAACGTGGATGTGCCGATAATTCTGCAAAATATAAAGAATTAGCAAAACAAGAATTAGATATTGCACGTGCCTTGACTGATGATAATTTGAATAAAAATCAACAAGCGGCAACTGAAATGGTTGAAACATATAAAAGATTACATATGCAACAGGAAGCGGCCAAAATGATAGATAAAGCAAAGAAATTGACCAATCCTGCAATTGATTTTATAATCCAATTGGAAAAAATAATTGAAGAATAAGGCAAAATAAAAAATGAAAATTTTTAAAAGAAAAAATATTGCAAAAACAAATCGCAAACCACGCATGTGGCTTGCGATTGTAATTGCATTTTTTGTGGGCTGTGTGATTGGGTATAGTGCACATTATTTGATTGTAAATTGGCATGGATTTTTTGCTGTATGTGATGACGGCAATCGTCCAGACAAAAACGGATGCTGTGCAGGCGAAGTTTACACAGATGCCGGGGACGGTTGGATGGTTTGTTGTCCAAACGGATCTGATAATTGTTTTCCACCTTTGAAATAATTATGGAAAAATAATGGCAACTATACACGTAGTACATGGATATATAGCATTTGGCAAAACCACATTGGCTAAAAAATTAGCAGTTGAATTGCCTGCAGTTCATTTGAACGCAGATGATTGGATTGTTAAACTGTATGGCAAAGATTTATTAGATGCAAAATTTAACGAAAAGGCCGGTATAATCGTTAATTTTTTATGGGAAATGGCACGTAAAATCATAGATGCTGGCGCCGATGTAATTATGGATATTGGACCATGGTCAAAACAAATGCGTGCGGATGCTTTTAATATGGCCAGACAAATTACACCAAATGTTATTTTTCATACGATTGTGTTGGATCCAAAAATTGCACGTGAACGTTTGATTCAAAGAAATAAAGAAAATAAAAGTTTGGATGTAACAAGCCTGGAATATTTTGATAAAAATTTACAATATTATGAACCTGTATCGGATGAAGAAGGTTTTGTGGTTAAACGTTATTACCAAGATAAATAATGTATTTTAGGGGGTATGGACCAATTTTGTCCATTGTGTGTTATAGTATTCAGGTTGAAAAGGCAGATAGCCGATTCAAAATAAACAAAAAAACAAAGGATAAAAAATGGCAATATCAACAGCAGTTCAACGCGGAAGTTGGATTTATGTATATGATGAAAACGGCAGTCAAACAACAACACTGAGTGGCGAATTACATGGCTTTACAGGTTCTACTGTATCCGTCAGACGTGATGGTTGGGTTTATGTTTATGACGAACATGGACACCAACAGAATGTATATTCTGCAAGATAAAATACAATAGGGGAAAAGCATGAGTGAAATGTTATCTTGTTGTGATGAAAATTTATGTTGCATAGCACCTGTGGAACGTGATGTTGTTCACAAAACAGGTGTTTGGCATAAAACCGCACATGTTTGGTTATATGATGCGGAAGGCTATGTTTATTTCCAGGTCAGGACAGATGCTGATAAATTATATACATCTGCATCTGGTCATGTTATGTATAACGAAAGTCCAAAACAAACTGCAAAACGTGAAGCACAGGAAGAATTGGGCGTAAATCTTGATACAAACAATATGGAATTACTGGAAATTGATGCATGGAAATTCGACAGCGACACAAAACACGATCATGCTTTTTCCCATATATATTTGTATAAATTACCGCAAAACTATAACGAATTTAATACGGATAAAAACGAAGTTTTAGGAATTGTGAAAATCAAAGCAACTGAAATTTTGGATGTTTTGTTGGGCAAAACAAATTCATGTAATCAATATGATTTGAATAATAATAAATTAGAAACAAACAAAGAATTATTGTTGATGCCAGGGGAAATAGGCATTTTGAAATATGGTCGAATCATACAGGCGATCGTGAAAAAGCAGGCATAAAAACATGGCGTCCAGTAAAGATTTTTTAGAATTTGTTTTAGAACAATTATCCATATTGCCCGATATAGATTATCGGGCAATGATGGGTGAATTTATCATTTATTATCGTGGAAAAATAGTTGGTGGTATTTATGACAACAGGTTATTAGTAAAACCGGTTAAATCATTATCAAATATTATTCCAAATGCAAAAATGGAAATACCTTATCCCAAGGGCAAGCCAATGATAATGGTTCCCGACCCAGAAAATCCAGAATTATTGGAAGCGGTATTTAACGCTGTATACGACGAATTACCAAATCGTAAAAAATAATAAATTATCGTTGATGGTCAAATGGTGATTCTGAATAAATCAAACTGCCAGATTTATAATCAAATTTTGCCTTGATTCCAATAGGAATTGTTAATTTATATTTGCAGTGTCCCATTGGAAAACCATAATATAATTTATCTGTGTGCAAAGAATCAGACATGGTTTTCAAAAAATTCATTATTTGTTGGTTGTTTTGTAAATCTAATTCTTTTTGTGGTTTGTCTGTTCTTTCGTTAAAAGAAGCGAATATTATTCCAGATACATTATTCAATGGGTATTTGTCATTTAATATGTTCATTTTATATTTGATGTAATCAAAAGAATCGTCCAGTGTATCCAATAACAACAATTTACCATTTAAATTTAATGGAATATTATAATTTCCCATCAGCATTAAACTGTCCAGTGATTGTGCATAAACGATTGCTTCATCTGTGTCTGTATCGTTCAAAGTAGTATAAGAAATATCCTGGCGTGATTGTTTAATTTTTTGTGGGTTTTTGTATATATTGGTTAATTCTAATCTTTGATCTGGTGTGCGTTTTGGTAAACAAGCACGTTCATAATTGCTTAATCCTGTTTTTTCCACATCTGACCAAGATAAAATATTCCAAAATGCCGCGACAGTATATAACAATTCCCGATTTGTTGATCTGTCGTTTATGAAATTCATATGGGGGCCAAAGAAAGTAGTGCATTTTGCGCGTTCACTGATAGATAATAATAATGGGCCTATGAAACTGTATCCACATATAATTTTTGGATTTGCGGATATAAAATCATAATCTATTAAATCCAGAATTTCGTGCACTTTTTCGCCACCGCATATAGGAAACAGCGCCTTGACATCTTTATCGTTATACGCATCCATCAAAGTGTTTGCACGCACAAATGGATTATTTGCATCTGTATGGTTAATGTAATTTTTAACTTTATAACCCATTTTTTGCAAATAAGAAATAGAATATTCTTCCTGTTTTTTGAATCTATCTGGTAATGCATTGGCAGGGCTTATCAATGCAACGGTATCGCCTTGGGATAAAGAACGTGGTTTGGTTGTCATTAAATATCCTTGTCCAGGTTTGATAATAATTGCAACAGTTTTTGAATTGAATCATCATCAACACCATAATTTTGATTTAATACAGATTGTTTAATTTGTTCTTTGTATGTTGGATCAGATTTTAATTTTTCTGATAAATCAATCAGTGCGCGTTTTGTGGTTGTTTTATATTCGCGCATCTTGGAATATACACAATTTCTGAAGAACACAGCCAAATCTTCACAATCCAATGTTTTAAATTTATCTTTGTCTAATTCCAAAGCTAATTGTTTACGCATTTCTAACATAACATCTAAAAATACTTTGTTGGCCGATGTAACATCGCCAGAATCGACAGCATCTATGACTTGTTGTGTGGAAATGTCGTTAAAAATTTTTGTTCCAAATGATATAGTTACATAATCTGCCTGGATAGGAGATTGTTTTAATAATGGATTTATTTCTGAGTGTAATTTAGAAAAGAACAAATCTACAACATCTTGATTATCGGCCACACCAATTGCAAAAATTTCTTCGCCCGATGGCAAAAAAGCAAATTCGATAATATCTTTGTGTGTTTGCACAAAATCATTGCAATATGCACCTATGATATGATTATAGGTTTCAACTAAATTTTCTGCTATGGCGCGTCCTTGTTTTGAAACAAAAATACCCAAATTATCCAAATCGCCAGTTATTCCAAATAATATCTTGGATTGGAAAGAGTTTTTTATTCTTAAAACATTTACTATTTTTTTACTCCAGAATCTGTATTCCATGCGACAATACCTTTGTGGTTTTCAATGTTGTGTTAAAATTTACGGCATGTATCTTAGAATATTTATTTGGAAAATCAATGTTTTTATGCGAAATTTTCCCAGAAAAACAGGTGAATTTCTGATGATATGGATATGAATAAGTGCAAATTAATCTTTAAAAAATTCTGAAACTTTGTTGATAATCGATTGGAAACTGTTCGGTTTTTTCGATGCTGGCACATTATTTTTTGTTAAATTTTCAGATGCTTTTTCAAAAGCTTGCTGTTTTTGTCTTGTAAAATAATTAACAAAATCTTGAACAGAAATTCCAAATCCCTGTGTGCCGTTTTTTGTTATATAAGGCAATGCAATTCCCAGATTTAACAAGGCTTGGTATATGCCGTCTTCTGTATCAAAACCAGAATATGTTACATATTCATATGTGTTGTCTTCAATAGGTTTAAACCAAATATAATCATCCTGTAATGTAACAGAGCAAAACAGCTGTAATTTTTGAACCTTTTTTAATATTTTTTGGTCGGTCAGCGACAAAACCCCGTCAGATATATTTAAAAAATCTGTTGGTTTCGACCGCCATGCATTGATAATTTCTGGCAAATAAACACAATAATTTTTTACATACGCATAATTTGTGTATTCTGTCAAAGCCACACCTTCTGGGAAATTAAAATTTGCGATTTGCAGTAAATTTTGAATGTCCGCAACTGGCAATAATCCATTTGATGCATCTTGTTTCATCTTTGCACCAGGGAATTTTTGTTCCAAAAGCTCACAAATCTGGTCTAATTCAGGATAGGGGTTTTTCATCATATCGGGCATTTTATTTAACCAAAGTCCCGATAGGCCCTGTAATGGGTACCATTTACCCGAAGGTATTCCAAATTCTTTGTCTTTGCCCGCCGCACCAGAAGAAACATAGAAAGGCAATCTGTGACCATTGATATTTACAACTGCGATTGCACGATTCCAACCACTGACAATTGTTGAACAAGTTTTTTTAGATGTTAATATCGGTTCTAAAAAAACATCATTTCCATTTATCTTTCCAATGGGTTGCAGTTCTTTTATATCGGATATGCGATTATAATCAACACTGTCATATCGGAATGCATCCATTTCATTTTCCAAAACGATGATAGAAAATGTTTTGTCAGGATAATTTAGACATCTGTAAACTATGTTGCCAACTTCATTAAATTGACCGGCAATATCTTGGTATTCGGTAAAATCTTTGCATTTATGTTCATAATATTTAATACCGAAAGGGTTTTTATTCGCCGATACAAATTCAAACTCAGCGCCAGATATAGTTTGTAAAATACTTAATTGATCCTTTTGCATTTAAATACCTTTTATGGATATTTTACCACATTATAAACATTGAAAAAATAAAATTGTTTAGGAATCAGCTTGCATTAATCGAGCAGAAAATAGACAAGAGTTTTCTGATTTAATGAAACAGGTAAAAGAGTTTAGAGAGAAATGGTTATCTTGTTAATCTTTTAACTTTACAGATTTCAAAAATTCGTTTGCTTCTGTATAAGATTTCAATTTAACAATTTGCAACTGTGGGTGGTTTTTAATTGCTTTGTCAATTAAATCGTATGGTGCATCATGTTTTCTTAACATATACCAAATATGATTCCATCTAAAGTTCTTCGCAGAAAACCCCTGGCGACCATGTCGTTTTGTTTTTGTAATACAGGTTTTCAAATAACACCAAATTCTTTTATATGCCGGCGCCAACAACAATATTAAAGTATCCGCATTATCCAGTCGTTCATCAAAAGCATACCATTCATAGATTCCTTCAATTATCCATGCATCCTTTGCAACAGTTTGTTGAATAATCTGGTTTATTTTCTCTTTTCTTGTATCGCGTTCTTTACCTTGTGGCACAGCATAAGGATCATACAAATCCAGATACACAACAGGCAAATCAAATTTCTTGCTTAAATTTTCCGCCATTGTTGATTTACCAGAACAAGACCCACCCATAATAATAATTTTATTACCAATTTTCATATTTTACCTTTTTGATAACAGAATATAATATACCATAAAAATATAGGATATGATATAATAAAAGTCGATTTAAAAGGACTATATATGAATATGCCGAAAGTTTCTGTTATATTGCCATGTTATAATGTTGCAAATTATATGGATGCTATGTTTGAATCTTTGCGTAATCAAACAATGAAGGATATTGAAATAATTTGTGTGGATGATAAATCTACAGATAATACTGTTAAAAAAATTCGTGAATTTATGAAATCTGATAAACGTATAAGTTTGTATAAACTTGCTAAAAATCATGGTGCCAGTTATGCGAGAAATTACGGGTTGAAAAAAGCAAAAGGAAAATATGTATGCTTTCTGGATCCTGATGATTATATCGATAATGATTTTATTGAAAAATTATACAAAACCATAACAAAAACCAAATTTGATGTGGCCAAAGCAAAATTCAAAGTTGGTGACAAATACTGGCAAACACACGAATTTGTAAAAAGAAACTATTTGTGTTTCAGCTCTGAACATTGTTCTGCAATGTATAACAAAAAGTTTTTATTGGAAAATAACATTTTATACCCAGAAGATGTTATCACGGGTGAAGACGCTGTCTTTTTATCAAACTTGGTATTGCACACCAATAAAATAACGACAACAGATGATACCTATTATCATTATGTTCGCCGTGAAAAGTCTTTGGATTCTGAAAAATTATCGCACAAACAAGTTCTGGCCAGAATAAAAATGCTGGATTATAAAATACAAATGTTAAAAGAACATAAATTTAATACTTATGAAGACAAAATTATTTTTATTCAGCGGCATATTTTAAACCATTTTTGTTATGCTGTTGATCCCAAACGTATATCGGAATCAGATAAAAATTTACTGTTTAAATGGTTTATAAACAATCGCAAAAGTTTTATTGCATAATATAGTTTAAACGAAAAAACAGCCTCGGTGGATTCCCTTGGCTACGCCTGTGGGGAAACCGTAACGATTGTGGTGCGTTGCACTTCCACAATCTACTTGTTTTCGAACGGGGCAAACCCTTGAAAATCTTGGTTGTTCGAAGATTGGCGGGGAGTGGGTGGATTGTAATTCCCATCCGTCATATAAATATGCTGGATGGGCCCCTTTCACTTCGCTTCGCTACGTTCCGAACCAAACAAACTGCGTTTGTATCGCCGAATACCACAGACACGTCCAGGCCAAAATAAAAAACGCACCGCAAGGGTGCATTTTTTATTCTGGTGGGAGTGGGTGGATTCGAACCACCTCAGTCGTAAGACAACAGATTTACAGTCTGCCCCGGCTCTCCAACTCCGGCGCACGCCCAATCTTGGTGCGAGCAGCGGGAATCGAACCCGCATTTCAAGCTTGGAAGGCTTGCATTCTAGCCCTTGAACTATGCTCGCAACAAATTCAAAGCCTTTATATTATATATCATTTTTTTATGAACGCAAGCATTTATTAAACCCATTAACGCAGGTGTTGTTTCATTTTCATTATGCGTCTGTAGGATTCACGAATTCTGGATTTTTTGATTTTTCCTTCTTTGACCATTTTGACAATCAAGGCATGGACATCGCGACCGCGGTTTCTGTCAAAAGTCAAATTATTGCCGAATATCAAAATATCATTTCCGGCGTTAATTGCCATTTCAATTGCTTTCTCTGTGCCGTATTCGTTGGCTATGGCGCCCATATCCATATCATCAGATATAATTACACCCCTAAATCCCATTTTACGAATCATATCTATTGTTGTGCCAGACAAAGATGCGGGCAATGTATCAATGTTATTGTTTATAACATGTGCGACCATTACCATTGTGTATGGTGTTGCAGTTTTAAGCAAATCGCGCCATGGATCCATTTCATAATCTTTGTATGTTTTTGTTACGTCTGTGATTCCTGCATGGGTGTCACCACTGGCACTGCCGTGGCCGGGAAAATGTTTATATGAATATGCGATTTTTGCGTCTTCCAATCCCGTAGCAAAAGCACCTGCAAATTCAGTTACTTTCTTTGGGTCGGCGGAAAAACTTCTGCCTTTGGCACCAATCGCTGGTGATTTAGGATTAATATTAACATCTAACAATGGGGCAAAATCAACATTTATACCCAAATCTGCCAGACGATTACCCAAATCGTATGCCATTTCATGTGTCGTTTTTGCGTCGCCCAATGCCAAATCTGCCGCAGATGGAATAGGGGCAAAACCATGTTGTGGTTTTAATCTTTGAATGTTGCCACCTTCTTGGTCAACAGCTATCAATAATTTTGTTGGGGCGATAGATTGCAAATGTTCGTTCATTTCTTTGACCTGGGTCGTGCTTTTGATATTCGAAGAAAAGATTTGTTTTTTTGCTTTGTTTATATCCATTCCTTTGGCCAACAAACCAGACACATCAACATCAAATAAAATCACACCACCGATTTGTCCCTGTTTAATTTGATCTTCGATTGCGGCAAAATCTTCCGGATTTGAATAACGACCATCACCATGAAAACCCGTCATAATCATTTGTCCAACCATTTTATCAAGACTGGGTCTGGTGGAATAATAGATTGTTAAACCGCCGAACAATGCGACCACACAAAAGATTTTAATAAATGTTTTGATGTTTGTTTGTGAAAAATTCATTACTGCCCCCCTTGGCTTTGTTTTCATTATAAAGAGAAGGTTGTTTATTTGCAATAATAAATGAAAAAGTATATTAATCTTGAACTTCGACGCTGTCGATATATTTACGGGATATAGTTTCTTTCTTTACAGGTTCAAAATCAGGATTTTCTACCTTGGAATCTTCGGGATCAGAATAAATTTGGATCGCTTCGGATGTTTCCGCCTGGGCCTGTTCTTCTGGGGTATAATTTGCCCCTATGGTTTTTGTTCTATATTCGCGTTTATTTTTTAAATATTCCGGAATTTTAATATAATCACCGGGATTCAGCCCCGGGGTTGATAACTCTTGTTCTGGTAAAAATGTGGTTTTTGTAACATGTACATTATACACAGGTGTCAAGAAATTTTCAGGCGATTCTTTGAATACGCGCGGGGTAGCTGAACCGTTTAATTCCATTATACGCAGGGTCCTTTCAGATTCACCAGTTGGTTGAATACGAAATACACCGGTCGTTCCAACATATCCATTTGGGTCATACAGATATTCATCATGTGTTTTTTGTGTGAATAACATTCCCAAAGCAAGATTAGCAGCGTCATATCCAAAAGATGTTAAATAATTTGGATCTTGATCGGAAATCATGTTATACAAACGAACAAAATTTTCGGAAATTTCCGGTAATGTGGCATATTTTGCACCAGACATTGTGAAATCTGAAATTATATTTGAATCGTGCCATAATGTTGTCCCATAAAACGCGACATTACGATTACTTACCCCGTAATAACGCAAGAACGAAGCCAATGTTTTTGAATCACTGCCGTTACCCAAGAATAAAATTGCGTCATACGGTAAATCGCCCAATGTTTCATTTCTGGATATCTTTTCCAACTGGGCAGATAAATTATTCGCTGTTTGTTGGGTTAAATTTTCTTTGGTTAAAATGTCAGATAAAATTTCGCGGGCACGAAGATTTACAGCATTTCTGGTGTTAAACATAGAAGATTTTATAGCCGTATCTTTTATAGAATCTGATTTTCCAGGTTCATAATAAAAGATTCCTTTGATTGGTATGTTGTAAAATTCAGATGCGCTGTCTGCGACAGATACCATGGTTTTACCGGAATTATCATTCGGTGCCAACAGGACCAGACCTGTTACACCATCATATTGCATTTGACGAACAATTGTTTCAATGCTTTGGGTTGGAATTAAATTCATGGTCATAACACCATCGCCCAAAGATGTTGTATCAGATGTAAATGACAATACAGGTAAATTGCCGGGTTTTATATCACGAATAATTTTTGCATCGCCTGCAAACAGGGGGCCGATAACGACATCTGGATTTGAATTTAACGCGGTGCGCATCACTGAATATTTATATTCGTCATCCCCAGATAAATCATAGAAAGATATTTTAATGTTTGATTTAGGTTTTCTTAAAAAAGCGGTTTCTATGGATGTTTTTATGTCATTTCCGATATTTTTTGCATCCCCAGTCATAGGTAATAATACCGCAATATTTGCATTTGGGCCGCCATCATCAGACCCATAAAGAGCTGTAGAATATAAAAAGCTGTCCTGGACATCAGTTGGGGTTGATGTTGCGATAGAGTTATAATGACCAGATTTGTTCATTCCGCCACATCCCGCCAACAAAGCGGTTATCCCAGCAAAAATCAAAAATTTATTCATATACATTGAAAAAACCATTTTTTATATGCTAATATTCTACTATAAAAGGATTTAAAATGCAATCAGGGCTTTATGTAGTTGGAACACCAATTGGAAATCTGTCAGATATGTCGCCACGCGCGATAGATGTTTTGCAAAATGCAGATTTAATTGCAGCCGAAGATACACGGGTGTTTTCTAAGTTGGCAAAACATTTTGATATTAAAACCAAGGTTGTTTCGTGCCATGAACATAATGAACGCGAAGTTGTAGATTCTTTGGTTGAAAAAATAAAAAGTGGTATGGCCATAGCTACTGTATCTGATGCAGGTATGCCGGGGATAAGTGATCCAGGATTCAGGTTGGTCAGGGCGGCACGCGGGGAAAATGTTCCTGTGTTTATGGTACCGGGGCCAACGGCGGTAATATCTGCGTTGGTGTTATCAGGTTTTCCAACAGACAGATTTACTTTCTGTGGTTTCTTTGATGAAAAGAAAGTTCGTGATGATAACAAAATCAGACATACTATTATTTATTACGAAAGTCCAAATCGCATTATGGATACAATTCGTGTTTTGGCGAATGTTATGCCAGAACGTAAAATCGCAATTGTTCGTGAAATTACAAAAATTCATGAAGAGACCAAAATTGGCTATCCTGCTGATTTAATAAATATGGAACCCCCGCGTGGCGAAATCGTGATAGTGATTGAACCTGCGCCGGATAAAAAAATGTCTGATGATGAAATCAGCGAAATAGTCAATGATATTGTTGCAAAATCTACCAAAAATGCAGCAAGTGAATTGGCGCAAAGAACAGGCATTTCAAAAAAAGAAGCTTATAAAAAACTGGTGAATAAAAAATGATAAAATTTGTTGGATCTTTTGAAACAGTATCTTCTTTACCAAAAACATTATTTGGTGAATATGCTTTTGTTGGTCGCAGTAATGTTGGAAAATCTTCACTGATAAATGCTGTGGTTGGGGAAAAAATTGCACGTACATCTAATACTCCCGGTCGAACACAAAGTTTAAATTTATTTAATCTGGATGATAAAATAATGATTGTTGATTTGCCGGGTTATGGTTATGCAAAAGTGTCCAAAGCAGAAGCAATTCGTTGGGTCAACAGATTACAGGAATATTTATTAAATCGTTCACAGTTGCGCAGATTATTTTTATTGATAGATTCGCGCATTGGGGTTAAAGATTCAGACCTGGATTTGATGGATTTTTGTGATGAAAATGGAATTTGCTATCAAATTGTTTATACAAAAAAAGATAAAAAAGTTCGTGAATTAAATCAAAAAAATATATCGCATGAAAATCATCCTGCGATGGTGGAAGAGGTGTTAGAAACATCTGCCGAAAAGAAAATTGGTTTGGAAGAATTAAGGAAGGTCATAGGTGTCAAATAACAATATTTTTAATGTATCTGATCCTGTTCATATTTTGGATGCCTTGTGGCAACAAATTGAACAATATAGGGAAGATTTTTCCAAGGTCTTGATTTTTCTGCCATCACGCCGCGCAATTCGTAAATTTGAACGTATGATTGTTGATAAAATTGGGCATGCTGTTATTTTGCCAAACCTGGTTCCGTTGGGCAATGGAGTTGAAGAACCTGACGACGAACAGGACGATGATATTATATCAAATCAAGAACGTATAATCGTTTTATCTAAATTATTATCAGCAGATGCGTGTATAAAAAATATCAAGACAGCTTTGCCTGTGGCGGCGGATTTCGTTCGTATGCAAGATTATTTAATAAATCAAAACAAAAGTATAGATGATGTAGATTTGCTAAATTTAGTTGGTGATACATATGCGATTCATTTTCAAAACAAAGCGCGCATAATAGACATCATTAAAAAATTACCACATGATAAATTGTATGCGGCGGAAAAAGTAAATAAATCTGTTGAAGATTGTAAACAATATCTGGATGATTATGAATCTGTGATTGTGTGTGGGTCAACTGCATCTGTGGTCGCAACGGCAGATTTAATGCATGAAATTGCAAATCGCAAAAACGGCAAAATAATATTGTCTGGAAAAATATCTGGTCGTGTTGAAGATTTCGAATTAGATACAAATCCATATAATGCAGAATACAAATTTTTATCTGGATTGGGATTGAATGCGGAAGATGTTCAAACTCTGGATGTTGGTAAAAATGATTACATAGATGTTTTGAATACTGCCTTTGGAAATAGCGGTGAACACCCAGGTAAAAAATTAGATAATTGCACATTGATAGAATGCAACATAGAAAGTGAAGAGGCACGCGTTGCAACCGAAATAACCAGACGCGCAATAAATGATAAAAAATCTGTGTTAATAATTACACCTGATGCAGCGGCGAATCAAAGAATAAAAACAGAAATGGAAAAATGTGGTATTGATGCTGATTTTTCATCGGGTATATCTGGCAAGGCAACTTGCGTTGGTCGTGCAATTTTAAATCTGTTTGACGATTGGATAGAAAAAGACAGATTGGGATATGAAGAAAAATACAGAAACGCAAATTGTAATATCTTTGATATGTTGAATAATTATATCGAAGAAAACGGAACAAAAGGGTTGCACCCAAAATTTGATATATATGATGAAGATACCATTTGTGTATGGCAGGCAATAAAAAAGATGTCAGATATATTATGTAAAAATGGTATCAGGTTAAATGTTTCTGATGCGCGGGCTTTTGTTGAAAATGCAATCAGCAATGTAACAATCAGACAACAAATGAATCATGATTACAGTGTTTGCGTTTTGGGTACCATAGAATCGCGTATGCAAAATGCAGATGTTGTTATATTGACCGGGTTAAATGAAGATATGTTCCCAATACGCGGATATGAAACAACTTGGTTGCCTGCAAAAATAGCAAAAGAAATTGGATTGCCATCCCCGAACAAGAAAATATCTTTGATGGCACTGGATTTTATGAATTTATCATGTGGACCAGAGGTATATTGGTTGCGTTCGAAAAGATCTGGTGGGACTTTGACAACTGAATCCAGATTTATATCGCGTGTTCGTGTAACTGTTGGTGATATAAATAATGGTACGGAAATTTTACAAAGCGTTTTGAATCAAGATAATGTTGAATTTAATCCACTGGATTATTCTGCGCCTGTGCCACCAATTGACAGATCTGATGTGTTTGTAACAGATATTGATTTATTGGTGCACAACCCATATGCGTTCTATGTTAAACATATTTTAGATTTGCGCCCGGTTGATGATTATTGGGTTTTGCCAGATGCGCGTTCTTTTGGAAATATAGTTCACGAAGTAATAGAAAATTCAAAAGATTTTGACTATGAATCTTTGGTTGCCCAAATGGATGCCGGGGCAAAAGAAAAATTACCAAAAGATTCTGTGCTGTTTTATTTTTGGCATAAAAGATTTTGTGAAATTGCTGAATATGTTTCCACAGAATTAAAAGGTAAAATATTTGTAGATGCAGAAAAAGAGGGTGAAGTTAAAATTGCTGGACGTAATGTTCATGCGCGCGCTGATGTTTTAATGAGTGATGGTGTGTTGGATATTAAAACAGGTAATACCCCGGGTGAGAAAAGTTTGATAGCCGGAACCGCACCACAAATTCCGTTGGAAGGATACATTATGCAATGTGGGGGATTTCCAGTTAAAATGCAGGATGCATCTGCAACCCCTGTGTTGAGATTTTTAAGGTTGAAAAAGCATTCATTAAAATGGATTGAATACAAAGACGACAAAGCGCGACAAATGATAGATAATACTGTGCAAAAAGTTAGTGAATTATTCGGACAATACAGTGGTAAAACAGTTGCAGAATATAAATACCAAGAAAGCACGGGTCCTGCATATCATGCATACGACGATTTTGCACGTGTTGATGATGATTAATCTTTGATTTCCAACATCAAACCACAATGATCTGTTGGTTTGGTATGTTTGCGCGGTTCTATATCAATTTCACAATTTGTAATCATTTTTGCGGCACATTTATTGCACAGAAAATAATCCAGGCGTAATCCCTGTTTTTTACCAACAGTGTCGCCACCGCGATATCCATACCAAGTATAATCTATGTCATTTGGATGAAATTCGCGCCATGTATCAATCCAACCCATTGACAGCCATTGTTGCATTATTTCACGTGCCGCAGGTGCAGAAATAGATGAACCAACATAATTTTGTGGTTTCCAGATGTCGTTATCAGCAATCGCTACATTATAATCGCCACCGATAATGACAGATTCAGGGGAATCGATATATTGTTCTATGTATTTAGTGAAAGCATTCATCCAATCGATTTTATATGGGAATTTTGGTGATTCAATGCAATCGCCATTTGGCATATACACATTTATCAAACGCACCCGGCCATCCACTACGCATTCCAAAAATCTGGAATTTTCATCAGGAAACGTGGGCAGGCCCATTGTGGTATCTTCGATCGAATATTTAGAAAATGTAGCGACCCCGTTCCATGATTTTTGACCAAAAACTTTGATATTATAGCCAAATTCGTCCAACAAATTGTATGGAAAATTGGCGGTTTCGACCTTTAATTCTTGAACCATGATGGTGTCGTATTCATTTTTGCGTAAAATATCCATAAAACTTTCGATATGGGCACGTATAGAATTAATATTTAATGTGAGTATTTTCATAATTGCAATCTTTATTTTGTAATACTATAATACAACTTGTCCAATATAAAAACAACAAGGATTTTATGTTATGAATATGTATCAAGTATTAGAGCAGGTGGCGAAAGAATCGCCAGATGCCTTATTTTTGGTACGCGAAAATATAAGTTTTAGTAAAGCATTGGATTTAATCAAAGCAAGGGCTGGAACTTTAAGTAAATCAGGGGTCAAGTTTGGTGATGTTGTTGGGTTATTGGCACATAATATCCCGGAATTTCCTTTGACTTTGTTCGCGTTATGGTATTTGGGCGCAACTGTGTTGTTGTTGGATACCAATTTAACACCATTTGAATACGATAACATGACGAAGACCGTTAACTGCAAATTTGTTTGTGCAGAAAAATCATTTTTCTATGATACCAAGGTTTTCAAATTTTATGATATCGAAACACCTGATGGTGATATAGATAAGAAATTAAAACCCGCTAAATTATCAGACGATGATATTGCAACCCTGTCGTTCACATCTGGTTCAACCGGAACACCAAAGGTTGTGCCATTAACTCATGGTATTTTAAAGGCATCATCTGATTGTTATTCTGATATGGGGGCGTGGATTCACAGAAATGAAATCATGTATGGATTTTTGCCTCTGTATCATGTATTTGGTTTTGCAGCGGGTATATTGGCGCCGTTGCATTTTCATATGGGAATTTTGTTACAACCTACAATCAATCCTAAAAACATTTTGGATGATTTTAAAACGTACAAACCACATTGCATACCTGCAGTGCCAAGATTGTATGAGGTTTTCCGTAACAAAATCATAGAAGGTATCAAAGCAAAACATATGTGGTGGTTGGTATCTTTCGTATTAAAAAATCAAAAGAAATTAAGAAAAATTGGTTTGGGATTTTTGGTACGCAAAATACAAAAGCCATTACAAGATATATTTGGTGGACGGGTCAGCCTGATGATTGCAGGTGGTGCCGCCACTAAACCAGAGGTTGAAAAGTTTTATGAATCTTTGGGAATTGCCTTTGTCCAGGGATATGGAATGACCGAAACGGTTGGACCGTTTTGCTGTTCACGTCCTGTGAAACATCGTGTACCGTTCGCGTTTGGAACCCCGGTTGGATGTTCTGAATGTACAATTCGCGATATGGATGAAACGGGTGTTGGAACTTTGTGGGTTCGTGGACCAAATATCTTCAAAGGATATTTGAATAATGATTCCGCAAATGCAGAACTGTTCGATAAAGACGGTTGGTTCAATACGGGCGATTTGGTGTATTTGGATAAAAACAAACAATATCATTTTGCTGGTCGTAAAAAACAAGTGATAGTTTTAGACAGCGGAAAAAATGTATATCCAGATGAATTGGAAGCATTGTTTATGGAAATCGAAGGTGTGAAAAACGTAGCAGTTTTTGAACACAAAGTAAACGATAAAACC
>JAGCOR010000015.1 GCA_017642585.1 Alphaproteobacteria bacterium | reverse complement strand
GGTTTTATCGTTTACTTTGTGTTCAAAAACTGCTACGTTTTTCACACCTTCGATTTCCATAAACAATGCTTCCAATTCATCTGGATATACATTTTTTCCGCTGTCTAAAACTATCACTTGTTTTTTACGACCAGCAAAATGTAATTCGCCGTTTTTATCCATATACATCATATCGCCGGTATTAAAGAATCCTTTTTCATCAAATACCAATGCGTTTGCTTCTGGATTATTCAGGTATCCATTAAACACCTGGTGACCACGAACCCATAATACACCAACGCCGTTTTCATCTTTGTCGCGAATTTCACACTCATTATTAGATGTTGATCCGCCAACTGAATAAGGCATTCTTTTGCTGGTTGGTTTTGAAATGCAGATTGGCCCAACAGTTTCAGTTAAACCATAACCCTGGATAAATGCCAACCCCAAAGATTCATAGAAATTTTCAACCTCTGGTTTAGTGGCAGCACCACCAGCAATCAACAATCTGACACGACCACCAAAAATAGCCAACAAAGGTTCTTGGACTTTGCGGACAAAGAAATCCAATCCCATATCTTTCAATGTTTTTTGATTATTCAATATGAAAGATGCAACACGCCATTTCTTTTGTGCCTTCATTCCATCAATAATCTTATTGCGGAACAATTCCAAAACACGTGGCACCACAGGAATAACATGTGGTTGGAATTTTTGAAAATCATCTAAAATGTATTTAGGATTTATCACAGGTTGCAAAACCAATCCGCCACCATATTGAATTGTTCCCAAAATACAAACTGCAAAACCAAAGATGTGATACAGTGGCAAAAATCCGTACATGATTTCGCCAGAATGATAATAATCAGACATATCTTCCAATGAATTTGCACATTCTGTTAAATTAAAATGTGTCAAAGGCACAACCTTTGGCGTTCCAGTTGAACCAGATGTAAATGACATAGTCGCAACATCTGTGGATTCAGATGGATATGGTCTTAAATCATAATCAATTTCACCGTCTTTGTGTGTTATATCTAAAAATGTAAATTTATCTGTTTTATAAAAGAACGAAGGTTCAGCACAAACAAATTTGCATCCCGCAATCTGGGTCATATTGTCATATTCAAAAGGTGTTAAATTTGTATCCAACATTAACACAGTTGCACCCAAATACCATATTGCAAACAAAGTCAAAGGAAATTGAGGCAAATTATGTGACAAAACACCAACAACATCACCATGCTTGATTCCCGCATCACGCAAAGTTGCAGCGCGTGCACGAACCTGGTCTACGAATTGGGAATACGTAATACCTTCACGAACCAAAAACACATTCTCTGGCCATTGGTTCACAGCATTTTCTAACTTTTGATACATATTCATAATACAATCCTTTTTTCAGTTTTGGCTGTGCAATTAAATGCACAGCCACCTCCTATCTTTATTCATGTCTGTTTGTATATTTTCCATCAATCAACCATTGACGAACAACATGGTGTTTGATTTTTTGTGTACTGGTTACAGGCAAATCATCAGTTGTCATCGCAAAATGGGTTACCCATTTATAAGATGCAACCTTCTTGTTTTGTTCTGCAATCGCAGCAGCCAACTTTTCCATTGTCATACCTTCTTCAACACTGAATACACCGTATGCAACAGTTTTGTTATTTACTTCGTGTTCAAACACAGCGACATTTTTCACACCATCGATTTCAAGGAACAATGCTTCCAATTCATCTGGATAAACATTTTTACCACTGTCCAAAACGATGACCTGTTTTTTACGACCTGCGAAATGATATTCGCCGTTTTTATCGATAGAAACCAAATCGCCAGTACAGAAAAATCCGTCTTTGTCGAAACATTCTTTGTTGGCGTCATCATTGTTCAAATATCCGCCAAACACCTGTTTTCCACGAACCCATAACATACCGATACCATCTTCGCCTGCATTTCTGATTTGACATTCGCTGCCCCCCAGTGGTGCACCAAACGCATATGCAACACGTTTTTTAACAGGTTTAGAACAACAGATTGGTCCAACAGTTTCAGTCATTCCATAACCTTGAACAAAATTCATACCCAATTGATTATAGAACTTTTCAACTTCTGGCTTAGTCGCCGCACCACCTGCAACCAAACAATGTGCACGGCCACCAAATATAGCACGAATTTGATTCAAAACTTTATCAACCAATTTGCCCAAGCCCAAGAAACGCAATGTTTTTTGGTGATTCATAATGAAAGATACCAATCCCCATTTCTTTTTAGCTTTAACACCATCAATAATTTTCTTGCGGAAAATTTCCCACAATTTTGGAACCGCAGGAATAACATGTGGTTTATATTGTGCAAAATCTTGTAATATTGCATTTGGATTGATAGTAGATTGCAATAAAATTCCCATACCAAAATGTAGTGGGGCCAAGAATCCAACAGCAAACCCAAACACGTGATACAAAGGCAAGAAAGCATACATCATTTCGCCTGGGCGCAAGAATATATTCAAACTTTCCAAACCTTCAGAACAAGAAACCAAATTATCATGTGTCAAAGGCACAATCTTTGGAATTCCTGTGGATCCAGATGTAAATGACAATGTTGCGATATCATCACCTTTTAATGGATAAGGTTTTAATTTTTCGTCTGTCTTTTCATCTTTGGTCTGGATATCAAAGAATTTAAATTTTTCCGCATCATAAAAGAAAGATTTTTCAGCACAAACCAATTTACAATTTGTTAAATCGGTCATATTGTCATATTCTATTGGTGTTAAATTTGTATCTAACAACAAAACACGCGCACCCAAATACCATATTGCAAACAATGTCGACATAAATTCAGGTATATTGTGTGATAACAAACCAACTGTATCGCCTGGCTTTACACCTGCTTCACGCAAAGTTGTTGCACGTGCACGGATATAGTTTGGAAATTCTTCAAAAGTTATATTTTCACGAACCAAAAATACCGTTTTTGGACTTCTGGCTATAATTGATTCTAACAATTCATACATATTCATAGTTGCTTCCTTTTTTTATTTTATAAATCTTTTTATTCATGTCTATCTGGATATTTTCCGTCTATCAGGTTTTGACGTACCATGTGATGTTTTACCTTTTGTGTACTGGTCATAGGCAAATCATCTGTTGTCATCGCAAAATGTGTTACCCATTTATATGATGCAACCTTTTTATTTGCATTTGCTACTTCGGATAACAATTTGTCCATCGTCATTCCTGGTTCTACTTGGAATACACCATATGTTACGGTTTTATCGTTTACTTTGTGTTCAAAAACTGCTACGTTTTTCACACCTTCGATTTCCATAAACAATGCTTCCAATTCATCTGGATATACATTTTTT
>JAGCOR010000014.1 GCA_017642585.1 Alphaproteobacteria bacterium | reverse complement strand
TTTATGCATGGAAATGACGGAATTGAACCGACAGGTTCGGGACGTAGCGCCAGCGAAGTGAAAGGGGCCCGCAACATTTATGTTGTGGGAATTTACATTCCGATCAGAGCCACCAGAAATAAGAAACACCCTTTTGGGTGTTTTTTATTTATGCATGGAAATGACGGAATTGAACCGACAGGTTCGGGACGTAGCGCCAGCGAAGTGAAAGGGGCCCGCAACATTTATGTTGTGGGAATTTACATTCCGATCAGAGCCACCAGAAAACAAGTAAATTTTGGAAACGACAGTGCACCAAAATTGTTACGGTTTCCCCGCAGGCATCTTTGCCGAGGGAAATAAGAAATGTCCCAATCGGGACATTTTTTATTGTTTATATATTGGATGATTTTTAATTGTCACGCCAAATAACTTTATCAAACAAAGATTCGATTTTTCGCTTTAATTCTTCATCATTAAAAAATTGATTTCTTTGTGCTTCATTTGTTTCATGACATTCGCATTCATGATATGGGGTATATTTCTGCACCGCAAAATTTTTAACACCCATATCGGCGGATATCTTTGCGATTTCTAACAAATCTTCTTTGGAAACGAAACGCGGATCACAGGTTGTTCGAACTTCCAATCCACGACCCGTTGATACCCAATATTTCAAAGATTCAATCATTCTATCATACGCAACATCTATGCCGGTTAATTTTTTATAGTTATCCCGTGTTGCTTTGAAATCCATTCCAACCCAATCAACAATATCGGTAACTTTTTTTAATAAATCTGGATAGAATCCATTTGTATGCAACCCGATTGAAAATCCTAAATCATGCACACGTTTCATATATTCAATTGTGGCATCCGCCTGCATTAACGCTTCCCCCCCAGAAAAAACAACACCTTCTAATTTTCCAACACGTTGTTTCAACCAATCAAACACTTTTTCTGGGTCATAATCGCCATCTGCCACAGGTATTAAATGTTCATTTGAACAATATACACAATGTAGCGGACATCCACATAAAAACAAAACAGCGGCCAGTTTCCCAGGATAATCGATAGTAGTAAAGGAAACCAGACCGCCTATTTGTATCTGTTTCATCGAAGAAACCTTTTTACGCAGCCATCTTCATTAATTCTTTGTGACGTGCACCAGCAGACAAAGAATTTTCTTCTGTAAAGGTTTTGCGTTCACAAAATTCAGAATATTTACCAACGTTAAAGTTTTTAACAGGTCTGATATATCCCATTGCACGTGAAAATGTTTCGCATGGTGTTCTTTGTGTGTTCATAAGTTTCTCCTTTCATTCTTTTTTTGTTATTTGTTTTCTTGTTTATTGTTGTTTGCCGCAATTTCAGCATCACATTTTGGACAATAATCATGACGCCCTGGCAAATATCCGTGTTTTGGACAGATTGAAAATGTTGGTGTTATTGTCATATAAGGCACCTTGTAATTTTCAAATATTGTCCGAACAATCTTTTCTGCTGCTTCGCCTGAAGACACAGGTTCACCCATATACAAATGTAACATTGTTCCACCTGTATATTTACGTTGCAGTGCTTCCTGGTGTTCCAATGCAACAAATGGGTCATCTGTAAAGTTCACAGGCAACTGGGTTGAATTAGTATAATACGGTGCATCTGGTGTTCCCGCTGTGATAATATCTGGGAATTCCTTTTTGTCTGTTTTTGCAAAACGATATGCACATCCTTCTGCTGGTGTTGCTTCCAGATTATACAAATTGCCAGTTTTTTCTTGATAGTCAGCCAAATTAGCTCTGATGAAATCCATCACTTCCAAAACCAAGTTTTTACCAAATACTGTTGCGATGTTTTCGGCACCATTTGTGAAATTCAAAACCATTTCATTTGCGCCATTAACACCGATTGTAGAGAAGTGGTGATTCCAACTGCCCAGATAACGTTTTGTAAATGGATACAAACCGTGTTCCAAATTCTTGGTAATAATTTTGCGTTTTACTTCCAAAGAATCGCGGGCCAAATCTAATAAGTATTGTAATTCTTTCAACAAACCTTCGCGGTCGCCTTTGTGTTTATAACCTAAACGAGCCAAATTGATGGTAACCACACCGATAGAACCTGTTTTTTCAGCACTGCCGAACAAACCACCACCGCGTTTCAACAATTCACGAACGTCCAAACGCAATCTGCAGCACATAGAACGAACGTCTGTTGGGTTCAAATCAGAATTCAAGAAATTCTGGAAATTTGGAATACCATATTTAGCAGCCAAATTAAACAAAGGTTTAACATTTGGATGATCCCATGGGAAATCATCTGTGATGTTATATGTTGGGATTGGGAATGTAAATGGACGTCCCAATGCATCACCTTCGGTCATAACTTCCAAAAATGCTTTGTTAATCATATCCATTTCAGGTTGCAAATCACCATATGTGAAATCAACTTGTTTTTTGCCTACAAATGGGCGTTGTTCACGCAAATCTTTTGGGCATGTCCAATCGAAAGTGAAATTAATAAATGGTGTTTGAGTTCCCCAACGACATGGCACAGAACAATTAAATACCAATGTCTGCATAGAATTTTTAACATCTGCATATGATAATTTATCCAATCTGACATATGGTGCCAAATATGTATCCACAGAAGAGAATGCCTGGGCCCCAGCAAATTCATTTTGCAAAGTGCCAAGGAAATTAACCATGTGAGAAACCGCTGTGGCCATGTGTTTTGCAGGTTCACATTGCAAATAGCCAGGAACGCCGTTAAATCCTTCGTATAACAATTCACGCAAAGACCAACCGGCACAATATCCTGTTAACCAACCTAAATCATGAATGTGTAAAGATGCAGATTTATGTGCATCAGCAATTTCTTTGGAATACAAACTTAACCAATATTCAGCAGTCATACGTTCACTGCTTCTTAAAATCAAACCACCAATTGAATAACCAACATTGGAATTTTCTTTAACACGCCAGTCCGCTTCGGAAACGTAACCGTTGATAACTTCCACAGCATCAACCATAGAATTACGAATTTCAGAACGTTTTTGACGATATATTATATATTTTTCAGCAGTTTTATATGCGTGTGCATCCATCAATGTTTGAATAACGATTTCTTGAATATCTTCTACATTTGGAATCTCACCACTATATTTTTTATCCAAACGTTTCAAAACATCTTGAGTTATCTTTACTATATCTGCATCTGATATTTCACAAGTAACATCGACTGCTTTCTTAATAGCTTCATAAATCTTTTTTGCATCAAAAGGAACCACTTCACCGGAACGTTTTTTGATAGATTCCAATTTACATGTCAAAGTTGACACAACTTGTATTTTAACTTCGTTTTCATTTGCTGCCATTTCCTTCCCCTTCATCTTGGCAAAAATACTATATATAGTATGTTTTAAGTTTCTTGTAACACAATATACAGTATTTCAACACAATTCTCACTATTAAAAAAAATTTTTTTTTGTTTTTTTCCCTTGCATTTCTCAAAGCCTTGCTGGCTGTGGCTTTGGGAGTGTTTTCATATGACCGATTCGTAGCCATTTAAAATACTAAACACTTTTTTGTATATATTTTTGTAAAAATTTTACAAAAAATCCGATTCGAATCGCTAAAAAAATCAAAATATAGACAATTTTTCACCGAATCGAATCAATATATTGATTTTTTACTATATCTTGTTGAAATTGGCTGATTTTATTCCCGACAAACACATTTTTGGAACAAAAAGGGATGATGGGACTGCCCAAAAACAAGCATTTTTTGCGAAAGCCACCATCCCTTTTACATTTAATCTCTCTCACTCTGCTTTCGCGAGACTTATTATAACATAAAAAAATCTTTTATAAAGAAAAAGAATGTCGAATCGACATTCTTTTCACGTCAAGATACAAGGGATAAGATTAATTACGCCGTCTGCTGTATTCGTTATTATCGGCTGAATCATCGCTGAACATCCAGATAAAAGCCCAAATTAAAGCGGATACACCGATAATAGCATATATTAACCGAGACCATATCGTCATAGGTCCAAAAATCCATGCAACTAAATCGAATTTGAAAAATCCGACCAAGCACCAGTTCAAATCACCTATTAAAGATAAAGTTTTAAGTAAATAATGCAATAAAGCTACCATTTGTTTTTTCTACTGTGGTTATGTTGTTAAAAAGTCTTTCAAGACAAAATCATTATAAGA
>JAGCOR010000013.1 GCA_017642585.1 Alphaproteobacteria bacterium | reverse complement strand
AATAAGAGACCAGCAAAAATAATTAACATTTGTTCAATGCTATCTTATCAGGGTGGTATAAGAGTTCCAGCATATACTGCATCTAAATCAGCAATCTTAGGCCTAACAAGAGCCTTATGTAATGAATGGGCACAATATGGCATTACTAATCCTGATGGGTCACCAATTCCACAATCAGAAATGACAGCAGGTTTGGTTGCAGACACAAAAACAATTGCTAAACACGATTTGCAACAGCAAGCAGAACAACAGGCAGAAGTTGACTATGACGTTGCCCCGACACCCGTAATTCATGCATATTTAACATATCCAAATTTTTACAGAATCAAAAAATGGAATAATTCATCTTGGTATGCTTTGGCGATTGCTGAATTAGCTGATAAATTGAAATAATATTTTTGACAAAAAATCCATATAAATAAAATAATTGCTTATGCTTATTTTCTTTGGTAACATTTACCTTATGTTATTATAAAGGATTATTTATGGCTATCAAAGTTCGTGATTACGAAGTCCGTTTAACCAGAACTAAAGAAGAACGCAAACAGGTTCGCCAGTTGCGTTATGAAGTTTTCTGTCTTGAAGAAAACGCATCTGCAACCGAAGAACAAAAGAACCTGGGCGAAGAATATGATGCATATGATACATATGCCGATTATATGGCTGTATTTCATGAAAATAAAATCGTTGGTGCATATCGTATAATTGATCGTGATGCCGCTGAAAAAATGGATGGTTTTTACACAGAAAGCGAATTCAATTTATCAAAAATTAAAAAAGTCCGCGGTAATATTGCGGAAATGTCACGTGCCTGTGTCAGCAAAGATTATCGTGAAAACGGTTTGGTTATCCGTTTATTGTGGGCGGGTCTGTGTGAATATATTGTAAAACGCAAAATCGTTTTGTTGTTTGGTGTTCCTTCTTTCGTTGGAACAAATCCTGCTCAATCTGCCCAGGCATTGTCATATTTATATTACAATTGTTTGGCACCATATCATTTGCGTGCAACTGTGATGAAGGAAAATTTGGATCCTTCTATCAATCCAGAAATGACCCAAATGAATATTTTGCCACGTGCATTTGTTGACGAAGCAGAAGCAAAAAAACAAATGACACCTTTGATCAAAGGTTATTTGCGTCTGGGTGCAAAATTTGGTCGCGGAGTATTTATTGATAAAGGTTTTGGAACATATGATGTGTTTGTTTTGGTTCAAACTAAAAATGTTGATAAAACATTCCAAAAACATTTCACAGGTTCTGAAAATACATTTGATGATTTTGACATCAAAGAAGGACCTTTGCATATGCTGGCAAAAATTGTTATGTCACCATTTACCGGCACCGCAAAATTAATTCGTTCTTTTGCTGAATTATTCATGCAAGAAGATGCCGATGATTTCGAATATATTGACAAAGACAAAGAAGAAACAGAAAACTAATGAAAATACGCAAACAGAATATTTTTAATACAACTTGGGCATGGATTTGGTTTATGTTTGCCTGGGGCTTGGTGGTGATAAATGCATTAATTTTGTGTTTTATACCACGCGGGCGTTTGTCTGTTAAATATATGCAATTTTTCATGCGTCAATTTAATTTCATCACCGGTGTTCGTTTCAAAGTCAAAGGTAAATTGACATCTAAACGCCCACTGCTGTGTGTATGCAATCATATATCTGTATTTGAATTGGCAACTATGCCTGTGGCATTTGGTGGTTCTTTCTTTGGTAAAAAAGAAATATCCACATGGCCTTTGGTTGGTTGGATTGCAAAAAAATTCGGTGTTATATTTATTGACCGCCGTCCATCACACGCATTGGATGCTTTGGATGCAGTTCAAAGCGAATTGAATCGCGTTGATTATCCTATGTTCATTTTCCCAGAGGGAACATCCACAAACGGTGCATATGTAAAACAATTCAAAAGTTCATTATTTGATGTTGTTGAAAAAACGGGTATAACCGTCCAACCTGTGGTGATACATTATCGTTTAAGGGACGGCACAAAAATCAGTGACGAAGATATGGCAAATCATTTTGCATATTTCGATAATAAAAAAATGGATTGTGGCCCGTTCTGCAAAATAGAACGCAGTGCATTTATGCAGGTTTTTCACGTTATGGTATTGGGTGGTTTCTTGGTAGAAATCGAAGTATTGCCCGCGCCCGATTTATCGGGTATGGACAGAAAACAAATTGCAGAGAAACTGCATGAAATAATTTCAAGTGAATATATGAAAAATAAATAATTAAAAGAATAAATAAAGAGTATAAAAAAATGAAAACAGCGATTACACCAACAAGACAAGAAAATTTTAGTGAATGGTATCAAAATTTAATTACAGCGGCTGATTTGGCGGAAAACGCACCTGTTCGTGGTTGCATGACAATTAAACCTTATGGTTGGGCAATTTGGGAATTGATGCGCGATCAAATGGATAAACGCATAAAAGCCAGTGGCGTATTAAATGCAAATTTTCCATTGTTGATACCTATTGATTTCTTTAACAAAGAAGCAGAACACGTTGCAGGTTTTGCAAAAGAAGCCGCAGTGGTCACTCATTATCGTTTAAAAATGATAGACGGCGTTTTGCAACCAGACCCAGAAGCAAAATTGACCGAACCATATATTATTCGCCCAACATCTGAAACAATTATTGGCGAAGCAATGTCCCGTTGGGTTCAATCATATCGTGATTTGCCTTTGAAATTAAATCAATGGGTAAATGTTATGAGATGGGAAATGCGCCCAAGATTGTTTTTAAGAACTTCTGAATTCAACTGGCAAGAAGGTCATAACGTATTTGCCACACACGAAGAAGCAAATGAAGATGCACGCAAAATGCACAAAATGTATGGTGATTTTATGCGTGATGTTTTGGCAATACCTTCTATTATGGGTGAAAAAACCCCAGAAGAAAGATTTGCAGGTGCAGATCACACATACACATTGGAACACATTATGCAAGATGGTAAAGCACTTCAGGCGGGAACTTCTCACGATTTGGGACAACATTTTGCAAAATCTTTCGGCATTCAATATTTGGGCACCGATGGTAAATTAACATATGCTTGGACAACCAGTTGGGGAACAACAACCAGAATGATGGGCAGTTTATTCATGGTTCATTCTGATGATGATGGATTGGTGTTGCCACCAATGGTCGCACCATACCAGGTTGTTATTATCCCAATCACACGTGATGAAAATGTGAAACAATTAAATGAATTTGCCAATAAAATAGCGGAACAATTAAGAAACATTGACGTTCGTGTTTTGGTTGATGATTCCGATATGCGCAGTCCTGATAAGATGTGGAAATGGATAAAACGTGGTGTTCCATTACGTGTTGAAATTGGTGAACGCGAAATGGCGGACGGCACATTAACCGTTACACGCAGAAATTTGGGTAAATCATCAAAAACAACCGTGGATGTTGCTGAATTTGTTAATTCAGTCAAAGAAAGATTGAATACAATTCAACACGATATGTTGGTGGCTGTTGAAAACCGCAACAAAACAATGATTACAAATGTTGATTCATTGAAAGATTTAGAATCAGCATTGGAATCTGGCAAAATTGGATTTTTCCGTATCAAATACGATTTGACTACAAATGAAGAATTTGATGGTTTAATGGAAAAATACAAAATCAGCAGACGTTGTCTTGATGATAACGACCCAAGTTTTGTATTCGTTGCAAAATCTTATTAAAAAATCGCCCGTTTGGGCGATTTTTATTTTTTACATGCTAATAAAATATTTTGCGTCAAAGCGTTTTCGGTTACACCACGTGAATTTAATATAATGGTTTGTTTGCCACCCATTAAAAAACATTCAGGTTCCCATGTTCCACTTAACACAGACAAAGATTTAAATATCGCGTTTCCCGTATTGATATTATCAACAACAATTATATCTGCGATTTCACCGGTCAGATGTTTTTCAACACGAATATCAGAGTCCAACGCAACATCCAATTGTTCCAACCGCATGGTATCTTTTGGAAATTCATCGCGGTGTGCATTATACCACGCATACAAAGTTGGTGATAATTTAGTATTTGTATCGCCCCCCGCGGATATCAAAGATATAAACGGATGACGTGCATTATCAAATATTTTGCCAAATAAATTTACCGCGTTTTGCACAATATGATTTAATTGGTTTTCATCAGGCATTGGGATACACGCCGCATCTGTTAAAATAAATGGGGGGCGTTCACCAGTTTTATTAAAGAACACTGTGCAATGAGTTAAATAAAATTTATTTCCGTCATTTAATTTTTTGTTAATCGCGATAATGTGTCGCAAAAAATCATCAGAATGAATATCACATTTCATTAAAATAAATTCTGTGTCTTTTGTGTCTGGCAATTCATCACTATCTGGGGCATGTTCCCAACCGATAATATCTGCATTTTGTTGTATAGCTTTTTCAATTGCATTTTTGTATTTGTCATTAACATCGCCAAAACATAAAATTTTTTTCATAGATTTTATACCCCTGATTTATACCGTGGGAATATTAGCAAAATATAAATGTTTTTATCAAATACTTTTTATGGTATAATTATTTCAACATAATTCAGGGGGAAAAGGATGAAAATTGCAATTATTGGTGTTGGTTCTGTTGGATCTGCTGTGGCAACTGCTGTGAAAAATACAGGTTTGGCACATGAAATTGTTTTATATGATAGGGACGGTATTCGTGCACGTGCCGCGGCGGAAGATTTGGGACACGCATCTGCATTTTCTTATGATATTAAAATCACAGCGGTCAGCAATTATCGCGCCATTCGTGGTTCTGATATAGTTATCGTTGCAGCAGGCGCAAATCAAAAGCCTGGCGAAACACGCATGGATTTGTTGCATAAAAATACAGCAGTTATCCAAGATATTATCCCACGCGTCATGGATAATGTGGATCCAAAAAATGTAAAGATTATCATAGTCACCAATCCATTGGATGTTATGGTTATGTTGGCACAAAAATTATCTAAATTGCCGGCATCGCGTGTAATTGGTACAGGCACTATGTTAGATTCAGCCCGCTTCAAAATCATATTGTCGCGCCAATTAGGTATATCAACACGTTCAATCACATCTTATGTGTTGGGCGAACATGGTGATTCTTCGGTTGTTAATTGGTCTTCGGTCAGTATTGGTGGAATTGCATTGGATGATTTTTGCAAACAATCAAAAATATCCCTGCCTCAAACCACACGCAGAACAATTGAACACCGCGTTAAAAATGCTGCGTACGAAATTATCCAGGGTCGCGGTGCAACATGGGACGGCATTGGTGGTGCGGTCGCAGATCTGTTGCATGCAATCATAAATGACGAACGCAGAATTTTAACAACATCTATCGTTGACGGCATTGGCAAAAATGCAGTTGCTATGTCTTTGCCACGTGTTGTTGGTGAACGCGGGGTATTAATGAATTTGCGTTCCAAAATGAGCGCGGAAGAATCTGCGAACCTGCGTAAAAGTGGCAAAATAATCCGCCGTAATTTTGATTTGATATAATTCAAGAAATCAATCTTATAGTTTATAAAAAATCCAATGGTATAGTTTGAAAAAACGAAAACCAAAGGATTTTTTATTTATGTCGCAAAATAATTTTACCTTTCAATATTCAGCAGACGGATGTCACATATATGCAATATGCCAAGGTAAAAAAATTGGCGATATATTTTTTGTAAAAATAGGCACAGATAAACTGATGATATCCGAAGCGGAAATAGAACCGGACTATAAAAACAACGATGTCGAATTTTTTTTGATAAAACAAATTATAACTATGGCACGCGAACAACACAGGAAAATTATTTCGATTTGCCCATATATATCTGAAATATTCAAACAACACCCCGAATTTGATGATGTCAGATTATTGTTAAATCAGGGCCGATAAAAAAAAGCACCGCCACAACAAATGCTGTGGCGGGACTCCCTTCCTTCCGTAAACACGGAAACTGTGTTATGCGGCCATGCGATTACCGGACATATCTGCTTTTTCGCCTGAATCCATGATTTTCTTCGCTTCTGCGAAAACCATTTCTTTCACGCGTAAAGCCAAAGTGGATGTGTCCAAACTTTCTGCGGCTACATCAAAATTGTCTGTTCTGATTTGCAAAGAAACATAAGCACCAATCAATGAAGATCTGGACAAATCTTCAATAGAACGTGGTGCATTATTTTTACCAATATGCAATTCATCACTTAATGAAACGATTTGGCGATCTGCATTAACCCAAACTGTTGTTGTTAAAACTTTGTTCAAAGCAATCATTATTTCTTTTATGTTTTTTGGCATGTGGTGGTCCCCCCTTTCATGGTTGTTGTTGAAGAAAAAATCTGATTTTTTTGTATTTACTGATGTATTTACAAATTTTATTTTCAAATTTTTTCGATTTTTTATTTTTGTTTGGATTTCCGGTTTTATCCAGATTTCCGCGTTATTTTTAACCCCTTCCGTTGTCTATACAAACATCTTAGAACAAAAACGAATCGCTCGTCAAGCATAAAATGAATTTATTTTTATTTTATTTTAAAAATTGCAGTTTTTCGGGCCAAAACCATAAAATACCATAAAAGGACTATATATTGTCATTGACAACCATAAAAACATTTGCTAAATTCGAATTCGAAGAACAAAAAGCAACACTAAAAACAACTAAGAAAAAAGAACAAAAAAAATGGGTTTATTTCTTTCTTGCTATGAAAATCGTTTGGATACCAAAGGACGTATTTCAGTTCCTGCTGCTTTTCGTTCTTCTTTGAACAATGAAAATTTTGCGGGCGTTGTGTTATACCGTTCATTTACACACAATTGTATTGAGGGTTTATCCATGTCCCGCATGGAAGAAATTGCCAAAGCAACCGATAAAATGGGTATGTTTGATGGTGAATTGGATGATCTCAGCGCCCTTGTCTTTGCAGACGCCCGTCCTTTGCAATTTGATGTAACTGGGCGCATCGTTATACCAACCGATTTGTTAAAACATGCAAACATCAAAGATACAGCCCTGTTTGTTGGTCGTGGCAAAGGTTTTCAGATATGGAATCCTGACGATTTTTCCAAGATACAAAATAACTCGTTAAACAATTTAAGAAAAATTCGTCCCTCTTTCAAAATTAGTGAATAATATTCGTTTTTTCCGCTTGTAAAGCCCCCTGTGTTATGGTAAAATTATAGAGATAAGGAAGGATGATTTTACCATGAAAAGATTTATTACTGTATTGGCCGGTTTGCTTGTGTTACCTGCTTTTGCTGAGGTTGCACCTGTATATTATGACGAAATTGTTGAATATACAGACGAAATGATTGACGACATGGACGCCGTCGAAACGGAAGAAAACCAGGTTGTAGAAAATACTGCTAAAAAGAAAAACAATGTTTCGCAACGTGCGACAACAAATCGTGCTAATTCACGTGTTGTTTCTGGTAATGCGGCTGTATCTCAACGTGGCACCACATCATCCAGGGTTGTTGCATCTTCTCCAAGAAGCGCACAACAGGTTTCAGCTCGTGGCGTTACTTCCCGTGCAGTAAAAACATCATCCCGTGCAAAAACAGCGCAACAAGTGGTTCAACCTCGTTCCACCCAAGATAAAAAAGCAGTTACCGCCAGGGTATCTACTACTGGTTCTGTGATGACTGGTGATCGTACTTCTGCTTCCAACAATTATCAAATTAAAACTCTAAGCGGTAGCGGTAACGAACCACTGTACAAGGCTCGTGTTGGTATGCGTCGTGCCGCGACATCAACTCGTTTATCCACAGCATCTGTAATTCCAACAGCAACAACAACCCCTGTTGTTTCAAATGATGATATTGAAGAAACAACATCAAATTTGGCTGCTGTCGCAGAATTGACCGAATATTGCAAGGCTCAATATTTGGCATGTATGGATAATTATTGTAATGTTTTGGATGATAACCAGGGCAGATGTTCTTGTTCCAAGAATTTGAAAAATTATCAAAAAACAGAAGAAGCATTGGCCTCTGCTACTGAAAGTTTCCAAGATGTTGTTCAAAAAATCAAATATATTGGTTTGACCACAGAACAGGTTAATTCTTTGTTCAAAGAAACAGAAGCTGAATTGGAAATGAAATCAACCAGTGATTCTTCCCAGATTAAAAGCAGTTTGGATGCAATCAAAAGAAAAATCGTTGATGTTACAACACCAAATGCATCTACCGCTACAACCGGTAATATATCTATGGATGTATCTGGTTTGTTAAATGCAGATTTTACCGCAGGTTTTGATTTGGCTTCATTCTTGAATATGAACGTGGCAGGATCAGATGCAAACAACATTTCAAATCAACGTGGCGAACAATTGCACAAAACAGCAACACAACGTTGCAAAACAGCTGTGTTGAATTCTTGTGTTGCCCAGGGAATTGAAGCAAACATCATTACAAATTCCTATGATTTGGAAATTGATAAACAATGTATTGCCTATGAACGTGATTTGAACGAAGCAAACGAAGAAATGCGTAACAATGTTCGTAACGCATCAACAATTTTGCAACAAGCACGTTTGATGTTGGCTCAAAACAAGAACGCATATGATTTCCGTGGTTGTATCGCTGCTATTGATTCTTGTATGCAAGATGAATATGTATGTGGTTCAGATTATTCATTATGTTTGGATCCAACTGGTAAATATCTTGCAAATGCTGAAATCGTCAAAGGTGGCGCACCTGGGGTTTCTGGTGGATCTGTTAAAAACACCACGGCTTTGGGAGCTCAGGGAACAAATATTGAAGATTGGGTCAGCCAGGGTATGTATTCTTTGTATTCAACATGGAATTACACAGATTCTTCTGCAAATACTGGAACTGGAAACTTAGTTAACGCTTTCGGTGGTGGTAAGAAAGAAAATCTGTCTAAATACATAGACAAATCTCTGGAATCATGGAAGAACAATTATACTAATAATTCTGCAACTGATGATATGGCTACGTATATCTTGCAGAAAATTGGTTATATAGATAACAATGACAAAGTACATGGTATGTGTGCATCTGTGATGAAACAATGTCAAGATTACACATTCTCTGGTTCTACCAAGAATAAAAAGTATGTTCCAGATAACGAAGTTATCCGTCAATATTTGGCATCTGTGTTAACCAAGATTAAATTACAACAAGATTCTATCTTGGCAAATTATGCAGAAGATTGCCGTAGCGATGTTACATCATGTTTAACAACAAATGGATATGACGAATCTAATACAACCACTACTGCATCTAAAACTGCTGTTAATGCATGCCGTGCCGATATCGTGACATGTATGTCGGTCAGCGGCTACACACCAAAAGATGGAGGATCTTTGTCTTTGCGCATGATGAGCGATTGGGTTGCAACAATGTTGTTATCTTGTCCTGAAAACTATTATTTGGATGACACAGGTGGTAATGACAACGTTACATGTCAACCATGTGGCATGGCAGGCAATGTACCTTTGGAATCAACTGGTGGCCAATCAACCATGTGTTATTGTCCAGACGGATATACCGCAACTGCGACAAATTCTTCGACTGGACACCCAACAACGTGTACACGTAATAACAACAATTAATAAAAGAACCGCCCGTTTGGGCGGTTTTTTTTATACTTCCCTTTTATTCCTGGTAATTAATTTTAATATTGACAAAAATGTATTTATGTGTTATATTACAACTAATAGACAAACAAAAGGATATATACAATGCCTGAAAACAAAGATTTATTTGCAAACTGGGTCAGAGCTCTTGATATGGAAATCAAACATCAAGACGTTGTTTTAGATGCCAAAGAAGATGTCAGCCAACAAGAAAGCAAAATTATTGTTTATAAATTATTCAAATGCTCTAAAATCAAGGGCAAACCATGTCTTGTTTGTTATCCATTCTCGACCAAAAAATGTGATCATTTCAAAGAAGACGAACCATGCACAAATACTGCTTGCAAAAACCACCCAGCAAATGCCGGCTGGTTTGCAGCAAAAGAACATTTAGCAAAAGTAAATAAATACCACGACACATTAGTTGCTAAACGTAAAGAAGCATGGAAAGAATACACAAAATAAATTTGCTCCCTTAAAGAAAAACCGCCATTTTGGCGGTTTTTTTATTTTATAAATAATTATTCCGAAACAGACGACACATCCCTGATTTCTTGCTTTATTTTTGCCAAAGCATTTGTGCGTTCACGGATTTTGCCATAAAAATCTGATTTTGATAAATTTGTGGCATATTCCAACGCATGTGTCCATGCCAGGGCATCACTGTTTCCATGTGTTTTAATTGAAAATCCATTAAGTCCCAAAAACACAGCCCCAGCATAAGAGCGTGGGTCAATTTTATTCTTTAAACGTTTAAATAAATGAATCAAGAAAAAGGTGCCCAATATAGCCAATATAGAACGCTTGTAATTTGCCTTTACAATGCGCGAAATCATTTTGGCGGTACCTTCTACCGTTTTTAACATAACATTGCCTGTAAAGCCATCTGTGACGACAACTTGAACGTTTCCAGCGGTAACATCATTACCTTCTACAAAGCCAATGTATTCATATGGCAATTCATCAACATGTTCCATTAAAACCTTGTTCAAACGTTGCAGACGTTCACTGCCCTTGGTTTCTTCTTCACCGATGTTCAAAATTCCAACACGAGGACGTTTCATACCGCCCATAATTTCGGCATAAACACTGCCTAAAATAGAAAAGTCAAACAATGTTTCTTCATCGCAACGGACATTTGCGCCCAAATCCAAACCAACAACGCGTGAATCCCCATTTCCAGATGGCAACATTGTTGTTATAGCCGGACGTGATATTCCATCAATTGTTTTTAATGCCAATTTAGACAAAGCCATCAAAACACCGGTATTGCCCGCAGATACAACCGCAGAAGAATTACCTTCACGAACATCTTTGATTGCCATGTACATAGATGTATCTTGGGCATGACGAATAACATCACGAACTTTGTCTGTGCCAGATATTACTTCATTTGCATTGATAATTTCGCAATTACGTGCAACACGTGGAAATTTTTTCAATAATGAACGTAAAATTTTTTCATTACCAAACACGCGGAAAAAAGCACTGTCTTCGCCATATTGGTATAAAAATTGGTTCATACCGCCCAACACAGCACCTGGCGCATGATCTCCGCCCATTGCATCGACTGAAATAACTCTTTTTTCTTGAGACATTATAAATAAAAAAAGGGCATTGGGAAATACCCTGCCCTTTAATTCCCTTTACAAGATTTATTTAGATCCACAAGCAGGGCAAACATGATGTGGACGTTTCTTTTCACCGCATTTCTTGCATACGCTGACTGGCATAACAGCCAATGCATCATGAGATTGACGTTGTGCAGAACGCGCTTTACTTGTTTTACTTCTTGGAGTTGCCATTTTACAATCCTTTTATTTGACAGTTGTTAATTTTATTTAAATTTTCCCTATTTGCAAGCAAAAAATTAATCACTTAAAACCTGGGCCATGAACATACCATGATTATGCATCAGACCAACAACAGCACTGTGATCATCCAACCCCAGATGGAATTTATACCCCTGTTTTTCCAACGCAATAATTGTTGCCAATTTGTATTCAGCAGTTGTACCTGGATAATCGTGCGGCTTGCAAAAAACACGCTTTTTTATATTTGGTAATAAATCATCCAACATTTTTTGGACCTTTTCTTGACCCATCGCCCAACGACCAGTTATAAACACAATCGTAAAATCACGACCTAAAGTTTCCAACACAGGTATCATGCATGCGTTTGGTTCACCAAAATGGTCATAATCTGGCACAGCGAATTTGTGCGTAACTACGCCGTCTATGTCACAAAAAATTGCTGGTATTTCCTGATTCATCTTACAGATTATTAAGCCCGGTGTTAAAGCACCGGGCTTTTTTTATTTTTATATGTTCAACAATTGTTGTTGTTCGCCACCTTCGCGAGCCAATTTCTCGGCCTTTTCTTCTTCTTTCGCGATTTCACGAACACGACGAACATATGCACCTGTTCCAATTGGTATCAAACGACCAACAACTAAGTTTTCGTTTACACCAACCAATTTATCTGTTGCGCCACTGATTGCGGCATCAACCAACACTTTGGTTGTTTGTTGGAACGCTGCATTAGAGATAAATGAACGTGATGTCAAAGATGCACGGGTCAACCCAACCAAAACTTGAGAAGCTTGGGCAACTTTACCATGATCTCTTTCTACACGTTTATTTTCTTCTTCGAAATCAACACGATCAACGACCGCACCACTCAGGAATGATGTATCACCTGGGTCGGTAACTTCAACACGACGAGTCATTTCACGTATCAAAATTTCGATATGTTTGTCGTTGATGGACACACCCTGCAAACGATAAACCTGTTGAACTTGTTCGACCATAAATTGAGCCAATGCTTTCTGACCCAAGATACGCAAAATATCTTGTGGTACAGGATCACCATCAACCAATTTATCAGCTTTGCGAACAACATCGCCACTGCGAACTAATAAATTTGTTCCCTTTGGCACAGCGTATTCAACTGGGGCACTGCCGTCTGTTGGTTCGATACGGATAATAATTTTAGATTTCGCATCTTCCAATTCGACAGTTCCGTCAATTTCTGCCAACAAAGCAGGATTTGCAGGACGACGAATTTCCAACAATTCTTCTACACGTGGCAGACCGCCCGTAATATCGCCTGTCTTCTTTGTTTGAACAGGTATGCGGGCCAACACATCACCAGCATGAATTTCTGCACCGTCAGCCACATTCAATACTGAATATGTTGGTAACAGATATTCTGCTACTTTCTTGCCACCCAAAGAAATCAATTTGCCTTCTTTATCAACCAAACGGATAGATGGGCTTAATGCTTTCTTGGTATTTGTTTTCCAGTTAATAACTTTACGGGAAGCAATACCAGTTGTCGCATCGATTTCTTCTTGATAAGAAACGTTTTCAATCAAATCGTTAAATGATACGATACCGTCTTTTTCCGCGATGATAGTGTTGGAATATGGATCCCATTCGGCCACTTTTTGACCTTTTTCAACTTTATCTCCATCGTTAACTAACAACATAGACGCGTAAGGCAAAGCACAACCGAATAATTCTTTGCCGTCTTTATCAACAACAGCAATCTTTCCAGTACGTGACAATACCACCACACGACCTGCAGAATTTGTAATTGTGTTTACATTATCCAATTTGATTTTTCCTGCCACAGGCATTTCGATAAAGTGAGATTCTGCACCACCTTCTGCAATACCACCAATGTGGAAGGTACGCAACGTCAACTGGGTTCCAGGTTCACCAATTGATTGGCCTGCAACTAAACCTACTGGTTCACCAACATGAACCAATGCGTTTCTGGACAAATCCATACCATAACATTTAGCGCACAACCCATCACTTTGACATGTTAACACACTGCGAACATCAACTGATGGCAAACCAGAATCATTGATTATACGTGCTGCAGATTTTGTGATTAAATCACCAGCTTTAACAATAACTTCTTTGCTCAAAGGATGAATAATGTCTTTTGCCGCTGTACGACCTAAAACAACATCCCCTAATGGCACCATCAAAGTAGAACCTTGGTACACAGGTTTTGCGGTAATAAATTCTTTTGTTCCACAATCGTGTTCTGTAATCACTGTGTTCAAAGCCAAATCGACCAAACGTCTTGTTAAATAACCAGCAGATGCAGTCTTCAAAGCAGTATCTGACATACCTTTACGTGCACCGTGGGTTGATGTAAAGTATTCAGACATGGTCAAACCTTCTTTAAAGTTCGAAATAATAGGAACTTCGATAATTGAACCGTCTGGCTTCTGCATCATACCACGCATACCTGCAAGTTGCTGAATCTGACCTTTGGATCCACGAGCACCAGACAAAGCCATCATATGAATTGAATTCCAATTGTCTCCTGTTGTGTTACCAAGTGATGCATATGCTTTGTTACCCAATTCATCAGTTGTTTTCTGCCACAAATCAATCAATTTGTTGTGACGTTCACCACTGGATAACAAACCGTTTTGATATTGACTTTCAATATCAGCAGCGGTTTTTGAAGATTCTTTTATAATATCTTCTTTATCAGCAGGAATCACAATATCATCAAATCCAATTGAAATACCACTGCGTACAGCTTGTTCGAAACCTGTATCTTTCAAAGCGTCAGCCAATAAAATCATAGCTTTGTCGCCACATGCTTCATATGTTGCAGCCAACAATTTTTTGATTTCTTTTGCAGGCATAACTTTGTTCACAGAATCGAAAGGCATACCTTCTGGCAACAATTCACCCAAAATCATACGGCCAGCTGTTGTGGCATATTTTTTGCCATTAACACGTGCGTAAATTGGTGTATGCAAT
Organism: Alphaproteobacteria bacterium; assembly: GCA_017642585.1. Lineage (GTDB taxonomy): Bacteria > Pseudomonadota > Alphaproteobacteria > Rs-D84 > Rs-D84 > Enterousia. Next base: position 5,871 of record JAGCOR010000013.1, on the reverse strand, counting down.
GTGATTGTCTTGTTTTCCAAAGCCAATTTAACTTCATCCATACCAGAGAACTTTGGTGATGTTTTTTCATCGTGTTCACCGTTAATCAAAGAGATGTAGTAAACACCTAACACCATGTCTTGGGTTGGAACAGTCATAGGTTCACCATTTGCAGGTGACAATACGTTATTCGTAGATAACATCAATGTGCGTGCTTCAAGCTGCGCTTCCAAAGAAATTGGAACATGGACAGACATCTGGTCTCCGTCAAAGTCAGCATTAAATCCTTTACATACCAATGGGTGCAAACGAATTGCTTTGCCTTCTATCAAGACTGGTTCGAACGCAATCAATGACAATCTGTGCAAAGATGGCGCACGGTTTAACAACACAGGATGTTGATAAATAACTTTTTCCAAAATTTCCCAAACAATGTCTTCACCATTTTCAACCATTTTGCGTGCGGTTTTCAATGTATTTGCATAATCGCCTGCTAACAATTTAGCATACACAAATGGTTTGAACAATTCCAACGCCATTGTTTTTGGCAAACCGACCTGGTGCATACGCAAAGATGGTCCAGGTGTAATAACACTACGGCCTGAATAATCTACACGTTTACCCAACATATTCATACGGAAACGACCTGATTTACCACGCAATGAATCAGATAATGATTTCAAAGGACGACGGTTTTGGGAAACCATTGGGCGTGCTTTGTGTCCATTATCAAACAATGAATCCACTGCTTCTTGTAACATACGTTTTTCGTTACGAATAATGATTTCAGGTGCATGCATTTCCATAAATCTTTTCAAACGATTGTTACGGATAATTACACGACGATACAAATCATTCAAATCAGACGCAGCAACATGGCCAGCATCCAATGTAACCAAAGGACGCATATCTGGTGGAATCACTGGGATAACATCAGGCAACATCCATGCTGGTTCTGTTTTGGAATCCAAGAATGCTTCAACCAATTTTAATTGTTTAATAATTGATTTACGTTTAGATTCTGATTTCAATTCTGCCAATTCTGCACGCAGACGTGTTCTTTCATCCCCCATATCCAAATTAGCAATTATTGAACGAACACCTTCGGCACCAATACCTACATGAAATGCATCTTCGCCGAATTCTTCAATTGCAGCTTGGTATTCATCTTCGCTGATTACATCATACAGTTTCAAACTGGTTAAACCAGGTTCTGTAACGATATAAGCATCGTAAGAAATAACCTGTTCCAATTTCTTTTGAGGCAAATTGTTCAACAATGTAGCAATTTTACCTTCACGTAAAAACCATGTATGTGCGACAGGTATTGCCAATTTAATATGTCCCATACGTTCACGACGTACAGAAGAAGAACCAACTTCTACACCGCAACGTTCGCAAACGACACCGCGGAATTTAATACGTTTATATTTTCCGCATGCGCATTCATAATCTTTCACAGGGCCGAAAATTTGTTGGCAAAACAAACCTTCTGCTTCTGGTTTCAAGGAATGATAATTGATGGTTTCTGGCTTTTTGACTTCACCATGCGACCAAGATTGAATTTCCTCTGGGGACGCAATAGAAATACGCAAAGCATCAAATTGTTCCTTGGTTTCTATTTGTCCAAATATCTTTTGCAACATATTTGTCATGTGTTTCTGCTCCTTGATAAGTCACTAAAAGTGCCTTGTGGCTGGCGGATGTGGTTGCCCACATCCGAAGCCCCAGCCACTAATCTATTTTTTTAGGGTTCAATGCCAAACCTAAACCGCGCAATTCACGTACCAAAACGTTAAACGCTTCTGGTGTGCCGGTTTGGATATCGTTATTGCCAGAAATAATTGCTTCATACATCTTACTTCTGCCAGTGATATCGTCAGATTTGACAGTTAACATTTCACGCAACAGGTGTGCTGCACCGTGTGCTTCCAATGCCCAAACTTCCATTTCTCCAAGTCTCTGACCACCCATGTGTGCTTTACCAGACAAAGGTTGTTGTGTAACCAGAGAATAATTACCAGTTGAACGTGCGTGAATCTTTTCATCAACCAAGTGATGCAATTTCATCATGTACATTACACCAACGGTAACTGGACGAGCAAACTTTTCACCAGTAATACCATCATACAATGTGAATTGTCCAGATTCTGGTAATTTAGCCAATTTCAACATTGCCTTGATTTCTTCTGGTGTCGCACCATCAAATGTTGGAGTTGCCATTGGAACACCATCTTTCAACAACATGGCTTCTGCACGAACATCTGTGTCCGTCATTTTTTCCAATTTTTCAGCAACACTCTTACCGTAAATCTTGCCCATAATTGCACGCAAATCGTCAGTCACAGCACGTTTTTGTTTTACTTCTTCCAAAACCGCACCAATTTGCTGACCCAATGCACGCGCAGCCATACCCAAGTGAGTTTCAAATATCTGACCGATATTCATACGGCTTGGCACACCCAACGGATTCAAAACGATATCGACTGGTGTTCCATCTTCCATATGTGGCATATCTTCGATTGGAACGACCTTGGATACAATACCTTTGTTTCCGTGACGTCCAGCCATTTTATCACCCGGCTGTAATTTCATCTTATGAGCGATATAAACTTTAACTTCTTTCAACACACCTGCATTCAAAGAATTGCTTTCTGTGGCTTTTGCAATTTCTGCATCTGCACGATCATTCAATTCTTTCAATTTCAGATTGTGTTGTTCACGCAATTCATCGATTTTCGCTTGAAGTTCTTTGTTTCCAAACACCAATTTTTTCATATCGCTTGGTTTAATACCTTCGAATACTTCTGGTGTTAACTTTTTATTGATAAATGGTTTAGCACTGCCAGCACCATTTACAATTGTTGCATTTTCAGCCAATTGATAAACCTGGTCTGCGAAACCTTTTTCAATAATCAAAGTTTCTTCATCACGATCTTTGTTAATCTTTTCGATTTTTTGCAATTCAATCATTTGGGTTCTGTCATCTTTCTTGACCCCATGACGTGTCAAAACATTAACTCCGATAACAGTTCCTTCTTCGTTTGGACCAACCTTTAATGAAGAATCTTTGACGTTCAATGCTTTTTCACCAAAGATGTTACGCAACAAAGCTTCTTCTGGGGTTAACAATGTTTCAGATTTAGGTGAAACACGTCCAACCAAAATATCACCCTGTTTCACACGTGCACCGACATAAATAATACCGGATTCGTCCAAATTCTTCAGTGCTTCTTCACTTACATTTGGAATATCACGTGTAAAGCTTTCTGGGCCCAATTGTGTATCACGTAATTTGATTTCTTTTTCAACAATCTTGATAGATGTGAAAACGTCATCACGTGAAATACGTTCGGATATCACAATCGCGTCTTCATAGTTATATCCACGCCATGGCACAAAGGCAACCAAGACATTGCGTCCCAATGCCAATTCACCATAATTCATAGATGAACCATCCGCGATAATATCACCTGCGGAAATTCTGTCGCCAACATGAACCAATGGTTTTTGGTGAATCAAAGTTTCACCATTTGAACGACCGAATTTTTCCAAATTGTAAATATCCACACCAGTCACAACGTTTCTGGAATTCATACATTTAACCACGATACGATTTGCATCTACAGATTCAACAACACCACTGTGTTTTGCAACTTTACCTGTGCGTGAATCACGTGCAACTTCGTGTTCGATACCTGTTCCAACCAATGGGGCTTCTACGCGCATTAATGGAACACCCTGACGTTGCATGTTTGATCCCATCAAAGCACGGTTCGCGTCGTCATTAGCCACAAATGGTATCAAACCAGTAGCAATAGACACAACCTGACGTGGAGCCACGTCGATTAAATCGATTTCTTCTTTTGGAACCATTGTAAATTCGCCATCTACACGTGCTGTAACCATATCTTCAGAGAACACGCCAGATGATGTTGTTGGTGTGTTTCCTTGGGCAATTTTATGACCCAATTCTTCATCCGCAGTCAAATATACCATTTCGTCGGTAATTTTGCTGTTTTTAACAACATAGTATGGTGTTTCGATAAATCCATAAGGATTAACACGTGCATACGCAGACAAGTGTGAAATCAACCCAATATTTGCACCTTCTGGGGTGTGAATTGGGCATAATCTTCCATAGTGTGTTGGATGAACGTCGCGGACGTCAATACCTGCACGTTCACGATTCAATCCACCAGGACCCAACGCAGAAACCAGACGTTTGTGTTCTACTTCTGCCAATGGGTTATAAGAATCCATAAATTGAGACAATTGAGAAGATGTCAAGAATTCAGCAACCAATGACATCAAAGGTTTTGCATTGATAACATCTTGAGGTTGCATTGTCGCAATGTTTGGAGATGTCAAACTTTCACGAACCAATCTTTCTATACGTAACATACCCGTACGGAATGTTTGTTCAAACAATTCACCAACTGCACGAATACGACGGTTAGACAGATTATCAATATCATCAATTACATCTTTGTGATTGATGATGTTCATCAATGTCTTTAACACAGCCAAGAAATCTGCTTTGGTTAATGTGCGTTCGTCTTCTGGTTTTTTGCCAGAATCAATCTTCAAACGTTTGTTCATTTTGAAACGACCCACAGCAGACAAATCGTAATAATCTGCATCAAATCCTTGACGCAAGAACAGATTGATTGCTGCTTCGATTGTTGGGCGTTCGCCTGGACGTATCAAATCATAAATTGCAATCAAAGCTTCTTCACGACTGTTTGTTTTATCTGCAGCCAATGTATTACGGATATGAGCAGAAACTGTTGTGTTATCGATAGCAATCAAAGAAATATTTTTCACGCCTAATTTTTCAATTTCGTTCAATACTTCTTCTGTGATTTCTGTTCCTTCTGGGAATAATACATCTTCGCCGTTCTTGATTGCACTGAATAAATATTCACCAATCAAAGCATCAGATTTGATACCAAACTTTTTCGAAGCTGTTTCAATCTTGGACAAACGTTTAGCATTCAAACGATCGCCTTTGTTTGCCAATTCTTTTTTATCTTTTGGATTAATCAAATCATAATTCAAACGATATTTATCCAAACCTTCGAATACAGATGTATCACCAACCCACAATTTACCATCAAATGTTAATGGCATTGATTTATAGAAATTAGATAAAATTTCTTCTGGGCTCATACCAACGATTGTTGGTTTGTGTGGATCTGCTGCGAATTTCTTTTCATCATCAGCACATGGCAAACAACGTAACAACACAGTTGCAGGTATCTTACGTTTGCGGTCTATGCGGACATAGATAATACCTTTTGCTTCTTCAAAATCAATCCATGAACCATGTTCTGGGATTATACGGCCAGTAAATGTTTCAGGATTACCAGCAACTTTTGCTTCTTTTGTTGTTCCGAATACCACACCCTGGGCACGGTGCATTTGTGATACTACTACACGTTCCACACCAGAAGCAATAAAGCTTCCGCGTTCTGTCATCAATGGAACATCGCCCATAAATATTTCTTGTTCTTTGATATCGCGCAATGTTTTTTTGCCATCTTCTGCGATATCCCATAAAATCAATCTCAGCTTCAATTTCAGTTTGCTGGAATATGTCATATTGCGCAGCATACATTCTTGGACATTGTATACAGGTTTATCCAATGTATATTCAATGAATTCCAAATCAGCAATTCCTGCATAATCGTGTATGGGGAACATAGATTTGAAAACATTTTGCAACCCAATATCTTTTCTGTTTTCTGGGGCTACATCTGCCTGTAAAAAGTCTCTGTAAGAATTGTACTGAATTTCAACCAAATCAGGAAGCGGAGTTTGCAAAAAACTTTTACCAAAAGATTTTCTAAGTTTCTGGATAACTGCCATTTTCTGAATCCTTTTATTTTT
>JAGCOR010000012.1 GCA_017642585.1 Alphaproteobacteria bacterium | reverse complement strand
AATTGTCTCTGCTGTGGGTTAGTAGCTCAGTTGGTTAGAGCGGAGCGCTCATAACGCTTTGGTCGTGGGTTCGAGTCCTACCTAACCCACCACAGATTAAAAAGCCGTCATTTGACGGTTTTTTATTTTTTAATATTGTTTTGGTTTCAATTTATCCAATAAATCAAAAAGAGTCAGTTTGGATACAACCGGTTCGGCGCTCCACCCTGGACATACTATTCGTTTATCTTTAACGGTAAAACTGCCGTGTTGTTTATAATTAAATGCTGGAAAGCCCAGTTCCCCCCATCCGCGTTTAGCGATAGGTTCCAACGGGCCGCCTTCAAATTGTTTCGTTTTTGAATTATACCATTTGGCACTGTTACGCCCACTCAAAGGCGATCCAACAATGGAATAATAATATTTGTCATCGCTGTGCCAATTGGTATTTTCCCACAAAACCATTAAATCGCCCAACAACAAATTGCGTTGACCTATGAATATACCGCCAACGAAAAACCCGGGGATTTGTATATTATAGAATTCGCTGTGGCTGTAAATTATATCCTTGTTTTTTAATAATAAATCAAGGTTAGCAAAAACAGCCCCTACAAAATCTTTGTTTTGAGCGGGTTCTGTTACAATTGATTGAATTTTGCCGTTTTTATTTTGGATATTTAATTCGTCGCAGACAAACGCGACATCGTGCTTTTTCGACATTTTATGCTCCTTTTTAGTTCAGTCATGGGTCGAACAAGTCAGGATAATAAATCCACCCTTGGACAAAAACTTTCGTTTTCATCAATGGCTATTTTACAGTTTTTTTATAAAAATGCAAAGTATTTTTTTCTTGCTGTTGGGTTTATTTGCGATACGATTATTTACATGAAAATACACGATGTCATTATTGTTGGTGCTGGGGCCGGTGGATTAAAAGCGGCCGCCGAGATTGAATCCAGACATAAAAGCTATGTCATTTTAGATATGGGCAACACCCCGGCCAGAAAAATCGCTGTTTCAGGCGGTGGAAATTGTAATTTTACAAATACAAATGCAGATTATACCCGATATTTCGGTCAAAACCCCGATTTTGTACGATCTGCATTGGCTCAATTTTCCCCGATTGATATGTTAAATTGGGTAAAATCAAAAAACATTGAATATACCGAAAGAGAACCTGGCAGATTCTTTTGTAAAAACGGTGCACAAAATATTGTTAACGCATTGTTATCAGATATAAATGTAAATTCTATTCAATCTAATCAAAAGGTTTTGCGGGCCGATAAACAAGATGATGTTTTTGCTGTTTTTACGGAAAATGGCGATGTTTTTCACTCTAAATCCCTGATTATCGCCACAGGTGGCATATCTTATTCAAACCTTGGGGTGTCGGATGTTGGGTTTTCAATCGCAAAACATTTCGGGCACAAAATTGTACCATTTCGGCCGGGATTGTGTCCCCTAAAGACAGATACCTTTTCACCAGATTTGGCCGGCATATCTTTGCCCGTAGAAATTACAACCAATTCGCCCAAACGAGTTATAAACGATAATTTGCTGTTTACGCATTTTGGCATCGGGGGACCAGCTGTTTATCGTGCCAGTTTATCAAACACCGATAATTTGATTATCAATTTTACACCGAAAGTTGATTTATTTGAAAAATTAAAACAGTCAAAACAAACAAATGGCAGAAAAAATTTAGTAAATATTTTAACTGAAATTTTGCCAACTAAATTTGCACATTTTATATGCAAAAATGATGATAAAAACATAGCCGATTATAAAGATTCCCAACTTCAAAAAATCGCAAATCAAATTACCCATTTTGAAATCAAAAATTTGAAACCGATGGGTATGCAAAATGCTGAAATTACATTCGGTGGAATTGATACAAAATATATAAATTCAAAAAATATGGAATCAAAAATTTGTAAAAATTTATTTTTCGCAGGCGAAGTTTTAGATGTGTCTGGAGACCTGGGTGGATTCAATTTACAATGGGCTTTTTCAAGTGGTTTTTTAGCCGGAAAAAACGCATAAAACAAAAAATTACAATATTACATTAAACAATATTTATAACCCGTTCACACGACTTGATTTTTTAAATTATTGTATTTGTAAAAACACGCTAAAATTTTATGCGATTTTGCCGGCAAACATATCGCCATTTATACCTGTGATTTTTACATCACAAATTGTCTTGTTAGGAATGTTTTTGCCACCTATTTTTACATCAATATCATCGGGGGTCCGACCTATATTTTTTTCTTCGACCAATACCGAAACAATTTTTCCAATTTGTTTTTTCATAAATGCGATTTTATTTTCTGTTGCAATATCATTTATGATTTTTACACGTTCTTTTGAGATGTTTTTTGGCACCATATTTGGCATGGTTGCAGCAACAGTTTTTGGACGTGGTGAAAAAGGAAATGCATGAACATGAATCAACCCCATTTCGCGAACTACATTAACCGTTTCATTAAACAATTTTTCTGTTTCACCAGGGAACCCACAAATGATATCCGCGCTGAAAGTAACTTGGAAGCCATCATTGGCATATTGCACTATTCTTTTTAACATATCTGCATCATGACGACGACGCATAGCACGCAAGATTTCATCCGATCCAGATTGCATAGACAAATGCAAATGTGGCATAAATCTGGAATCTTGACGCATTAAATCGATGATCTTGAATACTTCGGGCGATGCAGGATCTATGGAAGACAATCTTAACCGCTGAATTTCCGGAACATCATGCAATAAAGCCCTGCAAACATCCGTTAATAAAAATGGTTTGTTATTTTCCACACGGACATAACTGGCGGTATCAACCCCAGTCAAAACGATTTCATAAAAGCCGTTTTTGACCGCTTTTTGTGCATCTGCCAATATTTCTGCATAAGGGAAAGAAATACTGGGGCCACGCAACAGACGGGTTACACAGTATGTACAATCATGATTACAGCCATTTTGAACCTGGATAAATTGTTTAGATAAGGGGGTTTCTGCGTTTTTGAACACGTCTATCTTTGACCCCGATATATCAAAATCATATTTATCCATTGCGTCCAAATAGGATTTGATATTCATTTTGTTCGCATTATCAATAACAATAACCCGCGGAATTTTAGCGAATAATTCAGGATTTCTGGTTGCCCCGCATCCAGTTACAAAAATCAATACATTTGGGTTTTCCCGCGATAATTTGCGCACAGTTTGCGCAGATTGGCGCTCTGCTTCGCCTGTGACAGAACAAGTATTTACCAAAATCGCGGTATTTACGACCTTGGACAACCCGTTGGCAATCTTTTCAGATTCCAACGCGTTTAATCTGCACCCAAAAGATAAAGTTTTTATATTCATTTTTGTATTTTCTTCTTGCTTTTTTTTACTTCATAGGGCATTATATCGTGGATAAAAATTATTTCAACAAAGGATTTTATTATGGCTCGTGTAACAAATTCTGATACTTTACCATTTGTGGAAAGTCGTTATGAATTGGGAATGTTGGCATCTCAACGTGTTCGTGACCTGAACGGTGGCGCTGAACCAGTTGTAGAAAAAAATCACGATAAATTGACAGTTGTCGCATTGCGTGAAATCGCAAGTGGCAAATTAAATGTTGCCGATGTTCGTCATGAATTCATAGAATCTTACAAAGATGCACCATTTACAGTTGACGAAGATGCTTCTTTGGAAGTTGCAGCCGAAGATCCATTGTTGCGCGAAATTGACGCAGAATTGGAAAACACGTTGGTTGATGACAGCCAAGACGGTATAGAAGATGCGGGTGACGATACCGCTGACGCGTCAGAAAACGAAGAATAATCAAGCTCTGATTGGAGACGTCGCATAGTTGGTCTAGTGCGCCACATTGGAAATGTGGTATACTCGCAAGGGTATCAAGGGTTCGAATCCCTTCGTCTCCGCCACAATATCAAATTCTCATCTTTATAACGAAAAAGGTGGTTGCGATGTCTTTAGCACCGGATTGGAACAATTTAATTTGTGAATACATCTCAGATTTCCTTAATAAACAAACCCTGCCCTATGTTGTAAGTCAATCAATTCCTATTGTATGGTTCGGGAATATAGATAAATATAAAGCATCCCCTAAAAAAATAGTAACAATTGGGCTGAATCCGTCATTAAACGAATTTTCAGAGTCACGTTTTGGCACGGTTGATTTAACGGCGAACGATGCTGCCGATGAACTAACAAATACACTGAATTTATATTTTTCATATAACCCATACAAATGGTTTAATAATTTTGAAAAAGCCCTTAACCAATTAGACACAAGCTATTATGAAAATAAAAACAAAGAAAATATCGCTGTGCACATAGATATTTATTCTGCAATTGCAACAAATCCCACATGGGGTGGTTTATATGAATACCAACAAAATGAGATTCAAAGAATTGATTTATTCAAGAAACTTTTAAATCTGCTGAATCCAGATGTGATTATTTTTTCAGCAAATCGAGCTGTTTTTGAACAAGTTTTTCCTGATTTTAACATTATAAAATCTGCCTCATGTGTCACAAAAAAGGGATTATTTCTTAAAAAATATCAATACAAAGACAAAATATTATTCAATGTAAGAAATTTTAGGGGGCAACCATTTGGAGGGCTGACCGATTATGAACTTCAAGAAGCCATGCAAGAACTTCTGGGTGATGATAATAACACATCAAATTATACTTGTGATTCTGATTTGAAACTGTGGTAATAACCTAATACAAACAATTGACATATGATTGTTTGTATGATAGTTTGATTTTTAACAAGTATATTCAAAAGGATATTATCATGGCAGATATCACAAACAATGAATACGTTACCATAAACAAACAAGGTATCTTTGTCGGTGGTAAACCAACAGAAATTTATCGTGATATAGAAATTCAATCCCCAGGTTATACAATGACTTTGTTTCACAGAATACAAGCATTGTGCCCTACAATTCAAGAAATTCATATATCATCATCAGAAACACCAGGGGAATTTGCAAAGCCAGGTAATCCTTCGTCTGTTTCTGGTGAACATGCGTGGTGTCAGGCAAAATTTACCGATAACAAATTAGGAAATTGGATTTTCTGTGCTACTTTGATTTCACCAGAGATTTGTGCCTATATTTGTACGGTT
>JAGCOR010000002.1 GCA_017642585.1 Alphaproteobacteria bacterium | reverse complement strand
CCGATATGGTTAAAAATAAAATCGGATCTGATGCACCTGTGTTGATTATTTCATCAAAAATAGAAATGGAAATCGCACAAATAGTTGATATTGATGAAAGAAAAATGTTTTTAACTGAAATTGGTTTAAATGAATCAGGTCTAGATCAAGTTATTAAAACCGGTTATGAAACACTTGGGTTGCAAACTTTTTATACTGTGGGACCCAAGGAAGCACATGCATGGACAATCACACGTGGTATGACCGCACCCCAGGCGGCTGGTAAAATACATACTGATTTTGAAAAGTGATTTATTCGTGCAGAAATTATATCACCAAGCGATTGGTTAGAACTTGGTGGCGAAGTTGCCGTCAAAGAAGCCGGCAAAATGCGCACAGTTGGTCGCGATTATGTTATACAAGATGGTGATATATGCCACTTCTTATTTAATAATTAAAGGTGTTGCATATGAGTAAAAATGATAAAAAAAGTAATGGTTGTTTATATTATATCATCATATTTATGGGATTAACGATTCTTGGTGTTGGACTTGGATCGATCTTAGTTAACAAAAGTGAAAATAAAATAAAACTAGAAAATAGTGTTAAAAAATGGAAATTAAAAAACATACAAGAAAGAACATATATTTATAACAAACAACACACAAGATAATAAAATATATATATTATGAAACACCGGCATTTTTTAAGTTTTTTATCAAAAAAGCCGGTATTTTTTTATTCTATATTTATTAAAGATTCAAGTTTCTCATTTGCGGTTTTTATATCAGAATCTATTTTTTCAATTTGTGATTTTGCACCTGCATCACCCGATAAAGCCATTTGTATAAATTCTTTTTTATCTTTATTTAATTTTTGAATATATCGTTGCAGTTTTAATGAAACAATATATCTTTCTGCTGCCTTTATATCTAATAAAGAATCATTATTTGTTTGTGCATCAAAATCTATATTTAAACTTGATAAAAACTCACCATATCTTTCCACTAGTTCTGGATATGCGTTTACGATATATACCAATGTTTTCTGGGTTATGTAATCAACAGGTGGTAAATCTATTTGAGGTGTATTATCTTTGTTTTTCTTCCATTTATGCCACTGGTTAAATTTCCGTGAATTGTATTCATTTTCAATTTCGCGTTTAAAGTCAACATCTACGATTTTTTCAATTTGGCTTTTAAGGTATTTTTCCGCTTGTGAACGACCACCCGGTGTTGATACAAGGTAATTTTTATTAGTTGTTTCCCATAGAAAATCAATAAGTGGTGTTGCAGAATCTATGATTCTTTTCATAGCATTTTCGCCACCTGTTTTTAAAACTTCATCTGGGTCTTTACCGCCGGAAACAAACGCAAAACGAACATCTGAATTATCACGCAAAAATGGTAATACAATACCGCATGCGCGAACCGCCGCCTTTTGGCCGGCATTATCACCATCAAAACAAAATACAATATTACGGTTTGCTTTGCATAAAATTGCAATATGATCTTCGGTCAGTGCGGTTCCAAGTGGTGCGACGGTTTCTGGAAAACCATGGCATTGCATTTGAATAGCGTCTATTTGCCCTTCGACAACAATACTTCTGTTTGCGCGATGAATTGCATCACGCGCAAAATTAAATCCGAATATAGTTTGCCGTTTATGGAATAATTCGGTATCACTGGTATTCATATATTTGGGTTCAGAACCATCTAATGAACGTCCCGAAAAAGCAACAATTTGTCCGTGTGCATTAAATATTGGGAACATTAATCTGTCACGAAAGAAATCATACAAACCATAATCACCGCGGCGTACAAGTCCGGTCGCAATCAATACATCTTGTTTAACATTTGTAAATGTTCCTGAAATAATTCCGTTTTTTGGCGCATATCCGATACGATATTTTTTTATCATATCATCTGAAAATCCGCGCTTTTTTATATATTCCAAAGCAACTTTACCGGATTCTTCAAATAATTTTTGTTGATAAAGTGTTGCCGCTTTATCAGTAATTTGAACATAAGATTCTTCGCGGGCAACGACGGCCGGATCGCGTGGTTTATAGTCCGGAACTTTTAATCCAGCCATATCAGCCAATTCTTTTATTGCTGTTTTGAAATCTATATTTTCAGATTTCATTGTGAAAGAAATAATATCGCCGTGTTCGCCACAACCAAAACAGTGATAAAAACCTTTGTCTTCGCTTACTGAAAAACTTGGTGTTTTTTCATTATGAAATGGGCAACAACCCCAATAATTTTGTCCTTTTTTATTAAGCGGAACACGACGAGATATAACATCAACAATGGATAATCGTTGTCTTAATTCATCAGTAAAATTGTTGTTATATACCTTGGCCATTATTTACGACGGAAAAACTTCTTTGTGCTTGGTTTCTTGTTGTTTATTAAATCAATTGCTGTATTTAAATCTGGTTTTTCTTTGACTGAAACATTTACCCCTTTTGACGATATATATGCACCATAACGGCCAGTTGGATAATAATATATTTCAGCATCAGTTGTTGGATTTTTTCCAAGTTTTTCTGGTTCTGCTTTTTTTACTTCGCCCGACAATAATTCACGCGCTATATCAAGCGTCATTGTATCGGCGGTGTATTTTTTAGCAGGTACATTTTTTGTTCCATTTGTGACATATGGACCAAATTTACCAACACGGAAAGAAATGCCTTCACCAAGATCAACATTTACCGGTTGCTGTTTTGGTTTTTCTTTTATTTCTGTTTGTTCTGGTGTTTCTGATTCTGATAATTTTTTGGTATAATTACATTTTGGATAATTTTCACAACCAACAAATGCACCAAACTTGGACAGTTTTATACCAAGTTTTCCACCGCATTGTGGACATTTATCATTACCATCAACAAACAAATGTTTGTGCATAAATTGATTTATTTGATCAATAATTTCAGTTGTTGTAATACCACGTGCACCATCAATCATAGATTTTGTTGGAGTCCAGAAATCATTTAATGCGTCCAGTTTTTGTGTTTTGCCATTTGATACATCATCCAGTGTATCTTCTGTCTTGGCGGTAAAATTGACATCAACAAGCGCAGAAAAATATTTATCTAGGTATGATGCAATAACCCAACCACCTGTTGTCGGATGAAAACGGTGTTGTTTGTCTTGTTCAACATAATTACGATCAACAATTGTGCTCATAATTGTGGCATATGTTGATGGGCGCCCTATTCCAAGTTCTTCTAGTTTTTTAACAAGTGATGCTTCGGTGTATCTGGCTGGTGGTTGTGTGAAGTGTTGTTCCGGCAATAATGATTTTATATCAATCTTATCACCAACATTCATCGGTGGTAATTTGTTTTCATCTGTTTCTTCTTCGTCATCACGTGTTTCAATATATACACGCATAAATCCGTCAAATGTACGCGTTGTACCGACCGCATGGAATATTGCAACTTTGTTATCTGTTTCAATATCAACACTAACTGAATCAAACTCTGCATTTGTCATTTGACATGCAATAGTGCGTTTCCATATAAAATCGTACAGTTTTGCTTCGTCGCCAGTTAAACTTTTTTCATCGCCATCAAAGTGTGTTGGACGAATTGCTTCGTGTGCTTCTTGGGCATTTTTAGATTTAGTCACATATATATTTGGTGATTTTGGAACGAATTTGTCACCATATGTTTTACCAATATATTCACGAATTTCATTTACTGCATCAGCCGACAAATTTGTCGCATCAGTACGCATGTATGTGATTAAACCCGCTTCATACAACTTTTGTGCGGCTGTCATTGTGCGTTTTGATGAAAAGTATAATTTGCGCGCTGCTTCTTGCTGTAAAGTGCTGGTGGTAAAAGGTGCTGCACTGTGCCGTGTTGTTTTTTTGCGTTCAATATTAGATACATGTGCATCAATAACAGGTGCACCGATTTTTGATAAAATATTATCAACCATTGGCTTATTTTCAATGGTCATTTTTTCAATCTTTTTACCATCAACAGATGTCAAAGAAGATTTAAATGTTGTTTTTTTGATTTCACAATCTGCGTCCACAGACCAATATTCAATCGGTTTAAAATCTTCTATTTCGCGTTCCCTGTCCACAACAAGTTTTACTGCAACACTTTGTACACGACCGGCGGATTTGCCCAAATTACGACGCCACAAAAGTGGTGATATACCAAAACCAATAAGGTAATCCAATGCGCGACGAACCATATATGCATCAACCAGGTTATTGTCTATCTTGCGCGGATTTTCAATCGCCGATAAAACCGCTTTCTTGGTAATTTCATGAAACGCAACACGATATATATTTTTACCAGCCAATAATCTTTTAGATTTTAATATATCAAGTATATGCCAAGCGATTGCTTCACCCTCGCGGTCAGGATCGGATGCAAGATATACTGAATCTGCTTTTTTTAATTCGTCGGTAATAAGTTTTATTTGTTTTTCTTTACCAGGCATAATTTGCCAACGCATTTCAAAATTATGTTCGGTATCAACACTGCCATTTTCTGGAACCAAATCACGAACATGACCAACAGACGCAATAACACGCCACCCTTTACCCAGGTATTTTTCAATTGTTTTTGCCTTTGATGGTGATTCAACGATTAACAAGTTCATTTTCTAACTTCCTTTGGCAGATAATTGTTGGTCTTTGTGAATATGCGCATTCTGTGCAAGACCAAAACCAAACATTAGTGATAATAAACTGCTGCCACCAAAAGACATTAGTGGCAACGGTACACCGACGGTTGGCATCAGTCCCAAAACCATAGAGATATTTATAAAGTAATAAATGAAAAAGTTCAACATAAAACCAAAACACATCAGTTGACCGAACCGATTGCGGCAGGTTTTAGCACACCAGAACAAGATAACGATTATCCAAGTATATATTGCAAGCAATATAAAGGCGCCAACAAAGCCGAATTCTTCGCCAAGCATTGTGTATATAAAGTCCGTCTGTTTTTCGGGTAAAAATGATTGCTGGGACTGGGAACCGTGCATATAGCCCTGACCAAATATACCACCACTGCCGAACGCAATCTTTGCTTGGTTAATTTGGTACCCGACACCACGGGCATCGTGGTCTGGGTTTATAAATGTAATAATACGGTCGCGCTGATAGTCGTGCATACCACCGTACCAAACAACCGGTGCCGCCATAACGCCAAGAATAATTGCAATTAAAAACCATTTCTTTGGTGCACCAACAATATAAAATACACCCAATGTAATAAGTCCCAATGATAATGCAGTTCCTAAATCTGGTTGTGCAACAATTAAACCAAATGGCACAAGAAGCATAAAGATTGGCAATATATAATTTTTTATTTGTGTTAATTCAACAGAGTTCATCCAAGCAAAATAACGCGCCAATGCCATAACAAACGCGATTTTTATAAATTCAGACGGTTGAATACTGACGCCAAAAATATTTAACCAACGTTGTGCACCCATACCAGTGTGTCCGATAAAAGTGACCAAAATAATCATAATCAAGGCGATTGCATATATAAGGTATGCGGACTTTATCCAGGTTTTTATATTTGAAAAAGAGGCGATGAAAAATACAACAAAACCTAAACCTATTTTTAATATTTGTGGAAACGCAAAAGGTTGCCATGACCCGTGTCCAGCTGAATATAAAACAACGATAGAAAGCGCCAAAACAACGCACATAGGTGTAAATAATGCCAACGAAAAACGCGACACTTTTTCAGAAAAGCGCATCATATTCGCATTTGAAACACGCGTTTGTCCATATTGCATTTTATACCCCTGACTTTAATAATTCTGTCATTACCGCAGCGGCGGTTCTTGCCGCCGGCCCAGATCCACCAGAATGTTCGGTAATAATACACACCGTATATTTC
Organism: Alphaproteobacteria bacterium; assembly: GCA_017642585.1. Taxonomy (GTDB): domain Bacteria; phylum Pseudomonadota; class Alphaproteobacteria; order Rs-D84; family Rs-D84; genus Enterousia. The sequence continues at coordinate 3,159 of JAGCOR010000002.1, read as the reverse complement.
GGATTATCTGTTGGTGCATAACCGACGAATAATCCATGATTGCGCATATTCCATTGAAGTTGTTCGTTTGTTAAAACACCGCGTTGGCGTTCGGCTTTGGAAATACTGCGTACCTGTGATGTTCCTGTTTTTCCGCCCATTTTTGCGCCATCTATATTTATCGCGCTGCCGGCGGCGGTTCCACCTGGTTTTGTCACCTCTTCTAATCCAGTTAAAACAGTTTTGATATTTTGTTCTTTTAAATTCAGATTTGCAAAACGCGGATTTTTATCAGACAAAATCAATCGTGGTTTTACAACCTTGTTTGAAACAACGCGCGCCAACATAGTTGCAAGTTGTAGGCAATTTACCAAAATAAACCCTTGGCCAATACCAGAAATAACAGTATCACCGTTGACCCACTGGGTTCCGGTATTCTTTTCCTTCCATTTTTTATCTGGAATTATACCAGGCATTTCGCGTGCTAAAATGTCACCCATATATTTTTCTGTGAACCCAAGTTTTACCGCCATTTTCTTTATTGCGTCTATACCTATTTTCAATGCCAGTTGATAAAAATATATGTCGCAAGAATGCTTCAACGCCTTGGCCATATCTACATAGCCATGACCTTTGTGTTCCCAACAATGATAACGACGATCGCCATAGTCCCAATGACCCGGACAAAAAACAGTTTGTTTTGGTGAAATTGCACCAGATTCTAATGCGGCCAATGCAACAACGATTTTGAAGGTTGACCCAGGTGGATATAAACCTTCGACTGTTTTATTCATAAATGGTTTCGCAACGTCTGATATAAGGGATGCTATATATTCATCACCATCATCAGACGTGAATTGGTTTGGGTCAAACCCAGGGGTTGAAACCATTGCCAATATATCACCGTTTTCAATATTTAATGCAACACCACAACCAGCGCGATGCGTGGTAAGCGCATCATACATAGCGCGTTGTGCGCCATCATGAATTGTTGTTTGTAAATCAAGTCCAGGTATTGGTTCAACATATTGCGATTTATCTTCGCCGGTGACACGACCAACTGCATTTGTAATCATAACAGATTGCCCCGGCATGCCCGCCAAATCATTATTATATCGTTTTTCAAGACCAGTGATACCTGTTGTATAAAAAGGTGCCGCCGCAATCGGTTTTGTTGGTTCACCGACATAACCGAAAAATTGCGATCCAGCCGGACCCATTTCATATATACGGGCATAACCACTTGACACACGCAACCCCGGCAAGTTCTTTGCTTGAATTTTTGCCAATTCGGACCAATCTGTATTTTGACTTACCAGCACAGGTTGAAACGCAGGTTGTTTTGCGATTTTTTCTTTTATCTTTTTAACACGTTTTTCACGCAGGTGTAATTCGCTTGCAACTAAATCAACCAATTTATCAACATTTTCTGCTTCTTCTGGAACGATGTATATGCGGTAAATTGGCGTATCGCGCGATATTGGCGAACCGTTTCGTGACAAGATTTTTCCACGTGGTGGCATATTTATTTGAACACGAAACGAATTATTTTCACTCTGTTTTAAATAAGATTTGTGATTAAAAACCTGCATTTGCAACATGCGTAAAATAAGCACAGATGTCAGAACAGCACCCCCCGTTAAAAACAAGGCACTGCGACGATTAAACAGGTTTGCAACTTCGTTATCTATCATGTCGCACCACCCGTATAAGATTTGTAATTGGTAAATATAATGTCACCGTCCATGCAAATGTCCATAATATACGTCCAAATATTGTCCAATTCAGATGTATTATTTCAGATACTAAAATACCCAGACCAAAAAACACCATAAACACATCAACAGCATTATAATCAAGATCCTGTAAATCAACAAAGATTTGGAAACCATTGACGGCATAACACAAACAATAAACAGCGGTCCAATAACAAAGTGTGTCTAAATTATAATCTATTAAAAAACAGAACAATAATCCAAACGGCATAAACCACGGTGTCGGTCTTATAAATGTACAATAGAATATAGGAATCAACGCAAGCATTCCACCAGGATTCCAAAAAGAAGAAGATAGGCGCCATAAAAATATCACCATTAAAAATGGGAAAATTGCGCGCAGAAAAGGTACTATCTTATCCCTCATTTATATACCGAATTACCGTCAAATTTTAAAACAATTACACGTGATAAACTGCTGGGCTGTAAAACCGCAACATCTGTATGGTTTTTCATTCGCCCTACATAAATACCAGCCGGCAAAACACCACTAATATTACTTGTTATTAATTCTAAATCAGCGGCCGCGCGAAAGTTAGGATCACTGAAAAAGCCGATTGTTGGGGTTGCAGAACCGTTTCCAGATAAAAATCCATATACTTCGTATCCTGCTATACGAACAGCGATATTAGTGTCTGAATCTGTGACCGCACGAACGCGCGCAGTGCCATATGCGGAATCTGTGATAACCCCGGCAAATTGGTTTGATGGTGAAACAACGACCATGCCCGGCATAATACCGTCCTTTATACCGCGGTTTATCATAAATGTATTATGGTGCAGCGCACGATGATTATGAATAACATCGGCAATAACCGTTGGATATGGCGAATTTCGCGCAACACCAATTTCTGCCAGCATCTTTTTGTTTTCAGCAATTGATACCTCACAGGCATTTTTATTCGCCAACGCTTCGTCCAGCCGGACGCGTAATTCGGCGTTTTCAGCCCGCAAAGACGATAATTCGTGTAAATCTTGAAACATGTCGCCAATAACACGAATCGGCCAAGTTATAACATCCCCGATGACATTTGCCACAGGCAAGACAACATGGGCAAGACCGTTCATAATCTTATAATCTGGCTTTGCAATCATAATATATATGAATAAGACCGGCAAAACCGCCGCTGCGGCTGCAGATTTTATTAAAGTCAGTATCTTGGAAGATGCGCTGGTTTGTATCATCGGTTTTCAGTTTAACCACCAAAAAACGATTATTCAATAAAAACTTGATTTTTTGTTTTATTCTGCCAAAATATGCCGTGTTGAATGTCCAAAGTGGCAATTGGCTGCCACCAAGACGATAAGAAAAAAGAGGTAAAAATGCCAAAATTAAAGACAAAGTCGTACTTGAAAAAGCGCGCATCTATGACTGCAACGGGTAAAATTCGCGTTGCCAGAAATG